>CAYRRA010000022.1:0-33549 GCA_964426355.1 uncultured Anaerolineaceae bacterium
GGGAAATCTGACCGGCAAATATGGCAACCAGCAGCCATAGACCGATACAGCCAAAGCCGATCATCGCCAATGGATTGCTAATGATGGATCTTAACCTTCTTGCCCAGGGGTCTTCAGATTTTTTTAATAAAATCGCACCAGTATTTATCGTCATGGTACTCATGCCTCTCGAATTCGGGGATCAATAAGCGCATAAAAAAGATCAACAACCAGGTTGGCACCCATATACACAAGGGCAATGATCAGTGTTGTACCCATCAATGCCGGGTAATCCAGTGAAGTGGATGCCAGTACCGCATAATGCCCAATCCCGGGCCAGGAAAAAATCGTTTCGGTGGCAATAGCTCCGGTGAGCAGGTTGGCAAAACTCAACCCGAATACCGTAATCAACGGGATCAATGAGTTTCTCATCGCATGCCTGATGACCACAACCCTTTCTTTTAAACCCTTCGCCCGTGCGGTGCGGATATAATCCATTTGTAATGTTTCCAACAAAGAAGAACGGGTGATGCGGGTGATTAAAGCCAGGGTGAACCACCCCAAAATAATGGAAGGCAAGATCAAGTGCGCAACAGTGTTCCAAAACAGCTGCATATCTCCGCTGAGCAATGAGTCGACCATAAACAAGCGTGTAACCGGTTCAGGTGAGGTTAACAGACTGTCAATCCTGCCCGGTCCAGGTAGGATGCGTAATTTATAGTTAAAGAAATAGAGCACCAACAAGCCAGACCAAAATGGCGGCATGGAAGCGCCCAGGATTGCCACAATCCTGCAAATTTGATCGACCAATTTACCGGGTTTTAATGCTGCGGCAATACCCAGTGGTAAACCGACGATACCAGCAAACAGCATCGCACACATACCCAATTCGATTGTCGCTGGAAAATAGTAGGTGATATCCTGAATCACTGAACGTTTGGTGACAAAAGAGGTGCCCATATCCCCTTTTAATAAGTTCATCAGATAAGCCACGTATTGTTCAATGGGTGTTTTATTCAAACCCCATTTTTCACGCGCCGCTTCAACAGCCACAGGGTCTTTCAAGGCTTTTTCAGGCAGGATGACCGTGATGGGATCTACCGGAACCAGACGGGAAATCGAAAAAAGCACAAATGTGATACCAACGGTTAATGGAACCATCAACAATAATCTGCGCACTAGAAACGTGAAGATATTCATTATCTGTTCCTGAAATCCTTAAAGGTTGCAGACGGATCAAAAAAAAGAATTCATGGTTGGAGTTACCCAAATGAATGGATCATTATTGTCTTCAACATTACTCTTCACCATTTTATGATGAAACACTCCTGTCTGTTTGTCAAACATTGCGGCTTTTTCTCCCCTCCTGCCCACTGATGATTAACGAAGATGAATTTAATGGGGAGAGGGTTTTTCCCTCTCCACCGATGAAACGAAGTTCTATTGTTTTGTAGTCTTGGAAAGATCCATGAAACGACCCGGCAGGTAAACCGCCGACACCTTGTTGGAGTGAGCAAATACGAACTGCTTGCTGTAAAGCTGAGTGTATGCCATGTAATCGTTGAAGACGGTCGTGATCTCTTCCACAAGCCGAGCACGCTCATCAAGATCAAATTCGGTATGCAATTGATCACAAAGCAGCTCTGCCTCAGGCATACTGACATTGAAACGGGTTGCAATCACCGAATCGGAGTAGCAGAAAATATCTGTCAACTGGGTTGGATCAGGAGTATCCGGTCCCCAACTAGCAAGTGCGAACGGAATACTTCCCGCACCCAACTCTGAGCGCAAAACCGATGGCTCTGTGGGTTTCAATTCCACGTTAATCCCCACTTCTGCCAGGTCGCTCTGGATAACGGTGGCGACCATACTCCATTCGGGAGGGGTACTAAAATAGTACAAATCAATATCAATACCATTTTCATAGCCCGCCTCTGCCAACAGGGAACGCGCCAGTTCAACATCACGCGGTTGGGCATCTTCGGTCTTCACGCCAAGCATACCCGCTGAGATGATGGTAGGAGCCCGCGATGCATATCCCTGGAAAATCGTTTCGATGATCTCGTCTTTATCGATTGCCGCTGCAACTGCCTGCCGTATCAGTTTGTTTGCGCTTAATTCCGATATTTCCGGATCCATATTCATCGCCAAGTAATAGGTGATGATGTCATCACTGGCAGAGATTGAAAGATTACTGTCTGCCTTTACCGTGTTGATGAGGTCAAAATCCAACCACGGGATCAAATCTACTCCACCAGTCTGCAACATCTGCACTGCAAGGGTGGGATCCTCAACATGTTTGACGATAAACCGGCTGAGGGGCGGCGTCCCCCCCCACCAGTTTTTATTTGCCTCATAAATAACTTCAGCATTGGGCTCCCACTTGGTCAGGATATATGGTCCAGTACCAGGTGAGTTCTGATCAAACCAGTCTTTTGCAGTATCATCCTGTTCCAGCGTATCGGTAGCACCATGCGCCATAGCCGCTTCTTTTTCCACAATGGCAAAACCAGAAGTAGAGAGAAGTATCAGAAATGCAGCGTCAGGTTCTTTTGTCGTGATCTGAACGGTAAGATCATCAACCACGGTCACATCCTCCACCACTGACAGATAACTACCATAACAAGTGGCAGAATCTTTGCGCGAGCGGTCAAAGGAAAATTTCACATCTTCAGCAGTAACCGGATTGCCGGAGGCAAATGTGGCATTGGGGAAAAGATGTAGCGTGTAAGTTCGCTGATCTTCAGATACTTCCCAACTCTCTGCCAGGTATGGAACTACATTGCCATAATCATTGGGGTCAATGTTCACCAATGACTCGTAAGTTAGCGAAAACAGCATCGTTGCAAGCTGCTCACACATCGTCAAAGGATCGAAAGTGACGATCCCAGTCAAGTTGGCAGCCATAATGACCACCGGGGCTTCTTCTGCTTCAGCTTCTGATTCTTCAGCAGCAGCACCAGAGGTATCCGTTTGTGGAACGGCAGAATCTTCACTGCTCTCTTCTGCTTCGGGGGCAGTTTGCTCAACCACTGCTGGTGTTTCTGCTTTTGGTGCACACGATGCGAATATCAATGCAATCAGCATCGTAAGACAAATTATTACAAACCATTTCCTCATTTTTTGCTCCTTTTGTGATAACAAGATCAAACCAATTCACAGACTATCCAGGCGTCTCAATTAAATTCACCTCCAGGCATATAGGGTCAGAGTGTATGCAGAGATTTCCTTATCCGTCTTCAGAAATCGGTAATTGGTTAGCGAAACACTAATTTTATGGTCGGGAAAGAATGGCTCAGCACTTCGTGCAAGTTCATCTATTTTAAAATCTGCATTTATTGCTTTGCGTTGAGGGATTCCTTGCATTTCAGTTTTTCTTCTGGTTAAATTTTTTTTTATGGATGGAAATCAGCGCGGCAAATTAATCCACACAAGTGAAAACATACCCAAATGAAGGGTAGCTAATTTCCTATAAAGTTGGGTGATAAAAATAGTGTTATCTAATATTAGCGATTTTTTTACAAAATCCCAATATCCACTCTGTATCCATTATCGCTTTAAAGTGGATACTTTCAAGCCGTAGAAAACATCATGGAGCAGGGGTAACTTCGCCCGCAGGGGATTCAAACGTTTTACCGGTTACGCGCGCATATTCTGCCCTGTAAGCCGCCAGCAGTTCTTCGCTGTACTGAAACTCTGTGCGCACCTGTTCTGAGTCGAAACCCGCCATGTGATGCGACATATAGACAATGACCGAATTCATGTAATTGATCGCTGTTTTTTCCAACGCCACAAGGCAATCAGGCATTTCCAATGCCTCTGCCTCGTAACGGATATCCTGTAATTTCAAAATGGGCGTAACCAACTGCTCGCGGCTGGTGAGGATGGCGACAAACTTGACATCTTCAAAATGGTGTACCTGTGCGGCGATGATTTCTGCTTCAGCAGCCATATTTTCAGCCGAGCAGCGGTCTTCCTGACCAAACTTGCTGAGAAAACCACTTCCGCCACGCATCACCAAAAACGCAACGACGACACCGGATACGACTAAGAATACTAGTGCAATAACGAGCTGTACCGTAAATCTGCGTTCCAAATGTGCTCCTTAACGCGCAGGCACCAGGACAAGCGCGTATGTGCCCTGTAAATCCGATTTTGCCAGCACAATGCCTTGCGTCTGATCCCACTCTATCTCAATTTCCTGCCATTTTTCGGTAATCCAATAATAGGTGTCCGTATCAAAGTAGTGAACCGCCAGTTTGTACCCTTCGGGGGGGGTATAGTCAGCCGTAAGCACCCAGCGGATTTCCATATCGCCATTTAACTCATCCAGGCGTGAACCATCCTCTTTGGTGGCAGTCAGCGTAAAAGCTGGACCCAGGAAGAGCACGTCCTCTTTTAATGGCTTGGGCAAGGTACTTTCAAGCACCTGTTCAAAGCTCACCAAAGCGTTCTCCGGACCAATTGTCTTTGCATAAAGGATTTTTGCCAGTTCCGTTTCCACCTGGTTTTCATCCGTATCGACCAACACCAGTTCAGTATCGATACTTTTATCGAGCGAATAACTGAACTTCTTGATGTTCTCTTCTTCATCAACCGCTTCGATTTTATAAGTGCGCTTATTCTCATCGCACGCATCACCGATACCGTCATAATCGCTGTCTAGTTGATTAGGATTGTAAACATACGGGCAGTTATCCCAGGGGATAAAGACCATATCAAAATCCGGGTCAGGGTCATAAGCCAGCGGGTAACCGGTATTCACATTACCTTCGATGACGCCACAATATGGCAAACCCGCCGCGCAGCCCCACCAGTTGTAAGCCGCATAGAGGGTGTCACTGGTCAGGTTGGATACATCAATGGTGTTGCCAGTAAGGATGTTCCAGTACAGGCTGGTATTGACGGGTTCATCTTCACCCAAATCTGCCGCCACCTGCACCCCAACCTCATTCTTGCTGATGCGGTTCTGGGTGATGAAGGTTTCATCCGAGCCGTTTAAAATCAACACAGCGATACTGTTGTACTGCAGGGTATTCTGGATAATAACATTCTCATCCGAATCCTGGTCAATACGGATTGCGCTGGAATCGGCGTTTTCGTCTACATTCGTGATGATATTCAGTTGGATAATGTTTCCGCTGCTGTTCAGCAAAAGAATACCGTTCTCCGACGCGCCAGAAATTGTATTGTATGTGACGACATGACCATCCGAATCGAGCAGTTCAATACCCTGCACATGGTTCCCGCTAATGGTATTTGCGTGGATAAAACTACCGGCGGCATCCTGTACGTGAATGGCTGCGCTGCCATTTGCCGGGGGAGCCGTATTGTTGAACTGATTGTAGGTGATGCTGGTGTTCAGGTTTACGCCCTCAGTATAAACGCCGCCCTGGGTATAGTTGACGATGGTGTTATTCGTTACGGTCACATCCCGTTCCTGCCCATCGGCATTCTCCACATAGACAGCATACGTTTTGTCATCGGTACCGGCATTGCTGATAATCGTGTTGCCGGCGACCAGTCCGCCGGAATTGAGGTAATAAATCGAATAGAGCGTGTTGGTTGTGCCATCGTCTCCTTCCGTTGCCTGTGAATTATTAATGATGAAGCCCTGGATGTTCAGCGTGGCGTTGTTGGCATACACGAGTGCATAGATTGACCCGGATGCAGTCAGCGTGGTGGGTGCAGAGATGACCGGGTTACCCCAACCGCGCAGGGTGAGGGTTGTATTGGCAACCTCCACCTGCTCGTTATAGGTGCCGGTCTCCACATTAATCACCTCTCCATCATAAGCGGCATCGATGGCAGCTTGCAGGGGTGTGCCCGATTCAATGCAATAAGCGCTCACGCCGCCGTAAGCAGCGCAGCCGCCCACCGGCATGAAGCGATAGCGCCCATCCGTGCGGTCTATGTACGGGTCGGAGTATGACATGGTTGTTTCTACGCTGGTGGCTTCTGCCGTGTTCACAGCTTCCTCGCCTGCTGTCTCTTCCACACCAGCTTCTTCGCCACCGGCAGGTTCGCTGGCGGGTGCACCGGTTTGGACACCCGGCGATTCAACCTGCGGTGTTTCTTCGGTAGCATCCACCTCTGCTGTTTCGGTTTCCTGCGTGGCGGCATCTTCAGTTGCTGCTACCTCGGTGCTCACTTCCTGCGTGGCAGTTTCTTCTGGCATCGCCGTTGCCTGTGTTTCCTCTTCGTTGCTCACAGGCGGCTCATCCGTCGAGGCAGGTTCTTTACTGGCTATCGTTTCCTGGGGTACAGAGGTCTCTCCTATCAACGCACTTTCAGCGGGTTCCGTCGTTTCTGGCAGTGTTTCGACAGGTGGTGCAACGCTTTCCTCTGAAACGGGTGCATCGGAAAGTACAACCTCTTCCGGCGCGGGGGGTTCGCCCTCCGCCAGGGCAAGGAGAGGTTTGATACATAAAGCAACCAGGGCAATGCCGGTCACCAGGATTCCAACAAACAACCAGGGGTATCGCTTTAGCATGATCTCCTCTTTCCGACCCGATGATGATCCAGGGAGTCAAATACGAGCAGCGAAATCTTCTCGCAGTAAAATCAATAAAATGCACAAATTTTGCACTAGAAACAAGTTTAGCATAAGTACAGAATCGTTACAAGCTGCAGATTTTATTAAGGATTCGGGATATGAAGGAGCAAATGATTGGAGAAAGCAGATTTTCAATCCCGATGAAGAAATTTTCCACGGGAGAACATATCCAGATATGTGCCTGTCTAAGGAACCCGGCTTGAACCCAACACGCGTTCCAACATTACTTGTAAAAAATCACTCTGCGCATGGGATTGCATCCAGTCTTCAGCAAAAGGTGTACCGTTATAATGCGTTGCAATCCACCGGTCGACAATTGTTCGGTGGCGTGAGCAAATCACCTCCAACACACGCAGGAAGTGATCGATATCCTCTGCATCATTTTCCAGACCAATACTGACGCGGATCATACCCGGTAAGATGTCGCCGCTTGAGTGCGGGAAAAGCAAAACACCCAGATCAGCCAGCCGTTCTCGTAGTGGGTGAATGCGCATCAGGTGTTTGCCAAGCAGATGCGCACAAAAACAACCATCGCGCACGCCAATCGCGCCTGTATCTGCCAGTTCACGCACAACCAGGTTATGCGGTATTTCCGGCAGGTGAAATGTCACCACTGGTCCTTTCTCATTAAAACGCTCAGACGTGGTCCCCTGCACTCCAAACACCTGAGCGCCTGTTTTTGCTAAGCCTTCCAACAATCTGCCCGTTAACCGGCTTTCTTCGGCGGCAATGTTCTCCATCCCAATTCGTTTTAACAGCAGCAAGGCTTTCCCCAGGGCAGCAATGCCCATCACATTCTCTTCACCGGATTTTTTCGCACCTTCAAGAATTTTCGCCGCTTTGGGGTTGTTTAGGAAAATTTCTTTGCGCACAAGCAAGACACCACAACCAAAGGGAGCATAGATTTTATGCCCGGAAAAAGCAAAAAAATCGATTTTGTTACTGCGCAAAGAGCAAGGACGGTGTGCCACCAGTTGGGCTGCGTCCACCAGTATTGATGCGCCAGCGCGGTGTGCCAGTGCACTGACTGCATCGAGAGGTGTATATGTGCCCAACACGTTGGATGCCGCATTCATCGCAACAAGACAGATACGTTTTCCTGCCCCTTCCCGCTCTTGCTGAAAGGTACTGAGGTATTCTTCCATCGCATGCAGGTCAACAAAACCTTCCGTGTCTATTCCGACACGAATAATCTCCACCTCTGGTACTTCACGCCAGGGTAATTCGTTGGAGTGATGTTCCAACAAAGTGTTTATTATCACCCGCTTCTCACCTCTGGCGGCATCGGGCTGCAATTCTGCAGCCAGGTTGAGCGCCTCGGTTGTATTATTCACAAAAACAACCTCATATTCAGACAGCGAGGTATCCAGGTAATCCGCGCAAATTTCCTTGACTGTACGAATAAGCGACTGTTGAATTGTGATCGGTTGCAGCAGTGCCAGGCGTGCGCTTTGCCACACCGCTTCAAATGTGGGGGTGCTGGCTGCATTATCCAGGTTCGTATAACGGGTTTCTCCGGTGTTGCAGGGAACCAGCAAGTTTTTCCCTACCAGGCTACTGCGTAAGGTCTGCAGCAATTCCATCCCACCTGAGGGAAGCGTATCTGAAAACAAAATCTCATCCACATCAAGCAGGGGGGTTGTTGGGTTCACATCAAATCGCTCGTATCCATTTTCCTTTAACAACCAGAGTGCCCGGACAAACCCCAATATGTTGATCACCGCCGGCGTGCCCGCTTCAAGTCTTTCGGGGGCATCTGCCCAGACCGTCCACCTTCGTGAAACCAGCCGAACCGCGCCGCCGCCAGTATCCATTTTTCGGATTTTTCGTAGAGCGGTTTTCTTGACCGCAAGCGCACACACACCCAACGCCAAACCGATTTCTTCACTGGTGACAAACCTGAAATCTCCCCTTTCAAGCTGGCGGATGTAACCTTTCATGCGCCGCGGCGTGCAGAAAATCACCGTATAGTTGTCTTCATCCAAACCCATCCAGTTAGATATTTTTCTGCGAGCCTGTTCATAAAGAAAAGTGGATGCCTGCGAAAACTGTCCACTTCCCCGATGAACATTGGAGTAACATTCCAGCGCAGCATAAATGCTTTTTTGGAGCTCGACAAAAAGAGATGAATGCGGTTCCACCGGTTCCGGCAGACAAAAATTCTGTTTCTTCAGAAAAGTGGTTTTTGAATAATCAGTTATAAAAAGCATATTGGATCGCCTTCCCGTGGTAATGAACGAGTTAGCATAACCTCAACTAATATAACGTGAATTGAGCTGAAAAGTTGCAGTTCACCAAAATTGGCAACCGGTGTACTTCCGGTTTTACTCGTAACCTCTTTTACGATTTCCGATCACGCTCGATCAGCACCTTCAAGCCCTCCACGGCAACCTTGATCACGCGGTCCTCATCGAAACCCTTTGTCAACTTGATGATTTCCAATGGATTGGTGGGGATTTTCTCAGGAATTTTCATCATAAGCATAGCTCCGCCGGCGCGCTTGCGGCGAATGCTGGAAATGACAAAGATTGCTGAGGCTTCCATCTCGGAGCAAACTGCACCGCCATCCACCCAGGCTTTCCATCGGTTTTTCAAGCGATCAGCCACGGGCATCTCATCCGGGTTCCACTCGCCGTAAAAAGAGTCTTTTGATTGGGAAACCCCCAGGTGATATTTCATCTTCAGGCGTTCAGCTCCCTCGCGCAAAGCCTGGATGATGTCCAGGTCTGCCACAGCGGGAAATTCGGGCGGCATATAGTGCAAAGTAGTGCCTTCATCGCGGATCGCTCCGGTCAGGATGGCGATATCGCCGCTCTCAATCCCCGGCTGCATCCCGCCAGATGTACCCACGCGGATGAAGGTATCTGCGCCGATACGAATCAGCTCTTCCAGTGCAATGGCAGTCGATGGACAGCCGATGCCGGTGGATACTACAGACACCTTTTCACCCAGCAAAAAACCGCTGTAGGTGGTGTATTCACGGTTCTGCGCCACCAGTTTAGGCTTATCGAAATATTTGGCGATTTTTTGGCTCCGACCAGGGTCTCCGGGCAATAGAACGTAACGTCCCACATCACCGGGTTTTAGCTGGATATGATGCTGCATAATGCCGCGGGCTTCATCAATCATGTTCTTAATATTCATGTTTTACTCCCTGTTGGTTCTTACGGATTTTGAAAAAAACAATCTGGCGAACGGAATGTAAAACTACCTGTTCCATCCGCAATGACATCAGCGTTAAAACACGCCGAAGAATTCATCAAAGAAACTTTGAGGGTTCACATGCAGCGCAACTTCATGCCTGCTGTTTTCAACACCGGAATGCCACTGGGTCAACCCGGGTCGTTCCGCCAGGTCAATGGAGACCTGCCCTGCGGTGAACTGGCAGATGTCTTCATCAAAAATGCAGGCGGCTGCCAGTGGATCATGAAAGATTAACTCAGGAACATTTTGAAACCAGGATTGAGCAAAGGCACGCACAGGTTGGAGCAATGGTGCAGAAAAATGACGGCGAACCTCATCGGCGGGCATGCGCACCTGCAGGGTGACGTCCAACCCGACCGAGCGATGCACCGGCACAGTAGCCCGATAAACAATGTCTGCTGCGTGAGGATCTAGTTTAGCATTCCATTCGGTTTCCCAGGCATCCGGTATTTGCCAGGTAAAGCGCCCACACATCAAAACCAGGCGTTTAAGCAGCGCGGGGATTTGCGGATCGACGGAGAAAAGCAGCGCAACGTTTGTCAGCGGACCGATCGCCAGCAACGTCACCTCACCGGGATGCGAATGGATGGTCTGACGTAAAAACTCAACAGCACTGCCCTGTGGAAAACGGGTTTCATGCGCCCAATCGGGCAACGCTTCTGCCTGGGGAACAGCCGGCTGCAGTTGCGGGATTATAAGCGGTTCGGCTGCACCAGGAAAGATCGGAATATCCTTCCCGGCGGCTTTGCACATTGCACTGCACAACATTGCGCGCTGCTGAACCGCGCCGGTCACGGTGGTGATCCCCAGCAGGTCACAATCGGGCTTTGCAAGCAAATATGCCAGGCAAACGGCATCATCAATATCAGAGCCAATATCGGTATCCAATAATATCTTTTCCATCTTCCTCCATTTCAGTTGGTACGATTAAATTCTACACTGGTTTTAGTGATACGGTATCCAGTCAGGCGAACTTCTGTCTCAAATTGACCGCAATCGAATGTCATTCGATCTATAAAACCAATTTAGAAGCAATTGCCCTGGCACAATTATTTAAATCAAAGCAACTCGTTTGTGTTATCATTACGGAAAGAACAATCAAAAACTGGGCAATTTAACACCCATTCACCGAGGAGTATGTATGAAAATTGCAGTCATAACCGATGATGGAAAGACAATCTGCAAACATTTCGGACGCGCCAGGCATTACCTGGTCGTCATTATTGAGGACGGCAAAGTGACCGGGCGTGAAATGCGCGACAAAATGGGACACATGCATTTCTCCAGCGCAGCACACGCTGAACAGCCAGGCGTGCAGCATGGCATGGATGACGCATCACACCAGAAACACGTGAGCATGACCGAAGTGATTGCTGACTGCCAGGTCGTCATCGGTGGAGGAATGGGGATGGGAGCCGTACGCAGTTTAGAGAGCCTCGGCATCCAAATCATCCTGACCGATATCGATGACATCGAAGAAATGCTTGCCGCGCACATCAACGGTACATTGGTCAACCGCAGCGACCTGGCACATTAAGTACAGTCACAAATCCAGTTCAACAAACGGCAGGTCGTTTTCGATATTGGCTTTTCGACCTGCCAAAAATTTTCCCACCCACGAATCAGCCGCGCACTGCGCTGCATACGCATGCACCTGAGCATACAATGCAGTTTCCAGCAGCTTTAAGAAAACAGGCAGCTCGCGCAAGCTGTGCTCTGGTAGGATATTTTCAGAACGATAACCCTTTGTAATGCATTCCAAAATGTGTCGGGCAAAGTTGCTTCTATCCATCCCCGGGTAAAGAACCAACAAATCCAGCAGAGGTAAGGCAATATCCATCATATACCAGCCATTGCAGCAGTCATCGAAATCAAAAAGTGTGATCTTTCTCCCTTCGAGATCGACAAAGAAGTTTGCACATTGCACATCCGCGTGGATGAGACCATACCGTTCAGTCTCACGCGGCAATAAGTTGATGTGTTCAAGGGCTTGTTCGTAACGCTGGCGGATCGATTCTTCTACACCCTCCCACTCTTCAATGGGGTTGTAATTCATGCTGATCTCATACCATTGCGGTCGCTGCGGATAGCCTTGCGGTGTTTGATACATCCTGGAAAGTGCGTGTAACTTTCCAATTACCCTTCCCAGCTCCTCGATCAGTGAATCATCCCAGGCATCAAACGGCAGGGTCTCCGCGCGCACGCCGCGCGCTCTTTCCACCACCGATGCAAGCCAGGTCTGGTCACCAAATTGGATGCTCTCAACCAGGCGCTGCTCCCTGGAGGACTGCGGGCGTGGCACCGCCAAACCTCCATCAGCGAGAAACTGCATCCAGTGCAAAATGGATTGCACATCAGCATGTTGCAAGCCGACCTCAGGCGGGACAAGCCGCAATACCATGTCTCGCCCTTCAAAGCTGTACGCATAGATCCGAGACACAGTCCCGCCGGTCAATTTCTGTGTTTCGAGTGACCTGCCGGTAAAACGCAATAATGCCTCTTTCAACAACAAATCGTCCATTTCGTCTCCTGAGATAAAACAAATCTGCCCTCTAGTAAAACTCACAAAGGGCAGATTAGTAGTTATCAAACCAGTTGTACTTCTATAAATCTAGCTCTTTTTTGATATCACCAGTTCCGTTGCTGCTAATTTTAAACTGAGCCACCAGTTCCTGCAATCCCTGTGCCATGTCCGCCAAAGCACCCGCAGAATGATTTACGTCTTCCACCTGGGCATTCATTTCCTCAACAGAAGCGGAGACTTCTTCCATGGAGGCGGAATTCTCTTCACTGATAGCAGCGATATTTTCAGTCGAACTGCTTACCTCGCTGGAAAACGCCGACATCTGCTCAGTGGCTGCGGTGTTCTCCTCAACCACGGCAGAAACTGAATTCATTGCGTTAATCATCTCCTCGGCAAGAGATCGCATTTTGTTTGCCGCTGCGGCAATATCCATGCCGGATTCACGACTGCTCTCGGTTGCTGTTTTGATCCCTTCCAATGCACTGTCGGCTTGCGCTGCCAGCGTAACCCCTTTTTCCACCTCATCGGCGCTATTTTTCATCGCGCCAATCGCTTGAGAAACTGTTGCCTCAATATTGACCACGAGTTGGGAGATTTCGCGGGTAGCCTGAGCTGATTTCTCTGCCAGCTTGCGTACCTCATCTGCGACCACGGCAAAGCCTTTTCCGTGCTCGCCTGCGCGAGCGGCTTCGATGGCAGCATTGAGTGCAAGCAGATTTGTTTGAGAGGCAATATCTTCAATTGTCTCCACAATCGCGCCAATTTGCTTTGAGCGATCACCCATTTCCTGTACTTTCTTTGAGGAAAAATCGACGCGTTCTTTGATGGTGCGCATTCCTTCGATGGTTTTTTGTACGGTTTCAGCGCTTTTCTCAACGATTTTCACAGTTTCAGCCGCTTCATCCGATTGATCAACAGCGTTTGCGGCGACGTTCTGAATGGCATCATTCAACTGCATGGTAATTTCGGAAGTCTTACCAACTGAAACAGCCTGTTCCTGTGCGCCGCGCGCCACGCCGTCAATTGCATGACCCATCTGCTCCACAGATTGGATGGTGTGATTAACCGATTCCGCCTGTGTGGCAGTGCCCTGGGTTACCTGTGTGATGATGGTTGCAATCTGGCTCGAGGCTAACCCGGAATGCCGTGCGGATTCGCTTAACTGGCTTGAAGATTCACTCAGGCGGTTTGCGCTTTCAGCAACTTGAGAAATTAGATTCCGCAAGGTAGCTGTCATATCCATAAAGGCTTCTTTGGCTTCGCGCAATCGCATGACCATCCCGTTGAACCCGTTTGCCATCAGGCTGATTTCATCCGCCCCACTGACCTCAATCTCTTGTGCGCTAAATTCCAGCGTACGGGTCAGGTCGCCATTTGCCAGTGCGTGGAACTCCTCGACCAGCTTGGGAAGGTCCTCAGTGGCAATTAACCGCGCCATCGAAGCAACCTTTACAACCGGTTTGGAAATGGTACGGGAGATTAACAGTGCCACAACAACCACGGTCAGTACCGCACCCGCCAAAATTGCAATCGAAAGCAATAGCAATCGGGTCGCTGGTGCACGCGCCTCAGCTACATCGATGGTCGATATGATCCCCCACTGAGTGTCAAATACATCCAATGGCTGATAAAACGCAATCACCTCGTTGCCAAAAGCATTTCGGAAAATACCAGAACCGCTTTCACCGTTAAGGCTCTTTTCAATGTATTCTGTGGACATCTCAGATAAATCATATCCGAGGATGTATTCCCCGTCGCCAGTAATTGTCATATCACTGCGCAGTACCGGGTTACCCTGTCCATCCAGGCTGACCAGGAAAGACTCACCCGTTTCACCCATACCAGATCGTGCCTGGACGATTTGGTTAATGCCGCTCTTGGTCAATTGAAGGGCAACGACTATGGATACTTTTCCATTTTCCAGGATCGGTTTAGCGAGAAATGCCGCCTGATCTCCCCCGCCCGGTGCATACGCCTCAAAATCAGCAAAGCCAAATTGCTTTGTTGTTAGCACTTCCTCAACCAACCCAGCCAGGTTGGTATCGCTGTACTCTCCCGTTAAAATATTGGTGTTATACTCTGTCCCTTGTTTGACGCTGTAGAAAATAAACCCACTTGCATCGATCAGCATCAAATCCTTGAACTCAGTTCCCTCAATGTACTGGTCAAAATAACCGGCGGAACTGGTGCTATCCGTCTCACCACCTTCCTTTGCCACCAGAGACTGATTGGATCGTAAGTCAATGACCTCAATCAACTCCATATTGGCAAGGATACCCCAATTCATACCGCTGATATCTAAACGCGTGTAGGTGGTCAGGAAGCGCTGATTATTGGCATTACTGGTGATCAACGAACCAGATTCGCCCGCCAAAACGTGTTGAATTTCGAGCCCATTTGCCGCATCCCCAAATGAACTGTTGTCCTTGAGACAGTTACTGCGGTATAGATTTTCACCTCCAACGTTTCCTGCCAGGCAAAATTCTCCGCTTGTCCCCATCCCACTGCGGTCGTTCAGAATTGCCTTGATATCATCGTATGCAACCTGGAAAGCAACATACCCTTTGATTTTGGACAGGTTATCGCGAATCTGTGCAACGATAAAAGCAGCCGGTGGGTCATCGACGGTTGGATAAGGGAAAAAGTCGCCAAAAGCCGGTGGGTAAGATATTTGTTTCGCGGTCATTTCCAGTGCGGCTGCAAACCCCTTACCCAGGCTGGTATCAGCAAGCTCGCTGTCAGGAATATCTTTTCCGATGAGTTCCGGCATATTCGCCGAATAGAGAATAACACCCTCTGTATCGATTAAGACCAGGTCATCCCAGTTATTTTGGCTGAGGATGATTTTCATCAAAAGGTCAGTCTTGGTCGTGATGGATGATTTTCCCGTCTCACCAACTCCCTCGCCTTCTTCAGAAGGTGGAGCTGTCAGTTCACCAACTGTCGCAAGTAAATCCGGGTTGTCTTTGGCTGCATTGACACGTGTGATGAGATTTTTATAGAAAACAACCAGTTGATCCTTCCTGGAATTCATCAATGCGGTTTGTTTTTGCGCACCCACATACTCCAGTGAGCTGATGGTTTCAGCCAGTGTACTCATGCTGCCTTCCATCTCTTCAAAGTAGACCGCCATACGCTCAGCCTTCAGTTCCTCTGCGACGTTAAGCTTTGCCAACGCCTCATCCGACAGAGCGGTTTGCACTCGAACTAATATGATGACCACCGCAATGATCAATGGAATCAGTGACAGGGCAAGAAAGAAAATAAGAAGCCTGGCTTGCAAGGACCTGAAAATAACTCTTCCCCCATTTTTTCCGCCTTCCTTACCTGACTTTTCAAACGGTTGAGCTTTTCCTTCGCCCTTTTTCAAAAAGGAAAACACTTTTTTGAAAACACTGAACACAGATTTACTTTTATCATTGCTCATGCTATTAATCTCCCTATTTCACATAATGGTTCCTAAAGATGCAATACCAGTATTTTCAAAAAAAACAAACGTTATTAGAATTTTGGGTCGAGAACTTGATCCCCTCAAGGCAAAGAACCGATTTGTAAACAAATAAAATGATTACAGAAAACAACCAAAGCTTGAGGTAATAAAACTGCTATTATCAAAGAACGATATCGACCACCGCCCCCAATTATAAAAAGAAATCCATCCGGTAAGGATGATATTAAAGTAAATAACCTGTAAAAAAAGGATTAATTTTTTTTACCTGTTCATCGTTTGAAAGCTGGTATAATATGAATATATATTCATATTAAATAAATTCAGGTTCACACAATGTTTTCAGATTGGACAAAGTATTTCAACCACTTACTGGAACTTGAGCGCAGCGGGGTTATCACACGCACCTTTCGCCGGTTAGACCCGGAACGCCAAAAACTCATTTTACAATCCATTATGTTCGAGGCAGTCAGTAAAGAGTCGGCTCACATCCGTATCAAGGATATCGCAGACAAGGCAGGGGTCTCGGTTGGTTCACTCTACCAGTACTTTCCAGGTCGTGATTGCCTGTTGACCTTTGCCGTTGAAATGTGTTCACGCTATATGTCTGACCTCTTTGACCTGACACTGCCGTACTTACAGGAATTACCGCTGCGTGATGCCCTGCAATCTTATCTTTCTTACGGCATCCAATGGGGGCAGACCGAGATCAACCTGATTCGTTTCTTCGGGCGGGCGGCTTATCAGAACAATTCAGACGAACTGCGAGCCATCGTTCGCCCGGTTGGCGAAAAGATGCGCCGCCTGATGGAAATATTGCTGCAAAATGCTGCCGCGCGCGGTGAGCTCCGCCAAGATGTAGATATCCCCGCTGCCGCACGCCTGCTGCACGTGCTGACCGTCACCCTGGGTGACAGCCATCTCTTGCCCTATCTGGATGACTATTTCCAGATCGGAACGGACGGTATGCCCTTTGAGCGAGCCGTAACAGCCCTGCTCGAATGGGTCGAAAAAGGATGGCTCAATCAAAACGGTCAGACAGTGCCTTGATCGGAGATAAAAATGACTGAACCCGTTTTACAAACCTGGAAACTGACCAAATCCTATGGAAACCGGTTGGCAGTGGATGAACTCAGCCTGGAGATTCAGCCCGGCGAGATCTTTGGACTGCTGGGACCCAATGGGGCGGGGAAAACCACCACCATCAACATGATTTGCGGCTTGCTCAAACCCGACAGCGGGCACATCACGATCCAGGGAAAAAGGGTGGGCAGCGGCGATAAGACGCTTCACCTGCGCGTGGGAATTTGTCCACAGCAAACCATTCTTTGGGAAAAACTGACCTGCATGGAACAGGTCGAGTTCATCGGTGAGATGTACTCCATGCCGCGCAGCCGGGCAAAACAGCGCGGCTGCGAACTGCTTGAAGTGCTCAGTTTGTATGACCAGCGTAACAAGCTGGCAGGGGAGCTCTCCGGGGGCATGCAGCGCCGGCTCAACCTGGCGCTGGCGCTGGTGCATGACCCGGAGATTGTGGTACTGGACGAACCGGAAGCCGGGCTGGACCCGCAAAGCCGTGTTCTGGTGCGTGATTACATCCAATCGATGGCGCGCCGCAAGACCATCCTGCTCACCACGCACAACATGGACGAAGCCGAACGGCTGGCGGACCGGGTGGCGATTATCGACCACGGACGCCTCCTGGTGCTCGATACGCCCGCAAATCTCAAAGCGGCATTGGGAAAGGGAGATGTACTCGAACTGGAGGTGAGCGCTGTGGTTTCGGACGCTCTCCTGGCAGCCTTGCGCCATGCCGGGCTGGAATGCACTTGCGTAGAGAAAAACCTGGTACTGCGGGCGCACCGCATGATCGAACAAATCCCTGGGGTGCTGGAAAAACTGGGACGGTACGGCATTCCGGTGATGGGTATGCAGATGCGCGCCAACACGCTTGAGGATGTTTTCATTGCCCTCACCGGCAGGCGGCTGCGCGAGTGAAGTCAGGAGGCAGATGATGCGCTTGTTGAGTATTCTTCGGAAAAACATCCGTGAACAAAAAAGAGACCTGTGGGTGCTGGCACTCAGCATGGCTTTTGCACCGCTCTTCGTTTTTCTGTACTACCTGTTCACCGGCGGGACGGGTTCGACCGCTTACTCCATCCTGGTGCTCAACCAGGATATTCCGGCTGCATTAGCGGATGGCAGCATCTTATCGGCTGGCGAAGAGGTGATTGCGGCAATGCAAACCTTCAGCTATGAAAACGGCAGCCCGTTGCTCAAGGTGAAAATGGTCGACAGCCTGCAACAGGCGCAAGAACACCTGCGTAACCGCGCTGCTGTGCTGCTGGTCACCATCCCGGCGGATTTCTCCAGCGTGCTGGCGGCAGTCCAATCCGGCGATGCTTCTGCCCGCGGAGAGATGGTCTTCCTGGGTGACATGACCAACCCATATTACACCATCGGCGCGGTGATGGCTTACACCGCCATCGACCAGGTGATCCTGCAATGGAGCGGCGAGCAGCGCCCCATCGAATTGGTAGAAAATGCCCTGGGCGGGTCGGCTGCGCGCAGCGAGTTCGAGATGTACGTACCCGGTTTGCTGATCTTTGCGGTGATTATCATGGTCTTCCAGGCTGCCATGACGGTTGCGCGCGAGATTGAGGGCGGCAAGCTGAAACGATTGCAGCTCAGCCGCATGAACGCTTTTGACCTGCTGGGCGGCACCAGCATCTGGCTGATCCTGGTCGCCACCGCCGAACTGCTGCTCACCTTTGCCACTGCGCTGGCTTGCGGTTTTCGCAGCCAGGGGCAGCTCTGGATCGCCATTCTCATCGGCATCGTCACCAGTTTCTCCATCATCGGGGCTGGAATGATCGTGGCTTGTTTTTCGAAAAACGTTTCACAGGCGTTCGTAATTGCCAATTTTCCATTGGGGTTTTTCATGTGCCTGAGCGGCGCGATCTTCCCCTTACCGCGCCATGAGGTCTTCACGTTTTTGGGGCACAGCATCAGCCTGTATGACCTGCTGCCCCCCACGCACGCCGTCAACGCGCTCAACAAAGTTTTCACCCTGGGCGCAGGTCTGGCGGATGTGAGCTTTGAACTGCTCGCCCTGGCGTTGCTCTCCGCGCTCTATTTCGGCGCGGGCGTCTGGCTTTTCCAGCGCATGCACCTGCGCAGGGGTTAAAAAAAACAAAAGCCCGCGATTTCTCGCTGGCTTTTGTTTAGGGAACTTTCAGGCGGGGAGGGAGGGATTCGAACCCTCGGTCGAGCTTTTAACCCGACAACCACTTAGCAGGCGGCCCCGATCGTCCACTCCGGCACCTCCCCAAAGTTCACACAGCACCATTATACCATTATCAGGCGGAGGGAGAGGGATTCGAACCCCCGGTGGGTTGCCCCACACCTGTTTTCAAGACAGGCACCATAGGCCACTCGGTCATCCCTCCACAAGGTTTTGCGATGCGTGGACTTGCATTCTATCATACTCGCAAACAGGTCGCAAGATTTAAATGTGCTTTGAATCTTTTTTTATTCGATTCAAATATCCTTATGAGCTAAACCAAGGCATCCAATGCGCTATCCCTTATACTTCAGCGAAATGCGCCCGCGTTCTATCTCCACTTTTGTCACCTCAACCTGGATGATATCGCCCACGCTGAGATGCACCCCCGGCGGAACCTGGGTGCGGTGAAGCAAGCCATCGTTCTTGACGCCGATATCCACAAAAACGCCGAAATCGACCACATTACGCACCGTACCCTTCAACTGCATTCCTGTGCTCAGGTCTTCGATTTTGAGCACATCACTGCGCAGGATGGGCGCAGGCAGGTCTTCGCGCGGGTCACGACCGGGGCGCACCAACTGCTCGAAAATATCTTCCAGGGTGGGTACGCCGCTATTCAGTTCAGCAGCCAGCCGCTCGACCGGCACCTGTCGTTTCAACTCATCCAACGCTTCCGAGCGCTGTTTGGGCGGCGTCTGCATGCTGATGCCGGCGCGCTCTAATGTTTGCACTGCAACAGGATAGCTCTCCGGGTGGATTGCGCTGGAATCCAGCGGGTTGCTGGCGCCGCGAATACGCAGAAAACCAGCGCACTGCTCAAAGGCTTTCGGTCCCAAACCGCTCACCTTGCGCAGCGCATCGCGGCTTTGGAATGCGCCATTCTGGTCGCGATACGCCACGATCCGCTCCGCCAACGCCTGCCCAACACCGGAGACATAGGTCAGGAGTGCTGGGGAGGCGCTGTTGAGTTCAACCCCTACCTGGTTCACCACGCTCTCAACCACCCCGCCCAATGTGTTATCCAACGTACCCGGGTTGACATCGTGCTGATACATCCCCACCCCGATCGACTTCGGTTCAATCTTAACCAACTCTGCCAGCGGGTCTAGCACGCGCCGGGCGATGGAGACCGCGCCGCGCATGGAGACATCCATATCGGGCAGTTCTTTCCCGGCAAGCGGGCTGGCGCTGTAAACGCTGGCTCCCGCCTCATTGGTAATGACATAGCTCAACCCGGGCACCTTCTTCGCCAGTTCTGCGACAAGCTGTTCGGTTTCGCGCGAAGCTGTCCCGTTGCCAATCGAGACCAGGGTGACATGATGCTGCTCGGCGAGTCCTTGCAAAATATCCAAAGCCTCTTCCTTAAAGCCCTGGGGCGGGTGGGGGAAGATAGTCTTTGTAGCAAGTACTTTCCCGGTCTCATCCACCACAGCCACTTTGCAGCCGGTGCGAAAACCGGGGTCAACCCCCATCACTGTATAACTTGCCAGGGGCGGCTGGTTCAGCAAAGCGCGCAGGTTGGCGGCAAAAACGCTGATCGCCTGCTGCTCGCCCTTTTCGGTGAGGTGCGCCCGGATATCGCGCTCAATCGCGGGCAGCAGCAGCCGTTGGGCGGCATCTTCAATCGCCAGGTTGAGCTGTTCAAAGAGCGGTGATTTGGGGTTGGGATGAAAATGCGAGCGGATGGTTTCCAGCCAGTCGCGCTCGGCAATCTCCACCTTCACGCGCAGCACCTTTTCCTTCTCCCCGCGGTTGATCGCCAGGATTTGATGTGGTTTTACCTGCTCAATCCGATAGGCAAATTCATAATACGCCTCATAGACCTGGCGCTCATCTTTTGCGTCTTCGATCTTCTGGCTGTGTAGCACAGCCCACACCAGCGCCTTCTCGCGCACCCTGCGGCGCACATCGGGGTGGTCGCTGATGACCTCGGCGACAATGTCGCGCGCCCCAGACAGCGCTTCTTCCACCGTCGGCACATTTTCGTTCACATACGGCAGCGCCATCTCTTCCGGTTTTTTGCCGGTTAGCCCCTGGCGCAGGATGCTTTCAGCAAGTCTTGCCAGCCCTTTCTGGCGCGCAATGCTGGCGCGCGTCTGCCGTTTGGGTTTGTACGGCTGGTAAAGGTCTTCCAGTTCGGTCATTGTGCCCGCAGCAAGAATCATCGCTCGCAAAGCATCGGTAAGCTTGCCCTGTTCTTCGATGGTCTCCAGGATCGTTTTCCGGCGCTTATCCAGGTTGCGCAAGCGCTCCGAGATGCTCTCGATCTGACGAATTTGTTCCTCGTCAAGGTTACCGGTAGCTTCTTTGCGGTAACGTGCAATAAACGGGATGGTATTTTCGGCTTCCAGCAGGTCGATGACTGCCTGGACCTGCGTTGGCTTAACTTGAAGCTGATCAGCAATTATCTTGGCGTATGACACAGTTTTTCCTCGTACAAAAATTGAGATGAAACGCTGAGGTTATTCTATCACCAGTTGATTTGGCTGTGGGATGACTGAAGGCTTTCCGCAGCGAGGAATCCACCCAGGCGTATGCCCACAGACATGTGGACAGCAGCGCAGCCTGCTGTCTGTTAGCTGGGAGAATTTATCTCCCAGCGGTGCAGAACATAAATCCCCCTTCGGCGGCGTTTCGTTTCCTCATCCGCCGGAGGATAAACCCTTCCGGCTGCAAAACTATGCCCCTGCGGGGCTGCACACCTGCGTTGTTTGGCGCGCCCAAGCCGGATTTATCCGGCGCTGTCCGTTAGCTGGGAGAATTTATCTCCCAGCGGTGCAGAACATAAATCCCCCTTCGGCGGCGTTTCGCATCCTCATCCGCCGGAGGATAAACCCTTCCGGCTGCAAACGCCCCCCACACCACAATCTAACCAACCACCTCTCTAAAGATGCGCAGGAAGTTGCCGCCCAGAATGCCCTTCACCTCTTCATCCTTGTACCCGCGCGCCACCAGCCCGCGCGTCAGGTTGATATAATCGCGCCAGTTGCTGTAACCGGTTGTCTTGCGGTTGAAATCGATGGCGTGTTTGGCTTCAAAACCCAGGCTGGCAATCACCTCGCGGTTCATCTTCTCACCCAACGGCGCGTATGGCTCGGCATAATCGGTGCCGATACCCACCTTGTCAGCGCCAGCCACCTGGACAGCATGGTCTACGTGATCGAGAAAATGCTCAACGGTGGCTTCTCTGTCAGCCGTGATGAAGTTGGGCACCAACGCAATGCCAATATACCCATTCTTTGCAGCAATTGCAGCAATCTGGTCATCGGTCTTGCCGCGGTCATGGTCATACACAGCACGGCAGACGGTGTGCGTGAACGCCACCGGCACCGCAGACGCCTCGATTGCATCCAGCGAAGTGCGATAACCGGAGTGAGAGACGTCCACCAGAATCCCCAGCCTGTTCATCCGTTCAATAACCTTCAAACCAAAGCGGCTCAAACCGCAGTCCACGCGCTCTGTACAGCCTGAACCGACCAGGTTCAGGTCGTTGTAAGTCAGTTGAATCTGGCGGATGCCCAACTGGTAGAAGAAATCCAGGTTGTCCAGGTCGGAGCCGATATGGGTGGTGTTCTGAAAGTTGAGGATCATCCCCAGTTTCCCCTCTTTCTTTGCGCGCTCAATATCGGCAGCTTTAAGCACCTTGACCAGTTGTGGGATGATATCCAGTTTGTAATTCCAGAAAGCCAGGTCTTTAACGGCTGCCTGGTAAGAGAACATCTCTTTGCCGAACGGACCCATGGTAAGGCTGAGCGCGGTCATACCGCTGGCGCGCAACCCCTCTTGCCAGGCAGGTCCCAATTCCATCGGGTGTTCAAAATCAAATTTTACCAGCAGTTCATAGATGGTCATATAATCCACATCTCTGGCAATCAATTCATCCACATAACGCTTGTATTCTTCGGTGGGTTCATCGTAACCGCCCAACGAATCGATGATGAACGCCTCGCGCAGCAGCCTTTGTGCGCGCTCCTCTTCAGAAGGGGTAAGAGTAAACATAAAAGTCTCCTTGTTAAAAAAACTCGTTAGCTTGGGTTTGATACCCGCCTGGATTTTACCTTTCACCGACCACAAAAAAATTCAGAACGTCGTTGTCCTGCATGTGTTCATTGAAGCGCGGCTGCGGTTCTCCTTCTGCTTCCCAGCTTTCGCCCGTTTCCAACATCTTCTCAACCTTCTCGGTATCACCAGCGTTGCCAGCCCGCTCGTACGATTTGAAATGGTACGGCAGACCGTGCGCTGCCAGCGGAAAATTGCGCTGCCCAACATGAAAATGCAAATGAGGAGCATCCGAATTACCAGAATTACCCAGGCGACCGATCACATCGCCGCTTTTCACCCGATCACCGGGTTTCACCAGCAGGCTGCCGGGAAGCATGTGCGCATAAAGAGCGTACTGTTCATCGCCATGATCGATCATCACGTAATTGCCAGCAGCAGTTTGAAGTGTGATTTCAACCGCCATCTCCTCGCAAAGCGGGGTATTTTCGATCACGCCATCCTTGGCTTCGGTCACCACGCCATCCGCCACCGCGTGAATATCTGCGCCATAACAATACCAGTTCTCGTTTTTGGTGGGATCTCCCCGGTAGAACAACCCATCCGGTCCAAACTGCACCCAATCTACGGCGTAGCGTTGGGGGAAGTAAAAAACGTCATCAAAGCGGAGCGGAGCTCGCCGGTGACCGGTGTTGTTCGACGCGGTGTTGGCTGCCACCCAGCCCTTCCCGCGCAAAGGCGGGTCGATGAGTATGGGCGAACGTGCCTGAACCTGCACGCTCACGTGTCCAACCTGCTGCCCGCCGGTTTTGCTTGACAGTTGCAGTTGATGATGCAGTGTTTGCGGGATTGGCTCTCCACCCCTAAAGGAAAGCCAGAAAAACAAAAAGGCGATAGTTTTCGGTTTGAGTTTCTTGATGGTCAGCGGACGAAAAGCGGTATGAATGATGCGGCTGTTCGCTTCGATCTCCTTGCCTGTCCAGGAAAGCAGTGGCTTGGAGGAGGTGTGACCCGAAACAGCCTCAACCTGCTCCAACGCCCACGTGAACCGGCTGCAATTATGGATCATGACCTCATAGGCAAGATGCGTCTCCCCACCAGCGCGGAAAGGGATCGGGGCAAAAGGGATTTCACAATGAAACAATTCAGCTTTCATATTTTTCACTCCAAAGATTAAGATTCAGATGGATTGGGTTGGTTCAATTGCAAACTGGCACCGCGGAACAACAGTGCCGCAGCCAAGCCGCCCAGCACTGCGCAGGCGCCGCTGATGATAAACACGTTGCGCGCCCCCAGCGTATCTGCCAGCACACCCGCCAAGCCCATTGAGGTCAGGTTGGCAATCATCACCAGCACCATTCGGGCTGCACCAATCCGTCCACGCAGATGATCCGCTACCGCCACCTGCAAAATCGTCTGGGTGGGTGCGGTGATGGCAGGGATGAAAAACGCGGAAATAAATTGAATCAAGACGATGTGCCAGATATTCTCTGCCAAAGAAATCGTACTCATACTGATGCCAAAGCCAATTAAACCCAGGATGACCATGCGGGTGGGTTTGAAATTCGCCGCGACGCTGGCGATTAAAGCACCGCTGAGGATGATACCGATGGTTTGACTGGCACCGGTTGCGCCCATCCAGGTTTCCGGGATGCCAATGTCGTTAATCAACAGCGGCACCATGAGCACATTGACCGCCCCCATGCCAAGCATCGTCAGGCTGATGGCGGCGATGGTGCCCGCCAAAAGGCGGTTGCCAAATGAAAGTTGCAAACCTTCAGCAAGCTGCGCCATGAAGAGACTGCCGGTCAACCGGCGAGGCGTTTCTAACGGTGGTTTGGAAAGACAAATTTGCGAAATCAACAGCGCAGAAACCAGGAAGGTACAGGAGTTAACGATAAAGATCGGAGCATAATTATCTAATGCCCCAATAAACACCCCGGCGGCGGCGCTACCCAGCGTGTAAAAAATGGTCTGGCTGGTCTGTGCAATCGAGTTCGCCGCCAGCAAGCCCTCCCTGGGCAATAAATTGGGCAGCAGAGCAGAACGAGCAGGTTCGAAAAAGGTGGCAACGCTGCCTTGCAGAAAACCGATCAGGTAAAAAAGCCAGAGCTTATCCGGCGAATCAACCAGCAAAAAACCAAGCACAAAACAACCGCGCAGGATGTCGGAAAGGATCATGAGGTGCTTGCGGTTCAAACGGTCTACGTAAACCCCGGCGATAAAGCCAAACAACAGGCGCGGAAGCATTAAGGCAATGCTCATCGTTGCCATCGCCGAAACCGACCCGGTCAGGCGGTTGATGATGAGCAACAAAGCGAGTTGGGTCATGCTGTCGCCAAAGTCGGAAATCACCTGTCCGCCCCACAAGTAGCGGTAGTTGCGGATCGAAAACACCTGGCGAGGTGTGATTCGTTTTGGCAAATCTTCAGCAGAGGTTTCAATGGTTGTCATTTGTGTTTTCTTCTCTGCTGGCTACCTCTTCTGGGTAAAGCACGAAAAAGAAGGAGAAATCTTTAAGTTCGTCCGCTCTGCGCGCCTTATTTTCGTTTTTGAAGTTTTCCATCATTTTTCCCATCTGTTCTGAAAACCGAGCGATTTGTTCCTGAGACAATCGCAGGTATTGATGCGCCATGAGGATGGAATGCTCCTGGCGTTTATACTCAGGGTAGTTCAAAATAGATTGGATTTTCTTCAGCACTTCGGATACCACGTTGGAAAGCACCGGGTAGGCGGCTTCTTTGCCGCTCTCGGTGGAAAAAATCCCTTCATCAATGACTACCTGCTGCGCAGTGACATGATACAGTTTCTCAATAATACCCGATACAATGCGCGTATCGGCTACCTGTATGAAACGATGATTCTCGAGGAGTTTAATGTGATAATACAGTTTCGCCTGCGCGATATTTAAGTCGTCTGAGACTTGTTTGACGGTGGCGAGGATGCCTTTACGGTTGAGTTCGCTGATGGTCAGATAAATGTCCAGGCGTAGCGAATCGCTGAGGACTTTTAACGTTTCCACATCCGAAATGGTAAAGGTAGGTAAGGAATCAAAATCATTCATCATTTTTTTATCATTTTAAATATTTTAAACGGTTAATATTATTATAACCCTTCTTTTTTACCTGTCAATATGGAATAGTCTTCCCAAAGCTGATTTCCCAACCTATATTATAATAATCACATGATCGAGTTAAATATTCCGGGGCGCGGTGTGTTGCAGTTGGATCACCTGGTCTGCGATGTCAACGGAACCCTGGCAGAAGACGGGGTTTTGCACATGGGTCTTACCCGTTCGCTGCCCCGCCTGCGTGACCGCCTGGTTCTGCACCTGCTCACTGCCAATATACACGGCAAACAGGACGAAATTGACAAAGCACTGGGGCTGCAAGCCGTACGATTGAAACCCGGAAGCGAAGCCGCCCAAAAAGCGGAATACGTCCGCTTGCTTGGAGCAGAGCGCGTCATCGCCATTGGACAGGGCGCGAACGATGCCGAAATGCTGGCAGCAGCCGCGCTGGGAATTTGCATTCTCTCCCGCGAAGGATTGGCAATCAAAACGCTCAACGCAGCCGATATCCTGGTGCCCGACATTCACGCCGCCCTGGAATTGCTCGAAAAACCTTTACGGATTGTGGCAACCTTACGACAATGACCGTTCCCACCAGTGAACCCCTACCCGAAGGAAACGAACGTTCTCTGCCGCCCGCCCGCCAGCGGCGGCGAAAACGCATGATCTTGCCCGGCAGCAACAGCGAAAAAGCCGCTTTTCTGGAAAAACTGGCACACGTCACCACGCCATCCTTTGATTTCTTTCTGCTCGCCATCCTGGGTGGGTTGGTGCTGGGCATCGCGATTCTCTTTGATGCGGCACCCCTTTATGTTCTTTCCGCACTAATTTTCCCGTTTCTATCCCCGGTCATCGGCTTGGCACTGGCATCAGTCTTTGGTTCGGTGCGCTTTTTCTTGCGTACGCTGGGCGGTTTGGTAACCGGTATTGGATTGGTCTTCCTCCTGGGATTATTTGCCGGTCTGGCAACCGGAAGCTGGCAAGGCATGCAACTGGAAGAGACCTTTCTGCATGTACGCTTCAATTGGGCGGATGTGCTTGTGCTCACCACTGGCGCAATCCTCTCCACCATACAGCTTTTCCGCAACCCCCAACAGCGCCCGTTGATACCGGGTGTGGCTCTGGCTTATGAACTCTTCCTTCCCATCGGGGTCGCCGGATACGGTTTGGGCACGCGCACACCGGGTTTATTCCCCGATGGGTTGATTGTTTTCATCGTACACCTGGCTTGGGCTGCGCTCATCAGCACGGTGGTATTTGCCATCCTCGGCTTACGACCGCGTACCATTTTTGGCTACACCCTGGGCAGTAGCCTGATTCTCGTCAGTATCATCGCGGTCATCATTGTCAGCGGATACGGCACAGCGGTTACCGCGCGCGTAGCGCTGCCCACCTTCACCCCCACCACCACACCCACACTCACGGCTACCGCCACGCACACCCCCACAGCCAGCCTGCCGCCATCTGCCACACCGACCATCACGCCGACCAAAACGCTGATCCCCACCAACACACCCACCCTCACCGTCAGCCCGCAACCGACACCGTACTGGGCGATCATCCAGGCAAATGGCGAAGCCGGCGCTGTCATCCGAGACGCTCCTGCCGGGGTAATCATCACTTCGCGCCTCAACGGCGTGCTGGTTGAGATCGTACCCGGGCATGAAGAGCCGCTCGCCGATGGCGTGCTCTGGACTTTCATCCGCACCACGGATGGCGTTGAAGGCTGGATTATTAAAGCCTTACTCAAGACCAGTATTCCCACCTCAAAACCCTGAAATCACCTTGAAAAATTCGCGGTTATAATCAACCGTTCGAAAAACTATGAATAAAACTGCCAGGAGCATGATATGACGATTAATTTTGGAACCGATGGATGGCGCGCAGTCATCTCAGACACCTTCACCTTCACCAATTTACGGCTGGTGGCGCAAGCTATTGCCGACGCGCTCTCCACCGACACGTGGAACAACGGGGGCAGCCAGGTCAAACCTATCCCGCGTACGGTGGTGGTGGGCTATGACACGCGTTTCCTCTCGGACCGCTATGCCATTGATATTGCCCGTGTGATGGCTGGCAACGGCTTTACGGTGTATCTCAGCCAGGCTGACGCTCCCACACCTGCAATTTCATACGCGGTGCGCAATTTAAACGCCGTAGGAGGAATTGTCATCACAGCCTCACACAATGCACCGCGTTACAATGGCGTCAAGCTCAAGGCGGCTTTCGGCAGCTCTGCCTCACCGGATCAATGCCGCCAGGTGGAAGTGTATCTGAATGACAACGAAATGCGTGGTCGCGGTCCAAACTTAATGGATTATGACCAGGCACGTGAGATGGATTTTATCCGCCGGTTTAACCCCATCCCGGCATATTATGAACACCTCCGCAAACTGATTGACTTCGATGTCATCGCAGAAGGAAAGCCTCGCGTGGTCGTTGACTCGATGTACGGATCCGGGCGCGGTGTGATCCGCGGCATTCTCCAGGGTACTGGCTGCGAGGTTCACGAAATCCGCAATGAATTGAACCCGGGTTTTGGCGGCGTACACCCCGAACCGATTGCCCATTACCTGGATGCGCTCGCTGGCGCAATCAGCATGGGGCTGGGCAACCTGGGTCTGGCAACCGATGGCGATGCTGACCGCATCGGCGCAATGGATGAGAGATGTACGTTTGTCGACCCGCACAAAATCATGGCACTATCGTTGAAACACCTGGTAGAAAAACGCGGTTTGCGCGGCGCGGTGGTGCGCACCGTTTCAACCAGCCGGATGCTTGACCGGCTTGCAAACCGCTATGGCGTACCCATCTATGAGACCCCGGTTGGGTTCAATCATATCTCGGATTATATGATTAACGATGAAATCCTCATCGGCGGCGAGGAATCCGGCGGCATTTCCTTTAAAGGGCATATCCCTGAAGGCGATGGCGTATTGATGGGGTTGCTGCTGGTTGAAATTGTGGCTAGCAGCGGCGCCACCCTGCATGAACTGGTGGATGACCTGCTCAAAGACGTCGGTCCGGCATTTTATGCCCGGCGTGATTTGCGCCTGAAACACCCTGTTTCCAAAAAAGCGATGGTGGAACGATTGAAAAACGAAGCCCCTGCTGCCATCGGCGGCGAGCACATTACGGAAGTCAGCACGCTGGACGGCGCCAAGTACATCCTGGCGGATGATTCATGGCTGCTCATCCGCCCATCTGGAACCGAACCGGTGCTGCGCGTTTACGCAGAAGGGCGCTCTGAGGGTATGCTGCAAGCCCTCATCGAATATGGGAAACAAGTTGCTGCCAGCATCACCTAGAAAGAATCTCCCGCAAATTCGAACCACCCCGCACGCAGACAGGCAGTTCACCTGCCCCGTACGGGGTGGTTTTTTATGGTCAGAATGATAGATTAATCGATCAGGCGGTTCCAGAGGTGCGCAGGCGCCTGACCAGGAAAATGACCACAATTAAGGCAATCGCCAACCCAAACAAACCGGGGATTCCTACATCCTCCACAAAACCCGACTGCGGTAATGCGGTTGCCGTCAACCCTCCGGCTGAGGTGGCAACAACGGTGCCGCCACCTGCTGCCTGTGTGAGCAGCGCCGCAACTGTTGCGGTGCGCCCCGGGTCATCCACAGGTCCGCCAATCTCGCGCTCATCTTTCGTCGGGCTGGCTTCCTTCGTTTGTGTCGCCAGCACCACAACGGGTGTGGATGAGGGTTCAACCGTATTCGTGGGTAGAGGCGTCTCTGTTACTTTTGCCTGTTGCTCCTGGATTAAAGCGTAATCCGTGGCTGCTTGCGAGGTAGCCGTGTTATGGGCGTTAATCAACGCTGCTTCCTCAAGCCGTGCCTGCTGGGTTTTTGGGAGCACATTCAATGCGATGACGATTAACACCGCAACCACCACCAAAAAGACCAATGCGAGGACACCTATGGCAATCCAGAAATTCTTGTTCCCAGAACGCGCTCGCTGCCGGGGAGCTGTCGAACTTGTGTTGCTGGAAGCAGTGGTTTCACTTTCAAAATCTTCAAAAGGGTACTCTTCATCCATACTATCAAAGGGGTTATCATTCCGATCCGTCATATGCGGTTCTCCTTCCATTGATCAAATTCATCATCGATAGAATTATTCCAGAACTTCCAGGTTTGCAAATGGGATGGAAACGCGTTCATTGTTTTCCAATCGTACGCTTGCCACCCGGGAGCGAAGCCCGTTTGCCAATAAAACCGGTTCGTGTATCACTTCTTCCAATGTGCCAATCGTGCTCAAATGCGGCTTACATAATATCCGCACCGTTTGACCATACTTAAATACATCGGTTTCAGGGGGAAAATCAGCGGTTGCAGGCAGGGGGATGAGCGCTTCTGGTCGTTCGCCCAGATAGCGATCCAGCGCAGCAGCGTTCAGGCATATCTCGCGTTTTGCGTTGGTGCTCAATATCTTATAAGCAACCTGGTTGATCGGGATCTTACCAAAGCCCTCCAGCAGAATCACCGGTATCTCCAGGTTGAGCGCCGTTTCCATTAAATCAGCGGTCATACTGCCCAGGATTAATCCTTGCAGAGGTAGTTCAGCGGCTGCCCGCAAAGCTGTTTTATCACAACAGTGACCTGCCATCCCAATCGCTCCGCGCAGGCTGATATCCAGGCGGTCAACAGCCAGTTCACCGGAGGGGGTACCCGATAGCGGGGTTAACAAGCCCGTATTAATCCGGTTATTGCCCCATATCCCCTGGATGAGCGCACCGCTTGCTTCCAGAATCACCCCCCGATCCGGGATTACCTCTACCACCGTGCTGGTAAAGCCTGCTTTGAGCTGAACGGGTTCCTCTTCCAACTCCAGCAAAACCATTCCGTTGCTGATCATCAGAATTTCACTCGCCACAGGGGCGCGCAGCACGCGGTTGAAAACCTTCCGGTATTCCGCAATAATATCCCCTTCCGCCAGTTTTTCATTCACCTTGCGGGTGATGATGCTTTTTGAAAACTTGCTGCGGCTGATGCCCAAAGCAGACGGCACATCCAGGAGTAAATGCCGCCCGCGAGGATGCTCTTCCGCCACCACGTCCACCGCGCTGAGTTGCTGCCCTACCCTCACCAATACACTGCCGCGGCTGGAAAGCATGCGCGCTCGCCTGATAAGTGTGAGGGGTAATATGTGGGTAACCGGTGCTAACATGTTTTTTCTCTCAACCTTTTTTCCTATTGCACTGCCTGTCATGCCTGTGTTTCGACAACATCAAAACATCCTCGTCAGCCCTCAACGAGATTTCAAACACCCAGGGCGTTGCTCCATTTCAACAGCAAATCGCGCCGCTTTTGCGCATCAACTGGGAGAACCAGCGGGCGACCACGGGCATCAATCACTGCCCCGCAGGCACCGCCGATGATCCGGTAGCTGCCCGTACGACTGTTTGAAAGCGGGTCAATCACCGTTCGGCGCAACGCCTCAAGGTGAATGCGTGCACTCTGTCCAGGCTGCAAGGGTAATGCCAACAATGTACCCTTTTTCACCTCAAACCGTGAAGTGCTGCCGTCCTCGTTTTCAAGGCGTACCCGCAAGATTTCACTGCCGGGGCGGGCGCTGCTGATAGGCGAAATAACGCTGCCCAGGTTTAAAAATGCGCCAGATTCAAGCACCTGCACCGGCAGGATCGAATTGATCTCCGCTGCGGCGCCCAAACCAGCAATCAGGCTGTTCTGATCCAGGACAAATGTGGTCACCCCAACGGGTTGTATCCCATCCAACAGCATTAACATACTGCTCATCGGGCTGGGTGCACGTGTTAGCGCAGCTCCAGAAGCCAGGAAAGGCTCAAAGTTCATCACCATACCGGGTGACTCTGACTGTATTTGCTTCAATGCCAGCCGCAAAGCCTGGCGGGCTGCTGCCTGCTGTATCGCCAGGGTTTGAGAGGTAGTGGGAAGACAATGCGGATAAAGGCTCAACTGCCACAGGTCATCGCGCACTTCTTCATCCGAAATTTCCATCGGCAGCCATTGCGTGATCTCAGCCAGGCTGCTTTGCTCAATCACATTGCGGATTGCTTCACCGATGCCAAATGGAAATACCTTTTGTGCCAGCTTGCCCGAAACCGCAGCCGCTACCGTCAACGCACTGGAACCCAGGTCGATGCCCATGACACCCCGCTGCGGGTCATAGAGCTGGCTCAAGAAGCGGATCATTCTGCCAAAGGCATGCGCGCTGGGGATGGGGTTGACGCTGCACAAACTGACCAATTCCTGTAAACCGCCAATTTGGTTCAAGCGGGTCTCGGTCACCAGTTTACCGAGAACATCCTGTGCTGGACCGAGGTTTTCCTGGTCAATCGAGGGACGCAGGTTGGGTGACAGGCGGATTCGGGTCATTTTTTCAAGAAATTCTTTGATGTTCTTACCCAAAGCCCGGTTCCCGCAGTAAAGCACACTCGGGCGGTTGCCCTGGGGCAGCACCTGGCAGGCTAACGCAACCAGCTCGACCAGATCATACACCGAACGGCTCGCGCCGGCTTCTGTGCCGCCCGCAAGAATCACCAGGTCGGCTTTGGCAGCCAGTATGGCGTCCACCTGCATCGCCCTGGAACGGGTGTCGTTGAGGCTGATCTGCTCGACAACCTCAGCGGGTAGGGTTTCTGCCAGGTTTAACGCACTCGCCAGTGATACGTCGTTTAACAGCCCGGCAACCACAATACGCAACTGCGGTCCGGCAGAGTGCGTGAAGACCATGCGGTCTGTGCCTGATCCATCCGCCTGCGATGGAAGGATGATATTCTCTTCCGGCGTCAGCAATTTTCGCCCGCAGACATCTTGCAGTGCGTGCAATGCATGGGTAACCCCTTCGGATGCATCCGAATATGGGGCATCTACCGTGCTGCATGCTGAACCTGTGGCGATGAAATGATACCGTCCATCCACCACATCAAACAAAGAAGCCCTGGTGTACATGCTTCCCAGGTCAATGGCGAGCAAAGATTCGGCGTCGATCATAGATACGGTCATAGCGCTACCAGTTTTACAATGACATCACGAATGAAATCCACGCGGTCTACCAATGCAGCAATCGCAGAAAGGTAAACACCGGCAAACAATGCGCCAAAAGTGATGGCGATAAATATCTGACCGGTTCGGGAGAGCAGCTCAAGCCATTTTGGCTTTTGCGGCGCATCTGCGCGGCGTACACGCGAGGTGAAATGGAAAAAAATCAATGAAGTCACCGTTCCAACAAAGAGAACCAGTGCCTCTAAAATTTTGAAAAGTAGATTACCACTTTCTTCATACGCCAGTTGAAAATCAAAGAAAGAAACGGTGCCTTTAATTTGCCCAAAGAGAGTGCCCATCACTGCCCCACCCACTGCCAATGCAGCACCGATCCCCACCAGGTAAGCTAGGGGCAGGCTGCCCACCTGCGAGACGCGCGGGAAAAGTTTGAAAAGGAGCAGAATACCCAGTAAAAGAGGAACGGCTGCCAGTACCTTCTCAGACCAGCC
>CAYRRA010000023.1:0-33417 GCA_964426355.1 uncultured Anaerolineaceae bacterium
GTACGTCGACTGCAACATTAACAATAATTGCTACCACAATTCCAATCAATACATCGACTGCGATTCCTACCGAAAAGTTTACTGCGAGCCCGACTCCTACACCGACTGAGACGTCTACGACAACACCTATAGAGACCCCGAGCACGGAACCCACTTATACTCTTACGGTGAACCAGCCTGAAAATGGTGCTCTTATTGCAGAAGGGGGTTCCTATGAGGCAGGAGTGCAGATCTCAGCAGAGGCAATTCCTGACAACGGGTATAAACTTTCAGGATGGCTGGTTAACGGAAACTTAGACACAAGTCTTGGGGAAGAGACTTCAATAACATTTACAATGCCAGCATCAGATACCACGTTAAGCGTCGAATTTGAATTGATCACCTATTCCTTGACCTTCATGCAACCGTGCCAGGGTGGCGGTACCATCTCAATGAATGCTGGTCAGTATGCGCCGGGAGATAGTATCCCAATCACAATCTCTCCAGATCAAGACAGGATGCTTGCGTGTCTTATCATCAACGGAGTATTCGATTGTTCTTATCAAGGGATGACTGACATTGACTTTGTGATGCCTGCGGAAGACGTGATTATAACTGCATTCTTCCAGCAGCTATTTTGAGAAATGGAGAGCGGCAAGTGTTAATTTTTCCTGATGTGAAGATGATAGCAGAGAACCTTGCTCTGGTGTGTGAATTTGACCAAGATTTTGAGTGCTACGTTTTTTCTACCAGCATGGATGATACCAAACTTGAACCTTCTGGTATGTTTCGATTCTTTGCTTGAAAGCAAGACGCAGTTTTTCCCAAAATACTTGAAGACTATCAACCCTCCTGATAGAGATCAGAGGGATGGATAACCAAGAGAAAAGCCTCGATCATTTACAGAAACGTGAACCGCTGAAAACATAAGACACAGATTCTTAACAACGAGAAGAAATGAACGAAAAAAGTATATTCCGAAAAATTGCTGTAGAACGACTGTCATCGCCTGAAAATCTGGATCAGGTCATGTACGTAGTACCTGCTAGAAACTGGATTGCGTTAATTTGCTTGTTTGCTTTTGTATTAGCTGCTGTCGCATGGGCATGTCTGGGGGAAATCGCAAGGCTGGTTGAAGGGGAAGGCATGCTGCTTCCAGGGATCTCAGGCGCATCAGAATCGGTCGTAGCTTTTCTGGACGCAGAGGACGGAAGCAATGTCCGAACAGGAATGGAAGCGCACATCACGCTGGACATCGGCAAAGACGCAACTCTGGTAGGAAAGGTCGTTTCTGTTTCAACCGTAGATGAAACAACGCTCACTTTAGATGGGAGATCAATCACAGAAGAGAGCCTGCCCGGTTGGAAGGCAGGTTCGGGAGATATCGTAGCAGTTATTGAACTTGATGCCGGCGAGATACAGAAGGTAGCGCAAGTCTTTCCAACTTTCGAGTCTCAGACTATAGACTATTCAAGCGGCTTGCCTTGCGAAATACAGATTACGATTGAGAGTTATCATCCCATCCAGTTGATCCTGTCGGACTAATACAGAGGATATCATGCGAAAAGCCTCTGTGGAAAAAAAACTGTTTCAAAACAGATTCATCAAACGCACAAAAACACCCACCATAATGCAAATGGAAGCGGTAGAATGCGGGGCAGCATCACTCGCTATCATCCTGGGTTATTGGGGGAAATTCATACCACTGGAAGAGCTTCGTGTTTCCTGTGGCGTTTCACGCGACGGCAGCAAAGCCGGCAATATAGCCAAGGCGGCTCGAAAATATGGTCTGATTGTCAAGGCTTGCCGTTACGAGCCGGATGAATTGAAGTCGATACCGCTTCCGGCTATTATCCATTGGAAATTTAATCACTTTCTTGTGTTGGAGGGTTTTGGTAGAGGTTATGTCTATCTAAACGATCCAGCAAGCGGACCCTATAAAGTAACAGAAAAAGAATTCGATGAGGCTTTCACAGGGGTTACACTGATGTTTAAGCCATCTTCTGATTTCAAAAAGTCCGGCAAACCCAGGACATTGTTCAGTTCAATGACGAAATGCCTCCAAGGACTTTCTTCGCCGCTTACCTTTTTGTTTTTGGTAAGTTTTCTTCTTGTTTTTCCCGGATTGATTACGCCTTATTTTTCAAAATTTTTCGTTGACCGTATCCTGACCACACGGATTGACGGCTGGGTATTGCCTTTTCTTATCGGACTCCTTTTAGTGGCTATATTCCAGGCAATTACTTCTTTTGTCAGACGCCGAATGATGAACAGGCTGGAATGCGAAATATCTACCAATTTTTCAGAAAAATTTTTGCATCATTTGCTTCAGCTTCCTTTGGAATTCTTCATGCAGCGCTTCGCCGGTGACATCGCTTCACGCGTTTCTTACAACGATGCGGTCAGCAAACTCATTACCGGCAGGCTTGCTTCAACGATGTTAGACCTGATGATGGCAGTATTCTTCCTTGTGATGATGTTCGTCTACAGTCCATTGCTCGCGCTCTGTGGCGCGGGTATCGCTCTTTTGAATCTGATATTTCTAATAACACTCTCTCGCAAACGTACCAATCAGCAGCGCAGGCTTTTATCAGACGAAGGCAAATTCTACGGCGTCAGCACATCGGGGCTGGAGATCATAGAAACAATAAAAGCCGGTGGTCTGGAAATGGACTTTTTTGCCACCTGGGCAGGCTATCAGGCGAAGCTTTTAAACACCGAGCAGCGGATGGGGACCACATTACAAATGCTTATTGCAATCCCATTATTCATCACGGCTGTGGATACCACGGCTGTGTTGGCACTAGGTGCATGGCAGGTCATCGAATCCCAGATTACGCTGGGTACGTTGGTCGCGTTTCAAGGTCTTCTCGCCAGCTTCATTACCCCTATCAACCATCTGGTCAACCTCGGTGATGTGATACAAAATTTCAAGGTCTATCTGGAGCGGCTCGAAGACGTTTATGACTATCCAATAGCTAAAGAACCCAGCAAGGCACATGAAAGTTCGGTTAGCGGAAAAAGGCTACGCGGGAACATAGAACTTAGAAATGTTACATTCGGATACAGCAGGTTGGAGCCCTCGCTGATCGAAAATTTCAATATGACACTTGAACCAGGAGCTCACGTGGCAATCGTTGGAGGCAGCGGCAGTGGCAAATCCACACTTGCAAAGCTGATTGCGGGGCTTTATGCTCCCTGGTCCGGCGAGATTCTTTTTGACGGCAAGAAGCGTGAGGAGGTAGAGGAGGAGACGTTGCAGTGGTCTTTTTCACTGGTGGATCAGGAGATCAGCCTGTTTCAAGGAACGGTGCACGATAATATTACAATGTGGAATCCCTCGATTTCAGACACAGCTCTCGAGTCCGCTGCGCGGGATGCCTGTATTCACAACATAATACTGGAGCGAGAGAAAGGATATGCCCTGGAGCTAACTGAGAATGGAAATTGCTTCAGTGGTGGAGAAAAACAGCGTATCGAGATTGCCCGCGCCTTTTCTGTAAATCCGACGATCCTGGTTCTTGATGAGGCAACAAGCGCACTGGACCCCATGATCGAGAAGGAGATCATGGATAATATCAGGAAACGGAAATGCTCTACCGTTATTATTGCCCATCGACTCAGTACAATCAAGGACTGTGACGAAATTATTGTGCTTAATCATGGCTGTGTTGTCGAAAGAGGCACTCATGCTCAACTGCTTGCACAGGGTGGTGAATATTCCAAACTTATTTCCAATGTGTGAAGCCAAAATAATTAAGGAATTTTCAACTTGCAAAATCTGAGCCGATCTCAAAACCGCATAAAAAAACAACCTGACCGGGATACGCACGCAGGGTCGGATTTACATCCTGTATATGCTGCCTTGTTTAAAATTGCAGATTTCCTCGGAGCTGATACCCGGTGTGCGGATATATTTGAACATGCTGATGAGGAACTTACCGTACTCAATGCCGCCGGGAAGCTCAAGCTGCGTTTAAGACAGGTGCGACTTCAGGGAGATTGGTGGAAGGAGGATGGCGGTCCGTTCCTTGCTTTTATTGGGACAAACGAAGAACCTGTTGCACTGGTACCGAGCTCGCCCAGGCGTTACCGGCTTTACCGCACCGGTAGCCGTAGAGGCACGATGGTTAATCGCACGCTTGCTGATCAGATCAATCAATATGCCTTCTCATTTTATGCTCCATTCGATTCAGACCGTGTGAGCGTAAAGCAGCTCCTTAGCTTCGGTCTGAAGTGCTCCTGGCAACGAGATATGGTTTTTACACTTCTGGCTGGTGCAATGGGTGGTGTTTTGGGAATTGTTGCACCTTTTATGACTGGCGTGCTTTTTGACCATATCGTACCTGCGGGGCAGTACAGCCAGCTTTTCTTTATCATTTTCTTGCTGGTCCTATCCGGATTTCAGTCCTTTATATTTCAAATTACCCGATCTTCCGCACTCCTGCGGATGGAGGGGAAACTTGACATGTATCTTGAAAGCGCACTTTGGGACAGGATATTAAAACTCCCATCGGAATTCTTCCGTAATTATTCTGCGGGCGACCTGGCTAACCGGGCGGCAGGAATCACCAGAATACGTAAAACTGTTTCTGGCTTGACGGTCAACGCTTTACTGGCATGCATCTTTTCGGTGTTCAGTCTTGCTCTCATATTTTTGTACAGCCCCATAACAGGGTTGAGTATCCTTGCCTGTATACTCATCCTGTTAACCGTGATGGTAAGTTTCTTTCAAATTTTAAAAAAACCCGTAAGTGAAAAATCACTAAAAAACGGTAAGCTGGATGGATTGATGGTGCAGCTCATACGTGGGTATCATAAGTTTATTGTCACCGGATCGCAGAACGTTGCTTTTGCACTATGGAACAAACCGTTCTCCGAAGTAAAGCGGATGGAAGCTGAAATAAACTCCAAATCAGGAAAAATGGATGTGATTCTATCTGTGTTTCCTATGGCTGCCACCGTCGTATTCTACTTAGCTGTGTATTTCGGGCAACCGAACGCTTCTACTGGAAGGTTCCTGGCGATGTTCGCTGCATTAAATTCCATCCTGGTTTCTCTGGGTGAAACATCGCGGGCTTTTGGCAGTCTTCTTATAGCGCTGCCATATTATGAAAGGATGCGACCCATCCTGGAAACCATGCCGGAAGTCGACGCTTCCAAAAGTAGTCCTGGCAATCTCAAGGGGGAAATCTCACTTTCCCATGTGGTTTTCCGTTATCCTGGCAGCAGCAGGAATGTTATTGATGATGTTTCTTTCCAGATACGGGAAGGCGAAATGGCAGCGTTGGTGGGTGGATCGGGCAGTGGTAAATCCACTATACTGCGTTTACTTCTGGGTTTTGAACAGCCCCAATCCGGTGCCATATTCTATGACGGGATGGATCTTGCCGGATTGGATGTACAGAGGGTTCGCGGCAGGATAGGTACAGTAATTCAAAACGCGCAGATTATGTCGGACAGTATTTATAAGAATATTATCGGGGCATCCAACCTGTCTATAGAAGATGCCTGGGAAGCTGCGCGACTGGTAAGCCTGGACAAGGATATAGAAGAGATGCCGATGGGTATGCATACATTTCTCAACGAAGGTGGAAGGAATCTCTCCGGCGGACAACGGCAAAGAATATTGCTTGCCAGGGCACTTATTAGAAAACCCCGGATAATATTTCTCGACGAAGCGACAAGCGCGCTGGATAACAGTACACAGGCTGTAGCAACGGAGACCTTGGATAAGCTGAAAATTACGCGCTTCGTTATTGCGCACAGGCTAAGCACGATCATGAATGCAGACAGGATATTTGTATTGGACAACGGGCGAATCATACAGGAAGGCTCATACAATGAACTGATTGCCTACCCAGGCAGGTTCAAAGAGCTTTCCGAACGACAGATGGACTGATTGTTTTTTCGGAAAATGATCTGAAAGGATGATGCTCTATTGAAAAGGAATATGCAAGGTGTTTTCCACTCTAATGAAAAACGATCCAGAATATTGAGCCTGTTGATTCTTCCTGCTGCGGCTGTGCTGTTTGGTATTTTATCTGGCACATGTGGAGATTTGGTCTCGGTAAGCATTCATATTTTACTCTCTGAAAACAGGCAACCGAATATCTTTTGGACTGTTTTAAACGCTTTGGGATTAGCCTGCCTGCTTGCTCTGCTGGTTTTTCATATACTGAATACATTAAGGATGTTTCGCCGAAAAACAATAACGATACTCGCGGTAGCGCTGATATTTACACCGCTGGTGTTATTTTTCCCGAACAACGGAACCGTATCTGCTGCTGCATGGCTATCAGAATCGATTTTTTTGCTGTTTGCTGCTCAGACGACACTGCAAATGTTTCTCCTGCCACCAGATATTCGCTATAAGGGTACAGGCTTCCGTGTTCTGCTTTTGCTTCTGTTGGTCGGAAGCATGGCAATAATAAGCCAGGTAGATACATTCGACTGGGACATCATCACAGCCTATACCATATTAGTGGTCATATATTTGACCCTGACCATTGTTTGTAAAAGGAAGCAGCGGAATATCCAGCTTATGCAGAACGCTCTTGATGATTCCGCGATGGTTGGGAATTTGAAATCAGCACTAAGAACGGAGGAACTCCGGGAGCTTCTGCCCTATTTTCGGTTCCAGATGAGTGAGGGGTCGTCTATTGCCAAATTACTTATCCTGGAACTAATCCGCGGAGCTCAATTCGACGGAAAAGAAGATCTTGCGAAAGCGGCATTCATTTCGGGCCCATTAGAAGTACAGTTCGCTGTCGTTGATCAGATATTCAGCTGGAGCCTGCCCTACCAACTGCTTGTTTTTGTTGTGGAAAATTGCAGTGACCCACTGGCTGAGTATCTTGTAAGGAAGATGTTTTTGTACTATCCCGACATAACAGACCATGGAATACTTGAAGAACTTCTTGAACGGGCGGACTGCATGAGGAATTTTCAGCTGAATGAAGAAGCAAGAAGGATGTTCGCTTATGTGTTCGACGGCAAGCGGAATGAGTATTCATATATATTAGATACATTGCTGAGGTCTGATCGTAAAGAAGACCGGCTCTTTGCCGTGGAGATTATGTCTTCTTTCATCGGTCGTGAGGATCATACAAACAGGAAACATTTGGTGGAGGTTATAGAGAATACTTTTCTGAACCCGGCAGAGCTAGAGGAGATGATTGAATTATGTGCGGAATATGACATTAATTCGGGGTATCTGAAGAAACACCTTAGCAATTATTACAACTATGATTTTTTGAAAAAGATAAGTGAATATTATGAACCATTGACCATCGCTAAATCATTCAGTGGTATCAGCTATCCCATTCCTATTGCGCTTACACTTCTGGCTGCCTGCCGATTAGATCAAAATGGTATGGGTGTATACCGCGAAAAATTGAATCATCTTTTCGAATATTTAATGCGGTTAGGTATTGAAGAGAGCAAAATTCTTGCTGCGGGGTTCAGTAATGCGAAGCTTTTATTGGATGAAATCAAATGGTTAAGACGAACACTTTTGACGGTCGTGGTCGAATACAAGCACATCGAAGAAAATTGTGTTCGAACCGAAAACTCGCTTGAAAAAATTGCTCTGGATAATGAAATGGAGTGGTCGTCTGTATTTGGGAACATCGCCGAATTTCCGGAGATACCTTCCAAGGAAATACTCGCAGAAGGTGATTTTAATTACGAAGTGCTTATGGTTAGCATCAACAATACTTTACTCGAATCCATATACAGATATTTAGGAGGTGAAGTCTTGGAAACCAGGCTTACTGAAAATATTGAGAAATTGATTTCCCTGAAATCCATACCGATGTTTAGCAATCTCGATATTTTTACGCTGCAGCAAATTCAGAAGATATCGGTGTATAAAAAAATACCCGCTGGAGAAAGCATAATTATCGAGGGAGAAGAAGGAACAAGCCTTTATATCGTTATCAACGGAAAAGTGGGGGTATACAAAGGCGGAAAGTTAATCAATGAAATAGGTACGGGCGGGATTCTGGGTGAGATGGCAATTATTGAAAAGCAACGTCGGTCTGCAACAATTAAAACACTGGATATAACTAACTTCTTGATTATAGAGGGTGATGATTTTATTAAGCTACTCGAACGTAACAGCAGTATCTCAATGTCCGTAATTAAGACTCTTGCTGGCAGACTACGAAATATGCTAGAAAAAGAGAAATAAGTGTATCTTTTTTGAGAAAATCTCAACCGCTGTGCGCCAGGCTAAAGTCAAACCAGAACCCGTCAGGCTCTGGTTTGACTTTAGCAGCAGGGGTGCGATTCGAACTCACGACCTCCGGGTAAAAAGCGCTATCTGCTATCATATCTTCTCCCAACCTGCGCTTAGATTGTCCGAAATCCGAAAAGTATCGCCTTAATTAAGCATGTGTTGTATGAGGTTGCATGAATGAGTGAAATGAAGATTTTTTCCATTAAGAATCATGTTCATTGGATTGATCTAATTGGTGGGTAGTAGGGCTATATTGACCTTTTAAAGCATCACTGAGCGTTTCTCTCCATAACGGAACACCAGAGAAGTGTGCGGTACTGGCTATGGCTTGAGCAGCTACAGGGGCAGTGATCATAAAAAATAGGACGATAGATATGGCGCGGATAAAAATTGAGAAATTAGAGAAATGGATGGCAAGTCCTACCATCATAAAGAAGACACCCAGTGTGGCTGATTTTGTATTACTGTGCATCCGCATAAAAAGGTCTGGCAAACGGACAATGCCCAGAGAGGCAATAAGGATGAATATTGCACCAATTAACATCATTGTTTCGCTCAAGACTTTTTCCACGGTAATTTTCCTTTGTTAACATGGTATGCGAATGCAATAGTACCTAAGAAGGCAATCAACGCCAAAGCCAACGCCACATCGAGGTATATGGACTGATTGGACTTAACTGCATGAGAGGCAATCATTCCTACTGCCTGTATTGCCATCAAGTCCAGAGCTACAACTCGATCAAGGAGGGATGGTCCTCGAAGTAACCTGATCATAGAAAAAAACATTCCGAGTATGAGGGTTCCAAAAATAATATTAATCATCATAAAAAGCCCTTTTACTAACGCAATAGATCTAACAGTCGCTTTTCCAATCGCCTCAGTCCGTTCACGGCTAATTCCTCATCCTTGGCATAGACAGCATGAATGTACAGAATGGATCGGTCCGCAGACACATCCAGACTCAAGCTACCGGGCGTTAGTGTAATGAGATTGGATAGTAGAGCAATCTCCGTTTCTGTTCTCGCTTCCATTTGATATGCAAGTACTCGCGGGCGCATATATAGTCTTGGAGTAAGAACGTCTATCGCCACCCTGATACTTGCCACCAACAACTCCCAGATAAAGAAGAGGACGAAACCGATGGCTTTTGGGAATTTCTCAAAGTACTTGGATTGTGGCAAAGCTCGGCGGGATAGAAATAGAACAATGTAACCTAATGCAAATCCGACCAAAAGATTTGGAAGTGTAAAGCTTCCCAGAAAGGCTGCCCATGCCAAAGTCAGTAATAGATTGACGATGATATAAAAACTCATCGAACTCCTCCAAGCACCGCATTTATGTAACTTGCGGGCTCTACCAGTTGAACTCCTGCCTGCATAGCCACATCAAAAACAGGTTCAATTGCAAACCCAACGGACAATGTGAGAAGGGCGAGAAAACCAACAGGCAAAATCATTGATTTACAAAGCTTGACCTGTGAAGTGTTATTTTCTTCTGGGGTTGTTTTCCAAAAGGCTTCATTCCAGATCTTGATCATTGAGAATAAGGTGAAAAGACTGACCAGCAATGATACTGCGACAACCAGATACTGCGACTCAATCAGACCAGCTTTGATAAGGTTGAATTTCGCAAAAAAACCTGATAATGGTGGAATTCCTGCCAACGACATGGCAGGAACCAGAAAGAGGATGGACAAAACAGGTTGGCTCCGGTACAATCCTCCGAGTTTTTTGAGTACCGCGGTTTTACCCAACTGTTCCACAATACCGCTAACCAGGAAAAGATTGGTTTTAACCAGGATGTGATGAAAAATATAGAAAACCGAACCCGCCAACGCAAGCGGGGTAAAAAGACCCAATCCCATGAGCATATAACCTATCTGACTGACAATGTGAAAAGAAAGGATTCGTCTAAAGTCATTTTGTGACATGGCACCCAGCACACCAATTAGCATGGTCAGGCTTGCTAGAATCAAGATTATTGTATGAGTAAAAGTGGTATCCTGGAGAAAGATCAGTGTAAACACCCTGATTAGCGCGTAAACGCCAACTTTTGTTAGTAAACCGGAGAAAATAGCAGCAACGGCTGCCGGCGGAGTATGATAAGATGCTGGAAGCCAGAAAAAGAGTGGGAATATGGCTGCTTTAATGCCAAATACTGCGAGGAACAAAATAGAAAGGGTGGATATAAGCGCTCGCGATGCCCCGGATTCAACCTGAGAAAATTTTACCGCTAAATCAGCCATATTTACCGTTCCGGCAATGCCATACAAGATTCCCAGAGCAGCTAAGAATAGAGCTGAAGAGAATAAGTTGATGGTGACATATTTTATGGCACCAGCCATTTGAGCACGTTCACCGCCTAAAGCCATTAAAACGAAAGAGGAGATGAGCATCACTTCAAACCAAACATACAGGTTAAAAAGGTCACCGGTGAGAAATGCACCATTTACACCCATCATCAGGAAATGAAAAAGAGAGAAATAGCCGAATTTATGTCTCCCCTCGTTTATCATGGATAAAGAATACCACCCCACTGCCAGACCCACTATACCGGTAAGCAGTTGCATCGTGGCACTAAAAATATCCGATACGAGAGTGATTCCGTAAGGCGCTTGCCAGGATCCGATTTCAAGCACAAGATAACCGTTCTTCAGCGTGCTCATGAATAATGCAATGCTGACGGTCAACAGGAAAATCGTACCAATGACTCCTAATATTTTCTGTACTCTGATGGATCGATAAGCCAACAAGCTTAAGACCCCAAAGAGCATTGGGATTAGAATAGGCATCACAAGCAGGTTGTTCATGCGCTTTCCTCACCACCAGGCGCTGCACTACGCATCATATCAAGATCATCTGTTTTCACACTTTTATATGCCCTGTATGCTATAGCAAGCGCGAAAGCAGTAACCCCAAAGCTGATGACGATCGCAGTGAGCACGAAGGCTTGCGGTAAAGGATCTGCATAGGGTGGATTCAATACCGTTTCACCGGGCAAAATTACAGGAGAATTTCCACGGGTAAGCCCTGCGCTTGTGAAAATTAGCATATTAGTCGCCTGACTTAGCAGCACGATTCCGATCAATATCTTTACAAGGTTACGACGCAGGATCATGTAAACCGCTGCAGCATATAGACCACCGATCATTATTGCAAGGATGATTTCCATGATCAGATCTCCTCTTCAAAAACAAAAATGAATGTTAATGTAACACCACAGACAGCCAGGAATACTCCCAGATCAAAAAAGAAGGGAGTTCCGATATCATAAGTGATGTCTCCAGGAAGTGGTATTTTGAACCATAATCCGGTTAAGAAGGGCTCTCCAGCCAATACCGGAGCTAATCCACTCACAAGTGCCAGCAGCAATCCTGATCCTATCAATATTCGGGGATCAACTGCAAGGACTTGCCTGGCACGGGTTGCGCCAAAAGCGATTGTATAAAGCGATAAACTGGCTGCAGCAATCAGTCCGGCAGCAAATCCACCGCCGGGTTCATTATGTCCCCGTAAAAAGGTGTAAATGGCGAATAACAATAATAATGGTAGAAGGTATTTGATTGTAACTCGGAGAATAAATGTATTCATTTGACCTCCTTCTGGGATCCTTTTTTAACACGCAAACGCAGCAGAGCAAATACACCTACCGCCGCAATACCCAAAACAGTAATCTCGCCCAGGGTATCAATTCCACGGAAATCAACCAGTATTACATTAACCACGTTTCGCCCATGTCCCAGGAGATAGGCGCTTTCGGAATAAAACTTGGATATAGGAGGAAAAACCTGTGCGCCAATGGACGAGAGCACCAGAATAGTCATCAAACCACCCACAAACAGGGAGATGAATATATCCCTTACCCTGGCGCGATTGGAACTTAACTTTGAGAAGAGAGGTAAGCGATAAAACGCAACGACAAACAGGATCACTGTGAGTGATTCGATCAAGAATTGCGTCATCGCAAGGTCTGGCGCTCCATAAAGTAAATAGAGCAATGCAATACCGAACCCAATGGCACCCATCGAAGCTACTGCCGAGAGACGAGATTTTGAGATGGTCACGTTCAAAGCAGCAACGAGAATAATCAAAACAAGCCCAATCTCATGGAATTGGGGAACAAGTATTTGCTCAGGCAGATGCCAACCACCTTTCAGCAGAAGCGTCAGGCAAATCCCTCCAATGGTAGTAATCATGATGATTGAAAGGTAAATTCTCAAATAACCACTTTGCAGGATGGATGTAATTCGTGTGGCAAATTTCTGAACACTATTCCAGGTAAATTGGTAAGCCTTCTCAGGTCCTGGTAGTTTTGCAAATTTTTGTAGGAATTTTTGTATAGGTGGAAGTATCAAATAGATACCAATACCAGTGAATAGAGTCAATAAACTAAGTATGAATGGCGGGTTGATGCCATGCCATAGTGCATATTTTAGCTCAACAATTTGACCCGCAACCACGTTCACTGCTCCACCCAATAATTTTCCGCTTCCACCGGTAAATATACCGGTGAGAAAACTAAATAACGCCAACGAGAGCGGTCCGATAATCATTGTGAGTGGTGCTTCATATGAATGTTGAATTTGTCGATCGTGCGTTGTTTTGTTTTTCCGCCAGAAGGGAGTTATTACCACAAGGGAGGCGACAATAACATTTACAAGCCCTGAAAAAACTACTACCACGCTAACCCATGTATCAGCCTGAAGCGAACGTTCATACAACACTTCTTTTGCGATGAAACCAAATAGTGGCAGTACCCCAGCCATTGAAAGCCCAGCCAGTGTGGCTGATAAGGTGGTTAAGGGCATGGCATGTCTCAGACCACCCAAGATTTGAATGTCTCGCGTACCTGTCTCATGGTCAACTGCCCCGGCAATCATAAAGAGTGCACCTTTATATAATGCGTGGGCAAAAATGAAGGCAATGGCAGCCTTGATTGCCAGATTGTCACCCATTCCCAGCAGCAGGGTCATCGTCCCGAGGGCTGAGACGGTAGAATAAGCCAACAAGCGTTTAAGATCGGTTTGTGAGATCGCGAGATAAGCACCAACCGCTGTTGTGATTGCGCCAATTACCATCACAATGGTCTGCCACTCTGGTGTCCCTCCTAGAACCGGAAGAAGGCGTGCCATCAGATAAATTCCAGCCTTTACCATTGTCGCTGAATGCAGGTAGGCACTGACAGGCGTGGGTGCTTCCATGGCATTGGGTAGCCAGAAATGAAATGGGAATTGAGCTGATTTGGTGAACGCTCCTATCAGGATGAGCAATAATGCTGGAATGTAAAGGGAGCTTTCTCTTATCAGGTTATCCATAGAGATTATGCTGGAAATCTCATAAGTTGCGCAGGCTTCTCCCAACATCACAAACCCAGCCAGCATTGCAAGACCTCCAAGACCAGTTACCAGCAAAGCTTGCAAGGCAGCATCACGAGAGCGAGGTTCATCATGTTTGAAACCAATGAGGAAGAAAGAACTTAGACTTGTTAACTCCCAGAAAACAAATAACAGTATCAAATTATCAGCTAGAACTAAACCGATCATTGCCGTCATAAAAACAAAAAGCCAGAAGTAAAAGCGACCCAGGTCTTGATTTCCTTTTAAATAGCCACTCGCATATATGGTAATGAAGCAACCAATTCCGCTGATCAATACGGCAAATAGCAAACCCAACCCATCAAGATTGAATGAAAGACGTAATCCAATTAGAGTGCTCCAAGGCAGGCTTATCTTAAGTGGGTCTTCAGTCTGAGTAATGAGAAGAGTAATAAAAAACCATACTTGAAAAAAAGGCAAAATGGCTAACATCAGACCTGCACCATTTCGCCACTGTCTGGTTAACCATGGGGCAATAATCGCAAAAACGAACCCGATAAGAATGATTATTACAATCATCTATAGACTTCCCTTTCTTCAAGAAATGAATTTCGTAATCCTTTTGTAGATAATGTATATCTTGGATAAGAAAATGATAGTTGATGAGTTACTCAATCTGCTTGGCGGCAGAACGGATACGAGGTTTCATCGATGTTGTATGAATAATGTGAAAAATCTATAAGTTACTGTTAACAGAATGAAACGCTGCCTATCAGTGAACGTTGAAAAACAATATCATAACGTTCTAATTTATTATTATAAAATACTTTTTCGGATTCGATACAGGGAGTTCATTGAAACATGGACCTTTTCTATCCAAGGGAATGAATATCGCAGTCCTCTGGATATTCCCGGGACTAATCAGACCATCTTCAAAAAACTACCTCAACTGGCTCACCCACAGCTCTGCTTACGCGCCATCTCAAGCAGTATCTGCTGCTCTTCATTGTTAGGTGCGCTCTTATGGGAAACCCAGGTTCTATGATAGTCAAAACCCCATCTGGCAGCCAAAAAGAAAACCACCTGACTACCAGACCAAACAAAGAAGACACCCGGCTTTTATGATAGAATTTTGAAATAATCAAGCCTGAAACAGGGTAAAACAGGGTAACTTTGAACAGGAAAATCAACGAGACGATGAAACTTCTTCTTTTCACCGATATCCCACCCAGCACCAATTTCACCGGCGGAATATACCTGGCAAACCTGTTGTCTGCGTTGCCCGTTGAAAACATTTCTTGCTTCAACCTTCTCAACCCCATCTTTTCTCCAGAGATACCGCAAGCCTACACCGGAATGCCGACGCAGGTCTTCAACAAACCCAGGGAGGACCGCGGGAATAGCCGGATCGGATTTGTCCTTTCACCGCTATACGAATGTTATAACAGCACAATCATCTACCCCAAAATCCTGGATGCCATTGCTCACTTCGCCGAGAAAATGCAGCCAACCGCCATGCTGGTTTCCCTGCAAGGGCAAAGCATGATCCGTCTCGCAAGACCGGCTGCTCGCAGGCTGGGCGTCCCGTTGTACAGCATGATCTACGATCCGCCCGGCTGGTGGATGCGCGCCTTCAAAGTCAACCGCTTCACCGCCCGTACCGTGTTAAATGAATTTGGCGCAGTATTGCGTGAAAGCGTGCAGGTCTTCACTGCCTCCTGGACAATGAGCGAGTATTATGACCATACCTACGGCATCCATTCGACGCCCTTATTGCCAAGCCTGGCTCAGGAAATTGCACGCCCACCCGCCGATGATCCGGTCAGCAAAGACGAGTTCAGCCTCTGCATGGCGGGTCAACTGTACGCCAAAGAGGAGTGGAAAGCCCTGCTCGGCGCGCTGCATGAGCTAAACTGGACACTGAACGGCAAAAGGGTGAGGATCAAACTGCTTGCCCCATACGTGGAGCTGCTCGCAGACGGGAAACCTGCCAATATCGAATTTCTTGGCTGGCGCCCACAAGAAGAGACCATTCGAATTTTTGAGCAAACCGACCTGCTCTACTGCCCCTACTGGCTCAATCCTGAATTTTCCATGGAGTCCCGCCTCAGCTTTCCTTCAAAGCTCAGTGCCTACCTGGCTTCAGGTCGACCGGTTTTCTTTCACGGTCCCGAGGATTCTTCACCGGGAAAATTTCTGAAAGAACACGATGCGGCTTTAATGTGCCACACCCACGACACTGCCGAGATCATCCGTCTGCTGCAGGATATCGACAGCGACACCGCGCGATACGCCCAACTGGCACATAATGGCAGGGCAGCCTTTGACCGCTTTTTTACGTTGGAAAACCTGCGCAGTGTGGTGCGGTCTTCAATGGGTTGTGATGATAGGATGGTTAATTCTCAACAATCGTGAAACCCTACAACGAGGTATTCCTACCCTCCCGATATAATTACCCCGCTTTCCAAATCCACTCAGCAAAGAGGTCTCCATGCCCCATCGTTTTATCAACAACAGCACCAACATCCTTGTGCAAGCAGCCAGAGAAGGGACACAAAACTCAAACCAGCACCTGCTCGATACCGACCAACAAATCCAGGCACTCCTCCAGGTGTTCAACCAGGGTGTAGAAGCGTCATTTTCTGCCGGGGGTGTAGGGGGCTTGCGCGAGTACACCACTGCAGAGGGCTACAAACGCATGCAGGAAAAGTACGCCCGTTGGACCAACCAGCAGGTAACTGCCTTGAATCTGGTATCCTGCGAATTCCTTGCATTTGATCTTGACCCGAAACAGCAAACTGCAAAGGCTTTCACCTTTGAAAAATGGGTTTTTAAGTATGCCGATGGAAAAGAGGTGCCCACAGCAGGCTCAGTCGATGGCTACATCCTGCAATGCATCGATGGGCAGTGGCGAGTTGATTCAGCCAGGACGTATGCCCTGACACAAGAAGGATAAATCCTTTCCACTCAAAAACCCTTTACCATAAAGCCAATTAACCAACCTGGAGTTCCGTTTTAATCAATTACCTGCCATCCAGCAGGTAATTTTCAAGTCTGTTAACCCTGCAAACCGGTATCTCGCTTATAATGTGAAAAACCGCAAGGCGATCAGGTGATGAAAACCAGCACAATATTAGACTTTCTGAAAAATAACCTCATGTGGGTGTTGATTGCTCTCAGCACGCTGCTATTGATCCTGCTGCAAATCCTCCTGTACCAGGATGACACCACCCAAATTGCGCAGAACCCGGAACATTCTCCCATCGTCTATTCCTCACCCACGCCCAATTTCACAACCACCGTGGAACAAATCTACGCAAACGCGAACCTCACCCTGACCGCCATCTACAGCCAGTCTACCCCGCAAGCCACACCAGCGTTACCCGATTCCCTCAACAGTACCCCCTCCGCCGATGAAACCGCACCAGCCGTCTCAGTAGAAGAAGCGCAATCCAACAACCAACAGGCTCCGCCTGGCGCAACCCATACGCAGGCAGCAGCAACGCCCGCAAACCTGCCAGCCGCCACCACCCTGCCTACAGCCACCGGTTCCCCCGCCGCCAGCACCCAGACCAACCAGCAACCCAGCACACCCACCGAGACTCTGCCGCCATTACCCACTGCTACCAGCGCCGCGTGCAGCTACCAGACCAACGAGGCTTACCAGACCACTTTGCTGGTGTTGATAAATGAACTACGCGCCGGTTCTGGGTTACCCCAGTTAACCCGTAACGATACCCTTCAAAACGTCGCGTTTGCACACAGCGAAGATATGGCATGCCGCGATTTTTATGACCATATTGGCTCCAATGGCGCTGATTTTGTGATGCGGTTGCAATCAGCAGGGTTCACTTTTGCCCGGGCAACCGAACTGCTCTACGTGGGTCGCGGCGAACTGAACTCGCCACAAAGAGCTTTCCAGGCATGGCTGGATGGACCCTCCAGCTTTCATCAACTCACTTACCCAGCCTACAACCAGGTGGGAATCGGTTATGTCAACAAAGATGACAGCTCATACGGCGGTTATTTCACCCTTGTCCTGGCTGCTGTTCAACCATAAAAAAATGATCTGTGATTGGTGCTTTGGTTGGTGGACATCCGCGATTGGGTTGAAGGGGTCAGGCGTAGTCAGGTGGAAGGCAGAGGGATTGGTCACACGGTGAATGGCTTTCATCTTGGACGGTACAAAAATCGAATTTCACGAATCGTACAAGGGCAGTGAAAACACAGGCTGCCCCAAAACATGGGGCAGCCTGAGAAAATGCTGATTCTGGTGATGTGCCAGCTTTCGGCTGGTATTAGCAACACCTAACGAGTTGCGGTGCGCGGGTCAAGAGCATCGCGTAAACCATCCCCAAAGATGTTGGATGCCAGCACAAACAGGGTAATCATTGCCCCAGGGAAGACCATCAACCACCAAGCCTGACGCAGGTAGGGACGACCGTCCGAGAGCATCAGACCCCATTCAGGTGTGGGCGGTTGCGCACCTAACCCTAGAAAGCTCAATGTCGATGCCGACAGAATGGACCCGGAAATAGCAAGGCTTGCCATAACGATGACCGGTGCTATTACATTTGGCAACACATGGGTAAACATGACACGGAGCGGATTGGCGCCTAAAGCACGTGATGCTTGGATATAATCGATGGATTTGATGCTGAGTACGCTTCCACGAACAATACGTGAGAAGCTGGGCAAATCCCAGAAGGCGATCGCAAAGATCACCTGGTTCACCCCAGGTCCAAGCATGGAGACCAACCAGATCGCGAAAATGATTCCCGGGAAAGCCAGGATCAAATCCATGAAACGCATAATTAAGTTATCGAGAAAGCCGCCCACGTAACCCGACAACAAGCCAAGCGGGACCCCAATGATCAAACTTAAGATCACCGCCGCAAGACCAATCCACAAGCTGACCTTGCCGCCATACAAGATGCGGGTAAAGACATCGCGACCCATTGCATCGGTTCCAAACCAGTATTCGCTGTTCGGTGCTGTCAGGCGTGCTTTCGCATTCAGCTTGATTGGGTTAAAAGTTGTCAACTGTTCGGCAAAAATTGCAGTGAGGATGATGATGATCATCAGAACCAAAGCTGCAATCGCTATGCGGTTATGCCCAAAGCGAGCCATTTGCAGTTGGAATGGGGTTTTTTCCTTTGGCACCCCAGGGTCTTTATATTCGTTATTCGTATCGGATTCGAGGGTCAACGTAAGCATACATCACATCCACAATAATATTTACACCAAGATAGGTGAAAGCCGTAAACAGAATGGTTCCTTGAATCACCGGGTAATCGCGGTTGTTGATGGCGTTGATGATTAATGTACCCATTCCTGGTAAACCAAAGATGTTCTCGGTCACCACAGCACCACCCAGCAAGCCGCCAATCTGGAAACCAGCAACAGTGATAATAGGTACCAATGCGTTCCGCATTGCATGTTTCAAAACAACGCCTAATTCTCTTAGACCTTTGGCACGAGCAGTTCTGATATATTCTGAGTTAAGAACCTCCAGCATGGAAGAACGAACCAGCCTGGCAAGTGTAGAAGCAGAGCCCATTGAAAGTGTGATGGCAGGCAAAATCCATCCAGTCGATGTCTTCATATTGCCTTGCACGGGCAAAATATCCAACCAGACTGCAAAAATTAATATCAGCATCAGCCCCAGCCAGAAAGTAGGCAGTGAAGCAAAAGAGACCGAGACCACGCGGGTGAGGTTATCCAGCCATGTATCGTGAAAATACGAGGTAATCACACCTACCGTGATACCCAGTGTAATGGACAAAATAAAACAATAGAGTGTCAGGCGGATTGTGACTGGATAAGCAGCGACCACACGATCGGTGACAGAAAGCCCGGTAAAGATGGAAATACCCAAATCGCCTTTCAGGGCATTCTTCAAGAAAATGAAAAACTGAGTGTAGAGCGGTTTATCCAATCCCTGGTTACGCCGGAGAGCCTCAACCGTTTCAGGGGAAGCAAAATCTCCTGCTAAAGTTTGAATCGGATCCCCAGGAACGATGGTCCGCAACATCAAGAAGACCACACCTACCAGCACCACAGCCAGGATGATTGTCGTAAACAACCGGCGGATAATAAAGTTTAGCATATTTATTTAACCAAAAAAAGATTGCAAAAGAAGGGGTAGAGGTGTTGCCACCTCTACCCTATCAATGGTATTTCTTATTTAACGGGGTACCAGTCGGTCCAGTTACAGCCACCTTGAATGGTGAATGCGTTGCAGTCAATTAAGTCTGAACGGTAACCATAGTAGTACATGGGGCTGAGCAACGGAACATGGAAGCGATGATCGATCAGGTATGTGCTGATTTCATCGGTTGCCTGCTGGCGGAGCACCGGATCTAACTGCTGATCCTGGGCGTCGAGCAAGCTATCCAGGTAAGGATCGTTCACGTGGTTGCGATTGGAAGCACCGATACGTGAAGAGCGGAAGATGTAGGTGGTGATGTCGGGGGTAGTCATTGCGTAACCCCAGTAAATCATCTGGTGTGAACCTTCAGCAGTCTTCTGGCGCATCAGGGTATTATCCACAGTCATGATGTGGGTTTCGATACCGATGTTAGCAAGTTGTGCCTGCAGAGTTTCAGCCATACGCTGGTTGGTGGGATCTGCAGGGGTCATCAGTTCATAGGACATCTTCTTGCCATTGGGTTCTTCGCGAACGCCATCGCCATTGCTGTCGACGAAGCCGAGTTCATCGAGCATTGCCATAGCTTTTTCGGGGTCATCGCTGGTCAGTTTACCGTATTCTTCCATCTCGGGGTTCCAACCAATGTTACCCTTGCCCAGGGGCTGGTACAGCTCAATACCTTTGCCTTCAAAGGCAATCAGGTTCAGTTCTTCACGGTCAACCGCGTAAGCAATTGCCTGGCGGACACCTTCTTCAGTGAAAGGATAGTACTGGTTGTTCATGCCGAGGTACTGGGTGTTGGTGCCTTCAGCTTCAACAATGGTGATGTTGGGGTTCGATTTAGCCTGTTCCAGGAACTGCGCAGGAATGGGTGCCCAATGAATCTCACCGGTTTCCAAAGCGGCATACATCACGGCATCATCACTGATGTACTTGAGCTCAAGTTCCTCAAAATTGACGGGGCCCTCGTTGGAGGCAAATGGGTTGCCGTAGGTGTAGAGGTCGTTGCGAGAGTAGACAATGTTGACATCGGGGGTGATGGATTCAACCTTCCACGGACCTGCGGAGGTCAGTACATTGGCGTATTCCTGCTGACCTAATGTTTCATACGCGGTGGGGCTGGCAATTTCTTTGCCTGCCAGTTCGTCCATGAACATCGCCCACGGAGCAAGCAGGTTGACCTTGAAGGTGTACTCGTCGATGAGTTCAACATCGGAAACGAATTCGCGCATGGTGCCGCCGCCCGGGGATGCCAGTTCAGGATCCAGGTATTTGTCGAAGTTCCACTTGATCGCTTCAGCGTTGATCGGCGTGCCATCAGTGAAGGTCAAACCTTCTTTGAGGGTAACAGTGACGCTCAGCGCATCTTCAGCGAACTCCCAGCTTTCAGCCAGAATACCGCCGAAATCCTTCAAATCCAAAGAGTAATCCCACAGAACTGCAAACACAGCATAAGTGGGGTTGGCGTGCCAGGCATTGGTGAAGGGATCCAGCGAGGTATAACCACCGGTTTCAACCAGCACCAGGCGGGTCACGCCAGCAGCTTCTGCAGCAGGGGCTTCTTCAGCGGGAGCTTCTTCAGCAGGGGCTTCTTCTTCGGCTGGTGCAGCTTCTTCTTCGGCTGGTGCAGCTTGCTCAGCTGGTTTCTGAGTAGCGGGGGCGGCTGGGGCTTCGGTGGCTGCAGGTGTGCAGGCAGTGAATAACATGCTGCCAATTACCATTAAGCCAAACAGAACAAACAAAACTTTCTTCATTTTTCATTCTCCTTGTGATAGTTATGAATGATTGTAAACAGTGTACTTGCGATCAATAACATCTCTTTTCAATTTTGCCTGACCACCTCCTTCTAAGAATCTCATAAGTTGTTAAGACTGAAACGCTTTATAGGCAAGCAAAGCGATTTCACCCATTGCGTTCTCAACCTCGAAAGTTGCCTGCCGTACCAATGCTGGGTCTTCCGGTGGTTGCCAGATGACAAACTCCGTTAAAACCACATGTGAGTGGTCATTCACGTAGATGATGCCGGCATCGTTTCGCACAGGACCAATTGTTCCAGTTTTATGCGCCACCATCGTGCCAGCCGGCAAAAAGCGGGGGATACGATCGTTAAGCTGCTGGTGCAACAAGATATCCAGCGCAAAATCACTCCATTTTCGATCAGGCGTCTTTCCCTCATAAATCAATTTCAGCAAACGAGTCATATCACGCGGGGTGGCAACATCATTCTCTGGACCGGCAGCCACAATTCTCTTTGCCCCTTCCATCGGTCCCCGTTCTTCCTCTTCCCGAGCCAATCTGTACAGCTCTTGGATCGGCTTGTTGGGGTTGGTATCGGGCATAATCTCTGCAAACAACTCACGCACAGTCATTGGGAGATGGATATGTTCCAAGCCTAACTGGCGCATGCGATTGACCACCGCATCTTTACCCATCCGATTGAGGAGGATATCTGTGGCGGTATTATCCGAGATGATGATCATCATCATGATCAAATCTTTTACCGTCGGCGTCAGACCCTCTTCAAAGAAGACCAGGACTCCGCTGGGGAAATTTTTATCAGCGTTCTTCAATGTCCAACGGTCATCCGGGCGGATTTGTCCCTCGCCAAAGCGAAAACAGACTTCAGCCAGGACGGGAATCTTAAAAACACTCGCCATCGGAAAATAATCATCTGCGTTGATAAATATTTCTGTTCCACTCTCGATATGGTGTAATGCAATACCAAACTTAGCCCCGCTTTTTGTTATTACCGATTGGATTTGATTTTCCAGGTTCACAAAGATCCTTTCCTTTCCGATCCAGCTTCATGAAGAATTATATTTCTTACTTCACCCGATAAACCCCCTTTTTGAAAACGATTTCTTTTTCTAACAAACATCCATAATTTACCATTAAATTTTTGTATTGTCCACCAATTGATAATCCTGTTTCAGCAAAGCGCTTTTTACTGATTTTTGATTCTATGTCATACTCGCCTGAAAGAGTAATTTGTGATCATAATTGGTAATAACAGGATTGTACCAATTTTTCCCTTCACCGTCAATTATTCCAACGCCTGGCGCTCACAAGATACAGGTCAACGAAATTGGGGATTTAATAGTAAAGTAAGTGTTTACCCCAACATCCAACCAAAGAGACTGTCATAAAAGGCAGCCTCTTTGGTTATTTTCTTTCAAGAGGTGTTTGTCGCGGTGCCAGGGCTCAGGACAGAGCGCTTCGATTGTATACCAGCAAAGTCTGCCAGAAAGAAGGGATAGTAATCTCTCACTGCGAGATGACCATGAGGGCGTACCGTCATACCAACCGATGCAAAATATCCGCTCGTGTGTTTGTACGCGTGCGCGCAGCGAGTTTACCTGCTTGGCAAAGGCAATGATGATCCTTCACTGCGTTCAGGAAAACAAACCAGGGAGCATCTTCCTGGTTGTTCCTTACTCAACGCTGGCAACACGATTCATCCTGTCATCTTGCGATAGGAAGTACCCCTCCTGACGCATGAAGTACGCGAACGTCTTCTGATGAACAGATGCCCTGCACGGCGATATATCTGGGGATTCCTCGCATTAATCCCTGGCAATCTCATCTTATTTGGGATGATAAATCTGGCGTATAGTTTTGCTGATCGATCCACATAAACCGTTACAAACAGGATAGGTTGTTCAATGTTGGATATACCTGTTACTTAAGGGTGATTCTGAGGTGAATACAGGATGACTTTGCCAGGTTTTACGTCTTTTTACCTTGACCTGCTTTCTGAATAACTTACAATGTATGTTGTGTTGCTCAATGGGTTGACATCTCACTTCTGGATGACCGTTCAGTTGGTATTTTTTCTGAATTCTGCTTTCGTTTTTCTTTGCCATTCTGGCAGTTTTCATCGAACGCAACAACTCTCGCCAACCAACATCAAACAAGGGTTCAACGCGCCACAATCGGATTTTTGTTAGCGCTGTGGCGTTGACCAACAAGCACGTTACCATTCCAACATATTCATTGAAGAGGAGTACCAAACATGACCACTGAAAAAGAAGATAATAAAAAAACTGTCTCACGCCGAAACTTTATCAAAGGTGCAGCAGTCAGCGCAGCGAGTGTGGCTGCAGTAGGTGTTCTTTCGGGTTGTAAACCCACTGTAGTTGAAGAAACACCTGAAACCACGGATCAGACCAGCGAAGTCGTCCAGGAAACCACCTGCATCGATACAAAAGAGTGGCTCGGGAGCGCTCCAGGTATAACCGATGAACAGTGCGATTCCACCAAAACAGCCGATGTCATTATTGTCGGTGCTGGCGTAGCGGGTATTTCTGCTGCACGCTCTGCGCTTGAAGAAGGTGCAAGCGTAATTGTGGTGGAGCAGTCAGCCAGCTATACAGTGCGCGGTCTTTGCTTCGGCGCATTGGATTCAAAACTGCAGAAAGAACTTGGCTGTAAATATGACAACATGGAAATTGTGCGCGAGCTACAGAAGTACTCAGGCAACCGCTCAAACATGGCGCTCCTCACAAAATGGGCGAATGAAAGCGGTGAAACGTTTGACTGGTTTGAAGAAGTGCTCAAAGAGGATGGGCGTGATTTTGGTTATTACCTGGCTATGTGGCCCAATCCTGAAAATTTTGACAACACCACTGAGTATTACAAGCAGTACTGCACCAGCATCCAATTTACTGACTGGGTCGGTGCCATTGAAGCCCAATATAACAAAGCAGTAGCGCTCGGAGCTGATTTCCAATTCAATACACCCGCAAAACAACTCGCAGTTGTAGATGGAGTTGTCAAAGGCGTATATGCGCAAGATGCATCCGGCAATTACATTAAGTTTGAAGCCACCAAAGGTGTCATCCTCGCCACGGGTGATTACGGTCATAACGAAGCCATGCTCAAAGAACTATGCCCTGAGTTCTACCGCGCCTGCGGTGTCACGAAGATCGAAACATCCAATGGTGACGGTCACAAAATGGCTATTTGGGCTGGCGGTATGATGGAACCGGGTCCCCACGCACACATGTCACATGCATTTGCTGGCGGTTTCGGCGGCATCGGCTCAACTGCCGCCCTGCAGCTTAACGCACATGGAAAACGCTTTATGAATGAAGACGTTCCCGGTCAAAGCTACACCAACCAGATCATTCGCCAACCTGGCGCTTTCGGTGTTCAATTCTGGGATGCAAATTGGGAAGAAATGATCATGCACCAAAGCATTGGTCATGGAAACCTTGATGTTGCGCTGCTCGATGAAGCTGCTTTACAAACCATGCGCGACCGCTTCGCGGCTGCCCTGGCAGCAGAAGAACCTGCTTCGTTTGGTACAGTTGCAGCCAACACGATCGAAGAACTCCTCGACATCGTCGGTCTTCCCAAAGAAACCGCTTTGGCTGAGATTGAGCGTTACAACGAACTGTGCGAGAACGGCGCTGATGTCGACTTCGGTAAACGCGCTGACCGCATGTTCCCGGTGAAAACTGCCCCCTTCTATGCCAACAAGAGTTTAGTTGCAGCAGGTGTGATTACCGCCGGTGTGGTGGTCGACGAGACTCTCAAGGTTCTGGATGAAAATTACAACCCCATTCCTGGTCTTTGGGCAGTAGGAAATGTTGCCGGTGGTCGCTATGGCGTCGATTATCCGACGATTTGCCCTGCCACCTCACATGGTACCGCAATCACATTTGGTCGCTCTGCTGGTAGAGAGGTTGCCAAAGCCTGATCCGATTCTTTTTTCTGTTTAATCAAAAGCCCGGCAGTCATGTAAATTGACTGCCGGGCAGTCATTCTACTAAGAAACTCTTTATCTCGCTCCTGAGTTTCTCCTCAAGTAAAATGGTGCTCCCCGTCCATGATTACATTTAATATGGAAATGAAGATTGGGGCAACCCTTTTTAGAACGCGAGTGGCGTGATCATCCTGGGGAACAATACTTGAGACACCAAAAATATCAAGATAGTCATCTACATTCGACTGCTCTGTTGTTCTTGCTCAATTAACTGGTTTTCCTGTTTCACACGGTGTTAACCCGGTGGATGAACGAGGTATATCGTGCCATTCGTCAGACATTTTCAAGAAATGGAAGCGTTGCTATATGATTTCCTCTGTGAAAACTGGGAAGCTGTCTTTATCTTCATGTTGAAAGGTCATGAACCGAATAGTGGATGACAAACCCTGGCTATACCTTTCGGCTCATGTACATCCGCTGATTATTTGCCAATGAGCTTTTTTTACTAAGTTGATAATTACCGACCGGGTTAAAAATTGTTGCTATAATGGATTTACAAGGAATAATGGCAACATGCCGAAAAGCAGTCCTTGCATTAAAGCGCATTGAATTAAACACTAAGGAGGCGTTTTTTGAAAAAGGTTATCACCCTGTTCCTTATCCTACTGTTGGCAGTTCTAATTACTTCCTGCAGTGGTTTTGCCGAGGTCTCCACACAAACCCCCACAGCTACAGCGCTGCCGCCCAGCCCCACACCCCTCCCACCCAGTGCCACGCCTATTCCGCCCAGCTCAACACCGATTCCTCCCACTGCAACGCCCACCGAAACACCTATCCCAATGGTGCATATTTCCTTTGTCAACGACACCGGCGGGACAGTCTGCGGCATCTTTTTCTACCCCACCGGTTTCTCCGGAAAGATCCCCAACCTGGTGGATGTGGACGCTGGAAAGATTTTGCAACCCGAGGATGTTTTGGAGATTGACCTGGAGCCAGGCGAATACAATGCTTCGGCGTGGGATTGCGCTGGCAACAAGTTTCAGAATTTTTCCTTTTTCGAGCTCCAGGGTACAGAACTGACCTGGGAGCTTTCGCAGCCGTTGATAGTTTACACAGAAGCATTGGTCACAATTGTAAACAATCTGTCCTACGATCTGTGTGAGTTCTATGTGCGTCCTGGCGACAGCACCGATTGGGGCGAGAATATCCTGGCTCCAGATTGGGGCGTTTTCATCACCGTTGGCAGCACTTACCTGCATTGGGTCGATGTCGGCGGCGTCTATGACTTTCAATTGCTCTACTGCGATGGAACGCTTGCTGGCGAACTGAATGACCAGGAAGTACCTTCTAACATGGTGTGGACATTGAAACCGTAGGCAGGAACATCAAACAATGAACGGTGCATAACCACCAGAACAGCCTGTTCAGGTTCGATTTCATTGAAACCGACCCTGAATGAAAATTCGGCTCTCAATGGAGGACAAAATGAGTCAGAGACTATCTGCGCAGAAAATTTCAGCCGATATTCAATGCCAAATCTTGCGGGAGCTTTCAGCCGATTCCAGGCTGGATGATATTCTGGCTTATATTGCCGGGCGAGTAAGGATCACACTGGAAGCAAGCGCCTGTTCCATTTATATTGTTGATGAAGATGGCTTGACCGCCACCCAGAGAGCAGGAGAAGGTTACCAACAGGGATTTATCGGAAAAGCACAATGCCGTGTCATCCCGGAAGACCAGGTTGAAGAAAATAACCCCTCTGAAGATCAAAAGCTCGGTATCACCGGGTGGATTGTCTCGACCGGAAAATCATTCCTGGCGCGTACCCCAGAAGAGCTGCTGGCACACCCTCATCGCCTGGGCACACACGACCCCGATATGCTTCCGGGTCAAACCCTGCGCCTGCAAACTTTCCTGGGTGTACCCATGCGCGGGCAGCATGGTGATATTATCGGCATCATCAAAGCCGAACGCCGTTATGACCCGGCATTGGATACCCAGCCTTTTGAAGCTGAACAGCAAATCATTTTGGAGACGATTGCCCGGATGACCAGCAAAATCCTGGCATATCTGGAAACAGCAACCACGCGCAACCTGGATGCTGCCATTACTGCCTGGTCGCGCGATGTCATTTCCGAAGCATCCATCACGGAAAGCGACATGGATGGCTTTCTCAGCATCGTCGTCAACGTAGCGGCAGCCGCCCTGCGTGCGGATTCTTGCGGAATTTACCTGACGGACCCTTACAAAAACACACTCACACAGCGCGCCGGAATTGGCTCACAACAGCCTCGTTTTGTCATCCGCTCCTATCTGCTTCCCAAAAAGGAGGAGATACCTCAAAACCCCTGCACACGCGATGAGCGCGTGGGGTTGACCGCCTGGATAGCTGCCACGGGCAAATCATTTTATGCCAGGAATTATGAAGAATTATGCCAACATCCCCATCACCGCGGTCAATACGATGCCCATAACTTTAAAATAGGCGAGCAAATCTGCGGCGCATTTTTAGGTGCGCCTCTCCAGGTGGCGGGAGAAGTAAAAGGAACGCTGAAAGTCGAAAATATCTCTATCATCGGCGAACCGGACAACCGGGAATTCAGCAAAGAAGCCCGGCGGCGGTTCGATGTCCTGGCTCAGGATATCGCTCTGGCGATTATTCGCCTGCAGGAACGAAAACCTTACCAGGTCATCATCGATTCACAACAAACCATTTTCGAGGTGCTGCATGGCAACCAGGATATCCAAACTCTGGTCAGCACGGTGGTAAAAAAGACAATGGAACTGCTTAACGCCCGTGCCTGTGCGCTCTTTTTGAAAGAAGGCGATAAGCTCGTACAACCGGTGTGGGCTGCTGCCGGTTACGCCCAGATTTCACCCGGCAAACCCAGGGAATACAAACTCGTTGATGCAAATGATATCGTCGAAAAACCGGAAAAAGAAGAAGACCGAGTGGGACTTACGGTGTGGATTGCGGTTAAACGCACAAAGTTCTCCGCCCGTAGCAATATGGAGCTCAGACTTCACCCACATCACAAAGGCACGTATGACCCCATCAACTTTGACCCGGAGAAAAACGAACGCTGTGAATCCTTCATGGGTATGCCGCTTACCGTTGGGAAGGCGCCCAATGCCTCCCTGCAAACAGAAGGAAATAACGACACAAAAAAAGAACTAATCGGTGTTCTCAAAGTGGAATCAAAAATCAAAATCACCGATGATGGCAGCGAGGAATACACCTATTTTAGCGAACAAGATGAGCTGGTGTTTGACCTGATTGCCATGAGCGTTGCGATTGCCATTAAAAATGCCAAGCTCTCCGAATCCCGTCGGTTTGCCGATCAGATTCTCGCACAACCCAACCGCCTTCTGCTGGATTTGCATGAATTTATCAAGGACAATCCGCAAGCAATTGAAACACTCACCCAGGTTGCAGACCTGGTCAGTTCTGAAAAACAGAATATCTCCACCATCATTAAGAATTACACCCCGCTTGTCCAGGGAGACATCTCGTCTCAATCACTGGCAGCGATCCCAGACCTGATGCACAACTTTGGTGAATTCTTCGAGGGCGGGAAAGCCATGGGACGTCTCTATTCAGAACTGCACAAAGCGTACAAAGCCACGAGTATGGGTGAACTGACCGATTTTTGCTCCAAAACCCCGCTGAGCACCGATATCGAATTCCGACAGGCACAGTTTTTCCTGGCAGATACCGCTGCCCTTTTTATCCAAACCATCCAGTATCTCAAAGATGCCCTGCGAGATGTCACACTCAACCGCTCTACCCTGGAAACCCTACGCGTGTACCTGGAAACAACCCGCGAACAGGTACAAAATCTACCCATTCCTGAACAGTGGATTCTGTCTGAAATCGTTCAGCAGTGGATCAGCACGGTTGCCAATGCGAAAGAGCGTTTCAAAACGGTTATCAACCCCTACCTCACCGGCACCCCTGTCTACCCCAAAAAGAGCCCCTTCTTTGGACGGAGAGATATCTTCGAGTGGATTTCTGAAAACCTGTTGGGAGCCACACAAAAAAATATCCTGGTGTTTCATGGTGAACGCCGCATGGGAAAAACATCCATCCTGCTGCAACTCAAAGACGGCGACCTGGGCAAACCCCTGCGTGAAAATCCCGACAACCCGATTTGCCCAATCTTTATCGACCTGCAAGGGTTTAACGATTGGGACACGCCCAAATTTTTGTCACGGTTAAGCCAGCACATTGGAAACCAGGTGGTAAAGCAGTTCCCTGACCTCAAAAAGAGTCTATCCATACCGGATAAAAACCAATTCCAGGACCTCCCATTCGGCACGTTTGAAGATTTCATTGTTTCCACATGCAACCTGATGCCAGGCACTCATCTGGTTGTCATGATGGATGAATTCGAACGCCTCGACAAAATGGTACTCAACAAAGAGCTGGATGTGAGGATATTCTCCCAGTTAAGGTCACTGATGCAGTTTCAACACAACCTCACGTTTATCCTTGCCGGCAGCCAGGAACTGGAAGACCTCTCGGATGAATACAACGGACTGGTACAAAATATCGCACTCATCCGCGAGGTCAGTTTTATGAACAAAGAAGATGCGGTCAAGCTGATCCGCGAACCGGTCATGGGAAAAGTATTCTATGAAGACAGCGCCGTTGAGGAAATCTGGCGCTACACACACGGACATCCGTTTCTGCTTCAACTCCTCTGCCATGACCTGATCGATGAAATGAACACGCGCGGCGTGGGCAATCACATTGGTCTCGATTTGGTTCGATACATCGCGATCAAGTTCGTCTCAGCAAAAAATACTCACCTTAACCATCTCTGGCAATATGACACAAATGAAATCGAGAAAGCCATTCTCTACCATTTAGCCCTTCATGAAGAACGCCATAAACACGGGCTGACTGCCTTTGAAATGGCTGAGTTGTTGAACAATTACCCTCAGGAGCAGATTTCATTAACGTTATCGCGCCTGCTGAAAAGAGGTTTGATCGAAAAAGAGAAGGATACCGAACCAGGAGTCTCTCCAGTTTTTATTCCCACAATCATGCTTTTCTCAAGCTGGATTCTGCACAACATGCGACCTGAAGAAGCCAGCAGATGGAAAACAAGTCAACCTGAGGAGTGACGAAACAGATGTCCACTACCGATATAATTACTGTCATTATCTCTGCCACTGCTGTGATCATCGCCACTATTGGAGTCATTTATCAACGGAAAGAGCTCAAACAGAACGAAAAAGAGTATTCCGCCAATATTGCCCTACAAACCCAGGCATTTGAACAAAAGGAAAAAGAGATTCAAAGCATGCTGGAAATTCAGCAAAAAGCATTGGAAATGCAAATCAGGGAATTTGAAATTAAGATGAATACCCCTGAAAAAGTAATCATGAATTGGGTCGACCAGCTTGGCTCACCGCTGTCCCTTCTAACCGATGACGTCAGCAGCGAACCCGGAACACCTTATGTCGCCGGTGTCCCCATTCGCCGACCCGAGTTGTTCTACGGTAGAAGGGAGCTTTTGCAAGAGGTAAAGAACTGCACGCATGGGCAAATGAATTCACTGGCTCTGCTGGGCTTCCGCAAAGCGGGAAAGACCTCCTTCTTCCGGTTTATCGAATCTGCTTTTCAAGAAGAACAATCACCGCACATCGTGCCGGTTTTCCTGGATTGCCAGACCTCGCTCATCTCACAGCGTGGTTTCTTTGCCTACCTGCTGCGGGAAACCGCCAGGGTGTTAAGCAAACGCAGCGGCAACCTTCCCCAGCTAAACGATATCCCACACGAAATTGATTTTGACTTGTTGGAAAATTTCCTGGCGAAAGCCAGTGAATGCGGTTTCTGTTTCCTGTTCCTTCTCGATGAATTTGAACGCCTGGCATCCCATCCCGATGATTTTGATGAGAAATTTTTCGGCAACCTGCGACACCTGATTCATATCGGCAACGGACAGCTCAGTTGGATCACAGCTTCTTATCGCCCGGTCTATCTGCCCAAAAAAGGTGTCAAAACCAATGAATCACCTTTCGGGAACATTTTTTCCACTTCCTATGTCGGAGCGTTATCGCCCATAGACGCTCAGCGATTGGTCTCCGAACCCGCTGCGCGGGCAGGGCATCCTTTTGACGTGGAAGAGGTCGATGCCATCCTCAAGGTCGCCGGTCGTATGCCGTTCCTGCTCCAGAAAGCGTCTTATATGCTCTATCAAGCGCATCTTCACCAGGCAGTGGGTGAAACAGCGTTGAACTCAATCATGACTACCTTTCCTTATGAAATCAAAGGGTATTTTGATACCCTTTATACCCATCTGGAACCCGAAGAAGCTCAGCTCTTGCAAAAGATTGCAGCAGGGGAATCGTTTGAAACATCTTCAGCCACCCTGCGCGAACTGGAAAACTACGGTCTGATCGATAATACCGGCAGCCAATACAGAGTCATGGGAAAGGCTTTCAACGATTATCTTTCATCCATCCGAAAACAACAGGTTTGATCGCCGTACTTGAGATATAATCAAGCCCACAAAGGACCCAGGATCAGACACCGCATGACTGAAGAATTATTCACCAATCGACTTCCCCAAAAACATCCGCTCTTAATCGTTATATCCGGACCCTCGGGTATCGGCAAGGATACTATCGTCCAGGCGCTGCGCAAGCGTGACCCCTCCTTCCATTTTGTCATCACCTGTGCCAGCCGTGAACCTCGTCCCGGCGAAGTGCACGGCATCGATTACTTCTTTGTGACCAAAGAGCAGTTCGAAGAAATGATTGAAAACGACGAATTGATTGAATATGCCGTGGTCTATGACGAGTACAAAGGGGTACCCCGTCAGCACGTCATCGATGCGCTTAATACGGGCAGAGATGTGCTCATGCGTCTCGATGTACAGGGCGCTGCCCGGATACGCGCGCTCTTTCCCCAGGCTGTTCTCATCTTCCTGGCTCCTGAAAATGACGAGGAATGGATCAAACGCCTGCAAAATCGGAGAACGGAAACGGTTGAGAAAACCCAACTGAGAATTGCAACCGCCAGGGATGAACTGCGCTACCTGGATATCTTTGATTACTATGTGATTAATGCCAGGGATAAAATCGATCAAACCACAGACAGCATTCTTGCGATTATTCAATCCGAACATCACCGCATCCATCACAGGGAAGTTACATTATGATAGACCAACCACCAAACCAGCCTGCTCAACCAGGGAACGGTTATCCAAATGAGCCACAAGTGGAAGAGGTTATTCAAACTCAGCAGGTGAGGATCAATATCAAGACAAAAGCAAAATACCCTTGGGTCACCTGGGTTTTATTGGGTATCACTGTGATCCTCTTTCTGCTGCAAATACTCAGCGAAAATTTACTGGGCACAGATGTGCTTATGCTTTTTGGCGCAAAAATCAATGGGTTGATTATTAAGGGTCAGTTCTGGCGTTTGCTCACAGCAACTTTCCTGCATGGCTCCATCCTTCATATCCTCTTTAACATGTATGCACTGTATGTCATCGGACCGGGTCTTGAAGTGCATTATGGGCATCTGCGGTTCTTGATGCTGTACCTGCTTGCCGGATTTGCCGGGAATGTTGTCTCCTTCACCCTCACAGCTTCTCCTTCGTTAGGAGCCTCAACAGCGATCTTTGGGTTGATAGCAGCGCAGGGCATCTTTATTTATCGGAATCGTTTCCTGTTTGGCAAGAGATCAAAATCCCTTTTGGGTAATATTGCTCTCATTGTTATTTTCAACCTTGCCATGGGTCTCAACCCAGGCATTGACAACTGGGGACACCTGGGGGGCTTACTGGGGGGTGCTGCCTTCGCCTGGTTATCCGGTCCGGTATTAAAGATGCGGCAAGAGATGGGGCAGTTCATCATTGGGGAAGAAAAATCTTCCATCAAAGCTGGGTGGGTTTTTATCTCTATCGGCTGCATCTTCGCTTTACTGGTCTTTCTGAACATCTTTCTCTTGAGATAACACAAACCGGTTCCCCCGTCCGCTTTCTCTATTGGCTGGGGGAACCTGGTCT
>CAYRRA010000024.1:0-32773 GCA_964426355.1 uncultured Anaerolineaceae bacterium
CAGCGAAGGAAGTGCTAAATTTTTTCAGCGCACTTTCCTTTTCCAAACCAAAAACCGAGTTACGCCAGTTCTGCCAGGAGAGGACTAACTTCCGAAAATAGACAAGAAAAAGCCCCCCTAAAATGCCGTAAATCCATGGCTCATATCGGTGTAAAAATCGGAGTATTTCCTCCATTTTATTTGCCTGTAAGGTACCAATAATGCATAACTTTGTTCGCCTCGATTGTAGACAATCGAATTATCTTTGTTTTAGCAGAGATAATACACCCAATATGATGGATTGCAACTTTGGTACCAGTACCTCCCCAGCCTGCAATACTTCTTCATGCGTGGTGATTGTTGATCCATCCAGATTGGCTTTGTTGCTGATTCCTGAAAATCCGAGTACGGATAGTTTGCCATGACTGGCTGCAATCACCTCAGGCACAGTAGACATCCCAACTGCGTCCGCGCCAATCACTCTCAGAAAACGTAAATCAGCAGGTGTTTCATATGATGGTCCCGATAACCCGGCGTAAACACCTTCTTTGAGTTCAATCCCCTTTTCTCCGGCTGCCTGGCGAGCAAGCTGCATCAGTTTTCGGTTGTAAGCCTGGCTCATATCGGGAAATCGAACACCAATTTCATCCAGGTTTGGACCACGCAGGGGATTCATACCAGCCATGCCAATTAATCCAATATGGTCTGTGATCAACATAACATCCCCTGGCAAAAAGTCGGGGTTAATGGAGCCTGCGGCATTGGTCACAATCAATGCTTCAAATCCCATGCGCTGCATGATACGAACCGGCATGGTAACCTGTGTCATCGAGTAGCCTTCGTAGTAATGTACCCGCCCCTGTTGCGCCATTACAGGCACGCCTTCAAGCGCGCCAAAAACCAATCTGCCTTTATGACCACTGACCGTTGAAAGAGGCAAATGAGGGACGTTTTCTGCCGGGATGACCTCAGCTTGGTCAATCTGGTCTGCCAGTGCGCCTAAGCCTGACCCCAAAATCAACCCTACTTTGGGCTGTATGCTGATTTGCTTTTTGATGAATTGAACCGCTTCGTCAATTTGCTCAAGCCCAATTTCTTTTTCCATTATTTCGCTCCTTTTCCACGATTAAAAAAACAGATAATGACAACCGGTAACACGAACAATTCGCCTCAAATTGTGGCAGTTTAATTGGGTAGCACATGTTATCGAATACAGAACATTTACTCAAATAAAACTAAATAATTATATCAGATATTGATGTCCCATTTGTTTGCCGCCGCGAAATAAATGAGCTCGCCCATTGAGTTTCACGCTCAGGGCGAGCCCATCTTCATTTTAAACCCAAGTTTGGGTTATGCCACTCTACTAAACTGAAACCAGTCAAGTGTAAATCACATCAGTTGAAAGGGCAGTATAAAACTTCTCACACACAACTTTTTTCTAAGCTCATCAATTTAACAAACTTCGAAACACTGAAATGGTACGTTCGATGTCTTCATCGGTTATCCAGTAATGCGTTACCAGGCGGAAATGCCTCGGACCTGGTGTACCGACAGAAATATTCTCTTCTGCCAGTTTCTTTGCAAACATCTTTCCATTCATCGGCACAGTTTCATCCAGGGATATAAAGACCATGTTGGTTGAATTGGGCGGGGTGAGGTACTGGGTTAATCCAGGTATCTTAGATAAACCATTCGACAACATCTTCGCTCTGCGATGGTCTTCCGCTAACCGATCAATCATCTCCTCCAACGCAACCACTCCGGCGGCAGCTATGATGCCTGCCTGGCGCATTCCACCGCCCAGTTGCTTGCGGATACGAACTGCTTCTCGGATGAATGCCTTAGAACCGCATAAAACTGAACCGACTGGAGCACACAGACCTTTGCTGAGACAAAAAGTAACTGAATCAGCAGCTTCAACCAGTTCAGAAGCGGGTATTCCCAGACCCACAGCCGCGTTAAAGATTCTTGCGCCGTCAATATGCAATCCCAATCCATTTTCGTGTGCCAATGCCCCCACCTGTCGGATGTACTCAACCGGAACAGCCACGCCGCCGCAGTAGTTATGCGTGTTTTCCAAAATAACAAGCCTGGTTCGTGGAAAATGTGGGTTGTCATTCCGGATAGCCCCTTTGATATCCTCAAGCTTCATCGTCCCATCCGGTTGGTTGGGCAATGTGTACATGGATGCTCCTCCCAACACTGATACACCACCACCTTCAAAAACAAACGTATGTGCTCGATTGCCCATGATTACTTCATCCCCGCGTGTGCAGTGCACCATGACGGCTGCCAGGTTTCCCATCGTTCCAGAGGGAACAAATAACCCGGCTTCTTTACCCAATAAATCCGCCGCCATTTCCTGCAACTTATTGATAGTGGGATCTTCGCCATAAACATCATCACCCACTTCAGCATCTGCCATCGCCTTGCGCATGGATGGGGTTGGAACAGTTACGGTATCTGAACGCAAATCGATTCTTCTCATACGATTCTCCTGTGTGTGTTTTTTACCATGTCACTGGGTAGTTTTTTTATTGCAGTTTTTCCAGTAAATCAGTCAACTCACGGGGCAAACCTGCCTCGAAGGTAATTGGCTCCTCTTCACCCAGCAGACGAATAGAAATCCTCGCTGCATGTAAGAAATGCCGCTCAATTGGCAGCGAGGGGTGTCGATATCCATAGATGGTATCGCCAACTACCGGACATTTCAGAAATGCCATGTGCAGCCGGATTTGATGTGTACGTCCGGTAAGCAAATTGACTCGAAGCAATGTGTGTCGTTGGAAAGATTGCACCGTAAAGTATTCGGTGACGGCTTCACGTCCTTTGCCCGGCGGCATGACAGCCATTTGTTTCCTGTTGACAGGGTCTCGACCAATAGGTGCCTCTACTCTGCCATTGGGCGTTGGGGGAATACCATCTACCAGTGCAAAATAGGTCTTCTCCACAGCACGAGTACGGAACTGGTCTTGCAGCCAACGGTGTGAACGTTCATTTTTTGCGACGAGGATTATCCCGGAGGTGTTTTTGTCCAGCCGGTGTACAATGCCTGGTCGCTTCTCTCCGCCAACCCCTTCCAGGTTTGGGACATGTGCTAGTACAGCATGGACGAGCGTATCCTCGTCATGCCCTGCCGATGGATGAACCACCATCCCGTGCGATTTGTTGATGACCAGCATATCTTCGTTTTCAAAAACAATATCCAATGGGATATCTTGCGGAATCAGGTTGGTGGGTAAAGCAGGTGGGATATGGACAGAAATCATATCGCCCTGGTAAACCATCACACCGGTTTTCACGGCTTGTTGCTGATTGACCCAAACAAAACCATCACGAATAAACCCCTGCACCCGTGAGCGTGAGAAATCTTCCATTTGTGTTGCAAGATACTTATCCAGCCGCTCAGGTTGGTCAAATAAATACTCAAAATTTCGAATCTGTTCGTTCAAAATCACCAACTCTTAATGCGAAACTGGTTCCTCTGGAATTTCTGAAATGATTTCGCTCTGCCGCGCTTGCTTATCCTTGCGGTCTTGCAGCCAGATACCCAATAGCAAAACACCCACACCGATCGTTATGCTTGAATCAGCAATGTTAAAGACCGGAAAAGAACCTACCGATATGAAGTCGATGACGTGCTTTACCGTCAACCGATCAATCAGGTTGCCAACCGCACCACCGAGCTGCATGCTCAACGCCAAACGAAGAGTCCATTCATTTAATGGTACCCTGGGAAAATAGAAAATAATGGCAACAGAAACAATTATCGCCATGATTGCAAAAAAGGTATTGGCATCCTGGAAAAGACCAAAAGCCACGCCTGTGTTATACCAGCGAATAAAACGCGCATACGGTGTTAACCATTCCCAGGGTGACCAAACCTCTCCAATGGTAAGATTAGTGCGAACGAGGTATTTCGTCCACTGATCCAAAGTAATAATCACACCCGAAACCAGGAATAAAACCCAATAAGATTGGAAATATTTCTTCAAAATATCCTCCAGAACTTGATCCCTCAAATTGTACTCGATTATTTCACAATGCGATCAAATTTCTGCTCCGAGAAACCTTCAGAAAAATAAACCAGATGCGCCGGGCAACCATTCACACAATCGCTCGAACCAAAACCCACTACAAGAACCCTGGCACCAGCCTGCGAGCAGGCACGCTGTGTCCAAACACATTCCAGCGAATGAGGGGTTTCTTCATAATACCCCAGTGAAAACCTGCCAGATGATTTCAGATAATCGATATGCCAATGAGGCTTCATCGTTTCCTTTATATGATGCCGTAACCTTGCCCTCAACCCACCAGCGCCTAATGCGCTTCCGAAGTAAGCATAATCACCAGTCTCGAAAACAAAACACCCCAACTTCCCAATCCTGATTTCTTGTTTGCTACCCAGCGACAAAAGCAGGCAATAGGTACCTGCCAGGACCGGAAGTTGTTCGCATTCTATTGTTGTGCATGAAAACCACGGCATGTTTTAACCTTTACAGTACAAAACAGAAAATATCTCTATTCCTAACTTCAAGTAAGTGAGATAATAATTTACACATCATATTCTATATGCGGTATTTTGCGACAGAATATAAGTAGTTAAATTGCTACAAGATTACCACTAATATACCAGTTGTAAACTACTTGTAAAGACCAATACTGCACAAATATGATAAAATCTTTGAATAGGCAATCGTTATTTTCTATAACTTTGTCCCGTTCTCTTCTCTGGTAATGGTTTTTTACCACGCGCAATTTTTAACTTTACTACGTGAAAATTCCAGTTAAGACACGGGGGAAAAGGACAAGAATGTAACCTTGAAAAAATTGGATATACAGCGGTATTCACGATCCTGACATAGACGAACCTGAACATGCCAATGCCAAAACAAACAGAGCAGGAAACCGAAAACCTAATTGCTATTCAATCTCTAAATGTAAAACACCTTCATTTACATTTTGTTAAACTCGATTTGCTCATTCGCTCTGCTGTTCGGCGCTGGCAGTTAGCCGGACAGGATTTTTCTGAAAAATTCCGTGGGCTCTTCATTTCAGACCAAACTGCACAAGATTTACTAGATCGACCTATTGGGGGCAACTGGGGAACTGGCGTTCTCCTCCCCGAGGATGAACAACAGCTTTACAAAGAACTGGAAAAAAGAGTCAACGCAGAGATCCAAACCAGCCAGTTGGAGGCAATCAATAATCACCACCTGCTTCGTTTAGAGCAGCTAAAGAAAGTTTTCGCTCTTTCGGATTTTGAATTTTTGGCGTTTCTGATCAGTCTCGCCCCAATGTTGGACACACGCTACGAACGAATCTATGGTTATCTGCAGGACGATGTGACCCAACGATATGCCAGTATCAGCTTCATTTTCGATCTTCTGCTAAAACCGGGGCTTGAAAGAGCCCTTTATTTTAACTATTTTGCAGATACAGCTCCTTTGATACGATTTGGGCTTTTGAAACCTATCCCCTCAGAACCGGACAACGATCGCGCCTTTATTCGAAGAAGCTATATTGTCCCACAAGAGATCATTTCCTGGCTGGTTGGAAATTACCAACCACCAACCAGGCTCACTTCTGCCGTACAATATACTCCCTGCACCGATTCACCCGATACATTCAGTGACGTCATCGATTTACCGCTCGATATTCCAACATTATTGCCTGAACGTCCCTTGTTCATCCTCTACGGAAAAGACGAACTGCAACAAAAAATGGCAGCTCAATACATTTCTTCCCTGCTCCATCGCCCTGTATTGCATCTGGACCTGTCTAAGCTGGAATCATCCGCTAATATGCCAGTCCGACAGGATTTGCAGCTTTTCTTCCGTGATGCGCTTCTGAACAATGCTATTCCTCGTATCAGTGGATGGGAAACCCAATCGGAAGACCGGGATCTGCAGACCTTTTTATTCAAACTTGCTTGCGAATATCCAGATGTTATCATTTTCCTGAACCCGAACGATTGGCAAATTAACCGGGACGATTCACTCAAAAATAAACCCATCGCCTGGGTTAGATGCGAACTCCCCGGCAGCCTCCAAAGGCTGCAAATCTGGAAACGTTATCTGAGTCATTCGGAACATTTACCAGAAAAAGAACTGGAAATCCTGGCTGGTCAGTTCACTCTCACTGGAAAGCAAATTCAAAACGCTGTTTTTGCTGCTCGAGACCTGGCTTTTCAAAATAACAGGCAGCTCCACATCAATGACCTCTACGAAACAGCACGCCAATACTCCAGCCGTCAACTCAACAGCCTGGCTGTTAAAATCGAACACCGTTACAACTGGGAAGATATCGTCTTGCCGGATGACGAGATGGCTGCGTTACGTGAAATTGCCAATACCATTCGTTGGCGTTCCGTTGTATTAGAAGAATGGGGCGTTGGTGACCGATTGATGCCTTATGCAGGCATTTCAGCCCTGTTCGCAGGACCACCAGGGACAGGCAAAACACTTGCAGCCCAGGTGATCGCGGCAGAACTAAAGATGGATCTCTTTAAAATTGATCTCTCCACTGTCGTGAGTAAATATATCGGTGAAACTGAAAAAAACCTGGAGAGAATTTTTAGCCAGGCAAAAAACAGCAATGCAATTCTTTTCTTCGATGAAGCCGATTCGATATTCGGGAAACGATCAGAAGTAAAAGATGCCCATGACCGCTACGCCAATATCGAGGTGGGTTACCTGCTGCAAAGAATGGAAACCTATGATGGTATTGTCATCCTGGCGACCAATTTGCGATCAAATTTAGACGAGGCTTTCACTCGCCGGCTGCAATTCATGATTGACTTTCCGTTCCCGGATGAGAAGGAACGATTGAAAATCTGGCGAGTCCTCTTCCCTCCCAATGTGCCCCGCGCCGAGATCGACTTTGAACAACTTGCAGAACGCTTCAAACTGACTGGAGGAACCATCCGGAATGCCATCATAAGTGCATCATTTTTAGCCGCAAGTAAAAATGAGCCTGTTTCAAACCACCATCTTACCCATGCCATCCGCCGAGAACTGCAAAAGATGGGGAGACTGATTAACGAGAAAGACCTGGCGATTTCCAACAAGGAAGGGAATAATGGCAACAAACCAACATGATCGTGACATCTTGAAAGACAAAAAAGCAGAACAGAATAACCTTAAAAAAGACCCACTGTTACCAGAGCAAATATCCGGAAAACCAGGGGGTATTCTCCAGATGGAACAAGCTGTGCAATTCCCTGAACAAGCACAACCGGATGCTTTTCTATCTCTGCAGAATAAATATGGCAACCAGGATGTTCAACGAATTGTCAATCCCACACCAAAGCAAGAATCTCTCACCGATCGTAGTGGGCAATTAAATAAACAGATATCCGATGAAATCCAACGCGCTCGAAGCGGTGGTTCTCCCCTCCCTTCCGAGACCCGAAGTGAAATGACCCAGAAATTCGGGTATCCATTTGGTTCCGTTCGTGTGCACAACGATCAACAATCGGATCAACTCAGTCGAAAATTGCAGGCAAATGCCTTTACGATTGGAAACAACATCTTTTTCCGTCAAGGTGCTTTTGACCCCAACTCCACGCAGGGGAAAAGAACCCTTACCCATGAGTTAACTCACGTAGTGCAGCAGCAATCCAGCGCCGCAACGAGCGGTCGGCTAAAATTAGGCAAACCGGGCGACCAGTATGAACAAGAAGCCGACCAGGTAGCTGCATCGCATCGCACCTCCCTGCAGTCTGGTCGTGCTGTTCAAAGAGCGACAATACAGCGAACTTTTTTATCTGGCTTGTTCAGCAGGTCGACCAGCGCTACGACCACCCCAACCAGTCCAGGTGGAACCACAGCCAAACAATGGGGAAAGTTAAAAACTTTGGGTGTTGTAGATGAAACTCAATGGGGTACTTTTTCTACCGATCAAAAAAGGGTCATCCTGGCAGCTCTGGCTGTAGGTGATGCATTAGCTCAGAAATTAATCTATGCCGCCCAAAACCCCACCAACTGGCCCAAAGATAAAACTGACGCAAGCATCTACAGTCTTGATATCATCAAACTGATTGATGGACCGATCCATCTTTCATTCTCTAACTGGAACTCACAAATCAAAGCTATTCATAAGGAAAAACTGATCACCTGCGCAAGCGCAAAAAATCCGTATATCCAAGACTTGACGACAGCCGCCATCGCAGACCAATGGCCCAAAGACGGTGCGGACAATGAAATCACTGATGCTGGCATCTTAAGAAGAATTAAAGACATCGTCAGGGTACCTTTTGACAAATGGCATGGTTTGGGCAAAGAACAGCGCAAAGCATTACTCGCCTTTGCAAATACCAATAAACCATTTACCAATCAACTGGCAACTGCTGCAATTGCAGGAAACTGGCCCAAAGATAAGACAGCAGAAATCTATGATGAAACCAGGTTAAGCAGTATTCCGGAGAAAATTGGCTTAACCTTTGCCAATTGGAACAACATTGCCAGTGGCGACCAACGCGATTGGCTGCTGGTATTAGCCAATGAAACCTTTGTCAAAGAACTTGCACAAACCGCCCTCAACAATACCTGGCCCAAAGACAAGACGGCTGAAATTTCGAATGCAGCAAAACTGAAAGACATCAAAGAAAAAATCGGCGTTCCATTTGCCAATTGGAACAATATCACCAACGATGATCAACGTGCCAACCTGCTTGGTTTTGCCGCTGAAACCTTTGTGAAGGAACTGGCACAAGCCGCGCTGGCTGGAAAATATCCCCAGGATAATTCAGGCGATATCACGGATGCCGCAAAACTGAAAGACATCAAAGAAAAAATCGGGTGCCCATTTGCAAACTGGAACACCATCAGCAGTGCCGATCAACGTGGCTGGCTGCTTGCTTTAACAGCAGAACCTTTTATCAAGGAACTGGCGCAGGCAGCGCTTGCCAACCAGTGGCCCCAAGATAAAACCAGCGATATCTCCGATTCTGGTAAACTCAAAGATATTCGCGACAAAATCGGAACCTCTTTTGCAGATTGGAAAAAAATAGCAAGCGGAGATCAACGCGATTGGCTCCTTACTAACAAGGATAAAACCTACATCTGGGAACTGGCTTCTGCTGCTGTGGCAAATCAATGGCCCAAAGACCAAAGCAGCGATATCACCGATGATGCCAAACTAAAACAAATCAAAGACAACATCAAGCTCAGCTTCGCTCAGTGGTCAACTATAACCATTCCAGCCCGGAGAGGCAGCCTGTTAGACGCTGTCTCCTTATTGGTTGCCAAAGACCTGGTGACCCTCTCCAGATCCGCGATAAGCGGTGCATGGCCCTTGGATGGCGCCAATGCCGATCTCACCGATATGAACAAGTGGAAATCTATCGCTACCGCTGTCGATAACATTTCCCCAGCCTTCTGGAACGGTCTGGATGCCGCAACGCGTACCTCGGCATTGGCTGAAACAGATGACAAAAAACGAAAAAACATCATCCTTTCTGCCAACTTTGAACGCGGAGACAAAACCGGTTACATGGAAAAAGCCGGCTCTGTAACGGGTCATGCCATAACCGATACCGTGATTGGTGGGGTGGGACTAGGCAGTAATATCACTGAACTGGCGGGGGGACCCGATGGCGATTCGGGCACCAGCCGGGCTGCTGGTATCGTTGGATCTGTCGGGGAAGGCATGAACATGATCGCTCAAGGCACTTCTTTCTTGGGCAGCATTGCCCAATACAGAAGAGGGAAACGAATGAGCCAGGGTGAAAATTTCTCGCGAGCTGCCAAAAAAGTAGGTCAGAAAGAACAAAGCAAAGGTAAATGGGGAATGGCGAGCTCAGGACTGGGTTTTGTCGGCAGTACGTTCGGGCTTGGCGGAAACCTCTCAAAAGCCATCGATCCCGATTCGGATGAAAGCAAGGCAACGGGTGGCGCATTAGGCGCGACGGGTAGTGTTCTCGGAATGATTGGTTCCGGTTTAAGTATTGGCAAAACCAGTGCTTCGATGCACAGCGCAAGAAGGCGCAGTAGTGCAGCCAAAAAGCATATTAAAACCGGCGGCACCTTGACAGCGGAAGAAACGCAATTAAATGAAATCGCAAAATTTACCTCAAAGAACCAAAATAAAACCGGTAAAGGTTTTGGTCTTCTCAAAGGTATTTCCTCATTCCTTGGTAGTTCTGCCAGCACAGTGGGTAATATTGGCGGTATTTTCTCAAGTCAGTTAGGGTTTGGGGCAGGCATCGTCTCAACCGTTTTCAGTGGTCTTGGCTTGCTCGGCGGATTAGGACAATGGATTGCGGACAGCGCGGGTAAACCTAAAGAAACTGACCTGGAAGCCAAAGCAACTCAGTTGATTGGACTGCTAAAAATGGGTCCGCCAAAAGGGAAAGATGCGGCTGTCTTCACCAGGGAGGTCCTGGGGATCGAATTCGTCGATGTCAACAACCCGGACACCTGGGCAGATTGGATCGAAGAGGACGAAGCTGGTGCCAAGGCATTGATTAAATCCAAGCTCTCAAAGTATTAACAGCGGAAAGGAAAACAATAATTATGAATGAAAAATTGGTTCAGTTAGCAGACCGGTTGGAAGAGTTGGAATATCCCAGCTATCTGGTTCCGATGAATGAGGAAGAATCGATTCATCAACTGGTGGTTGATATCGATGAAGAACTCGCTTTGAGAATGACCATTTTTTTCCTGGGTGACCTTTTAAAGTTGGTTGCAGGGCAAAAAGAAATTTCAGATATCTCCACCGAGTTGGAAGAAAGTAAGGCAGATTTCTTGCAACTATTCGTCCGATTTCCTTTCGAGCTTCAAAAGGAGACCACTCCAGACACTGCAAGACTTGCTTTAATGTTTAACTGGTCAACACCTGTTGGGGCGTTTGGTTTGAATGAAGCTCAAAACTTTGTTTTTTATCGGCATGTCTTTCAGACAACGCAAGATGAACCCACAGATGAACTCATCATCGAAGCTGTCGCTGGGATGGATTTTTATGCAAAGCAGCGTTTTGAGGGCTTGCGAGCCATCAGCACTGGAGAAAAGTCATTGAACGAATATATCCAGGAAATTGAAAAATCAAATCGCAAGTCGGAGGAGTTCCCCGGTTATGATTTATGAGTTGAATGAAACCCTGCGCGAGCTGTTGTTGCGTGAAATGCCCGTAAGGAAGGGAGATGTTGACATTCAATTTGAACTTCCTAAACGAGAATGGTCATCACGCTTGAGCAAACCGACTTTGAATATTTATCTCTATGATATTCTGGAAAACATTGAACTACGCGGCTCTGAGCAGTGGTCTCAATTTGACAATGAGGATGGAACAGTCACCTTGCGCCGCAACCCGGTCAGGATAAATTTCTACTACCTGATCACCAGTTGGGCGAAAGAAATCCAAGACGAACAACACTTGCTCTCGGTTACGCTCACCACCCTGCTGCGACAGGCGACGATCCCTGAACTGATCCTGCCGGATGTGCTGAAAAACCAGCCCGTACCCATCCGGCTTGAGGTTGTTCAAAATAAAGGCTTGCAAAAAATGTCGGATTTCTGGGGAACCATGGACAACGACCCTCATCCCGGTATCCGTCTTACGGTCACTTTAACTGTCGACCCATATCCTCCGGTGATCGCACCACGAGTTTCAGCTTCTGAAATGCGTTTTGGTCAAACAACCCCACCGGATAAAGATCAAGGTAAGGAGGTCCCAACTTCAAAATCATATTTAGCCATTCGTGGAAAGGTAAAGAGCCAGAAATATTCACCCACCACGCTGAGGATTGTTTTGGTCGAAAAAAATGAAGAAATCACCATCCACGATGAAGGTGATTTTAAAATCCAGAATATTTCTGAAGGCACTTACCACCTGGATATTTATATGCAGGATAGGGTATTAAGGCGCGAGAAAATTGTAGTGCCTTCATCGAATTACGATATCGTCGTTTAGAAAAGGTCAATTACCACAACGAGAGTACCTATCAAGGAGGTCAACCGAAAACACGCTGCCATTTTATAGAATTTGATAAAGAAGAAATACATATCAAAATCATTTTAAGGAGTCTTTCAGAAAGGACAGGAACATGCCAGAGTATTTATCACCAGGTGTTTATGTTGAAGAGGTAGATCGAGGACCAAAACCCATTGAGGGTGTTGGCACCGCCATGGCTGCCTTCGTTGGTTTCACCGAGAAAGCCGAGCAGGTCCGTGAAATCGATGGGGAAAAAGTTGTGGAGAATTTGCTAAATCGTCCTCAGTTGATTACCAATTGGACCCAATATGTCGAAAGATATGGAGGGTTTGTCCCAGGTACGTATTTACCTCAATCCGTTTACGGTTACTTCATGAATGGCGGTTCGCGCTGCTACGTGGTCAGTGTTCGCACTTTCCCCAAAGCCCAGGCGACCTTGCGCAACGCACAAGGCAAACCAGCCCTGACCGTGCAAGCCCGCTTTGCAGGGGTTGAAGGCATGCGCCAGCGTATTCGGGTTACGGATGTAGCCTTGCTTGAGTCACCCGCAGCATCCAAGAAAACTGGCAAGGATGACAAAGAGGAAAAACCAGCAGGCGCAGAAGCTGTTGCACCAGAAACCACTCCAGGTGGCGATGGCGGTTTCACACTTATCGTCGAACAAGAAACCAACAGTGGCGGCTGGCACGCTTTGGAAACATTGCGTGATGTTACCCTGCAGGAATCCGTTGCTGAAGGGAAAAAACACGTTGCAGTTGCCTATAAAAACAACAAGCCATCCAAATTCATCGAGATCCTGATTGCCGACCCCAAAGCCGCTATTGCTCAGCTCATCCCGCAGGAACAGGAACAAAGCATGGTCATTGAAAAATCATTGCTGCCTGCAACCTCCAGCGATGAGTTCAAAGGCGACGTGACCAAGCGAAGTGGTGTGGAAGGTCTTGAAGTTCTGGATGATGTCACGATCGTGTGCGTCCCCGATTTGATGACCACCATGCCCGGCGAAAAACTGGATATGGACATGGTCAAACATGTTCAAGGTTTGATGATTGCCCACTGCGAAAGAATGGGTGATCGGGTTGCCATCCTGGATACCCCACCGGACCTCACCCCACAGGAAGTCAAGAATTGGCGCATGAATATCGCCGGTTATGACTCCAATTATGCAGCATTGTACTATCCCTGGGTCAAGGTGATGGACCCCATCAGCAACAAGCTCATCGACATGCCTCCTTCAGGTCACATGGCTGGCATCTGGGCTCGCAGTGACAACACCCGCGGCGTGCATAAAGCTCCCGCCAATGAAGTGGTACAAGGTGCAGTAGGCTTGGCATACCAGACCACAAAAGGCGAGCAAGATACGCTCAACCCCATCGGTATTAACTGCATCCGCGCTTTCCCTGGACGCGGTATCCGGGTCTGGGGTGCACGCACCCTCACATCCGATCCTGCCTGGCGTTATATCAATGTCCGCCGTTTGTTCAATTATGTCGAGAAATCCATCGAAAACGGCACACAATGGATCGTATTTGAGCCAAATGACCGCAAGCTTTGGGCGCGCGTTCGCCGCGATGTATCCGCCTTCCTCAAGACGGTCTGGCGCGATGGCGCATTGTTTGACAGCACACCAGATGAAGCTTTCTATGTCAAATGCGATGATGAATTGAACCCACCCGAATCACGCGATATGGGTCGATTAATCATCGAAATCGGTATGTCACCCGTTAAACCCGCCGAGTTTGTCATTTTCCGCATCAGCCAATGGGCAGGTCCGGGCTCTGAATGAACCAGCGAGAATACATCATAAACGAAGGAGCAAATTATGCCAGGTAGAGAAGATCCTCTTGTCGCTTTTAAGTTTGGTCTCGAAATCGAAGGAAAACTGAGCGGTTATTTCACAAACGTCTCCGGTATCGGGTCCGAAACAGAAGTTGTTGACCATAAAGTCACCAACCCGGAAACGGGTGAAACCATTATCCAGAAAATCCCAGGTCGCTTAACCTGGACCGAAGTCTCATTGAAACGCGGTGTTACCAGCAATCTGGATATCTGGGAATGGAGAAAAGCGGTTGTCCAGGGAAAAATCGATGAAGCACGCACCAACTGCTCCATCATCGCATACACCCAGGATAACACCGCCATTGCCCGCTGGGAGTTCACCAGCGCCTGGCCCAGCAAGGTCGTTGGTCCTGAAATGGACGCAGGCAGCCAGGAATATATGATCGAGGAAATCACCATCGTCCACGAGGGCATGGAACGCGTTTCCGTCTAGTTTTATGGCAACAGAGGTGGTCATATTTCTTATGAAATATGACCACCACCAATTTAGATTTTAGAAAATGGATGGACTATGTTAAGTTCTATTGATAATGATTTTGAGCTCAACCCACTCAATATTTTCTACACACTCGATATCAACCAGGCGCGTATCGCCGCGTTCGGCAGCTTATCAGGAGGTGAAATTGAGATCACTCCCATCAAACATAACGTAGTCTATTCCTCCGGTGAGATGAGAACGCTGCTAATCCCTGGACCGACCCACTATTCACCAGTCACATTGGTGCGCGGTTATGGAAATACAAAAGAACTTTATAACTGGTTTGTCACAGTGAATAAAGGAAAGATTTTTTCTGCACGGAAAAATGTGACCATCACCTTGAATGCTTTTCAAGAAGATGGTTTTATGCCGTTGGTCTCATGGACGTTAATCAATGCCTGGCCAACGAAGGTATCTGGTTTTGAAAGCGATCAATCCGGTATGCCCCAGGTAGCGAAATTTTCGATTACCTTAATGGCAGAAGGTATTGAGAGAGTTGATCCATAACACTGAGAGAGGTTTAATTCGAGCAGGAAAGGAAATTTTGTGATGAGCATTCAAACAGAGTTTGAATTCGAAATGCCAATCGGGTATGTAGACAAAGAAGGAAACTTGCATAAAAAAGGCACCATGCGGCTTGCTACTGCAATGGATGAAATTACCCCCCTGGACGATATGCGTGTGCAGTCAAATGAGGCATATCTGATCATCGTCCTCCTGGCAAGGGTAATCACAAGCCTGGGAACATTGAAACACATCAACACAAGTGTCATCGAAAATTTATTCGCAGCAGACCTGGCATATCTGCAGGCATTCTATCAACAGATCAATGAAACCGGAAAGACGACTTTCAAAACAACCTGTGAACACTGTGGAAAAGAAATGGAAATAGACTTAGCAAAATTGGGGGGGGTATAAAGGGCTACCCTCTCGAGCAAATCTACGAGGAGGTAGCCTACATCGCTTACCATTTCCATTGGGCTTTAGATGACATACTCCAGCTTGAGCATCGTCATCGAAGGCAGTGGGTCAAACAGGTTGCACAAATCAACCGGCGAATAAACGAAACAAGAGGTTGAAACCAGGTAAACAGATGGTGACAGATAAAAAGGACAACCAACAAGAAGAGCAAAATCAACCAATCGATAAACCGGTTGAAGAAATCTCGATCGATATTCAATCGCTGGCTGAGGAAGTCTTTCGCCTTTTGAAAAAAGAACTGCAACTGGAAAATGAACGTCGGGGAAGATGAGGGTACCCTGGCAGGAGAGAAAAATGAGTTTGATAAATGGTCCGAAAAAAATAAAACCAAATTCGCCGGCAGATAAGAAGAATGCCCTTCCTGCAGCAGTAGCTGGTGGCGCGCTTTCCATGTTTCAAAACCTGACCGGCATTCGTTTCGACCCGGCACCGACCTACCTGTTCTACGTCGAAATATCGGGTCTTGTCGTTGCACTCTTCACCGAGTGCAGCGGCATTGGCGCAAAACGCACCTTTGAAACATTTCACGAAGGCGGTTTGAACGATCACGCCCATACGTTACCCGGAAAGATCGAATATCAAAACATCATTCTCAAACGCGGATTGAGTATTTCAAGGGAATTGTGGAATTGGTTTGTAACCGGTCTTTATGACTTTCAGGTAAAACGGGTCAATTTATCCATCGTTCAGGGAGCCCCTGGGCACAGCCTGGTATCCATGCTGACCTCCTCTGGTTTGGGCATCATTAAACGATGGAATATTGAAAATGCATACCCGGTGAGCTGGAAATTATCAGACCTCAATGTAAGCTCTTTCGATAGTGTGGCGATTGAAACGATTGAAATTGCTCACACTGGCATTTCATTGGATATTATCGCAGGTACCCCGATGAGCATCACAGGTACTGCGATATCTGCGATGAGTTGATGATGGAATAAAACATGACTGATACGCCAGGCAATACCACGCCGTCCGGGACACCTATTGAAAACCCGGGAGAATCAAGAAATCCATACACCGGAGTCATACAAAAAAGACGCAGACCCGGCTTAACCCAGGATTTCACGGTTAAACGTGTTGCATCTGTAAAAAAGATCGGTGCATCCACAAACGTAAAAAAGAAGGTTTTTTCCAAACAAAAATTGGAGAGCAAAAACCAATTTATGGAATATCTTCATAACCGCAGACCTGCTCGTATGCAGCCTGCACCTAAACGCGTGGTAACCCCCTGGCAAAATCTGGATATGACCCTTACCGGCGGATCGTCATTGAACGATAGCAATATCCCTTCCATGCAGGAACATTTATCACCCCGACCCTCCCTCGGTCAGATGCTGCCGCCCATCGATGCAGAGGAATCAGCTTTTTCAAAACGACTCCGCAAAGCAACATCAACCCCAAAACAAGAACCCGCGAAACCTGTCAAACAACATCCTCCCCAGTCGCGTGTATACAGCCGGGTGGTTGAAGTTAAACCAGACTCCAAACCAGATATCCCATCTACCACCGATTTGCCCACACGAATTACACCTGGGATGGTTCAACGACAACCAGTTCAAACCCCGCCAGATAACCGCTCAGAAGAATCAAAGAAACCGGTTCGCGAGCCTTTTACACCTGCTGCAACCAGTCAACCACACACAGCAAAAGAGCAGCACAGTGCTCCTCCGGCGATAAAACAACCCGAACAAATAGTGCAGCGTCAACCAGCGGAAGAACCACGGAACAAGCCGTCTTCTCCAGCTGAAACTCCGCAACATCAAACAAATGATTTACCGCCAGTTGTCACGCCGGAAAAGAAACAACCCTACCGTGCGGTGCAGCGTATCGAAGCACCAGAAGAACCTGAAACCTCCATTTCAAAACACTCAACACCCCCACTTCGAGAAGCTCCAAAAGGTCAACCTGCTCCGCAGCATAGCAGCGAAGACGCAAAACCGCTCCTTAAACCTGAAAAACGGCAAACACCCGGTGCACCAGCCGTTTCGCGAGAAACCTCACAAAATATACACGATTCCCTTTCACCCTTGCCTGAACAGGTTAACCCGTCAGAGACCCGTCAACCAGATTCCCGCGAGCCTGGTAAAGCACAACCCCATCCCACACCTCACAGTGAACAGGTTGTTCAAAGAGAACCTCAGCTACAAGGAAAACAATCTCTCAAAACTTCTGAGGAGACAACCCGCCCCAGCGCAGAGCCATCCAACCTGGAAAAACCGTTACTTTTGCAACGTACCCAACAGAAAGACCCGGGAAACCGCACCGAAGAGAGTACCCTGCCTCTCCAAAAACCAGCTTCACCAACAAAACCTGTTCGGCAAACCGTTCAACGACAGGAGAGTAAGCCGGCTCTTCAACCGGAGCAACCTGCTCAAAGCGCTCAAACACCTCCTGTTTTGGAAAGTAGTGAACCTCATACAGACCACACCAAGACACGCCCTTTCAAGAAAATAATAACCAGGTCGAAGTTCAAGCCCCTTTCTTCGCAAAACAAAGTTCAGCTCAGGACAAAACCGCAAATTCCACTGAACTTCGTCATACAGCCACGCCCATTTAAAGAAATACCTCGACAAAAACCAAAAACACAACCATTCTTTACAGCGGATCGGGTACAAACGATTTCTTCCCCACTGAAAAGTGAACCAACTCAACCCTTGCGCACTCCAACCCCGCAAACCTTATTCACCACACGCACTTCGACTGCTGCACATAAATCTCTCAGAGCAGCAGAAACAACCAACATCCTGTCTTCTCCTGAACCTTCCTCACCGATGAAGACCAGGATTGCTTTCAAACACTTCACTTTCACTCCCCCCGCGATGATTCAACGCCAAATGCTGCCTGGTGTTTTACAAAAGCAACAGGCTGTATTTAAAAACTCGCAGGCAACCGACAAATTACCCACCGCAACATCAAGAAGGAAACCTTCTGTGACTGTTTCAACAGAAAGCATTAGCGGACTTTCACCCGTAACATCTGTAGCACAGCAGAAACCTGGGCGAGAGAAACCAACACCTCCCCTGCAAAAAATGGATTTCGGTGTGCTCCAAAGAAAAGTCAAAAAACAAGGTTTTCAACCAACAGTCCGCCAAGCTCTCGACCTTCTAAACCTTAAAAAAGTCCCGGCAGCGGTTTACTCAACAACCAAGCCGGATGTGATGCACAGCCAACCCCAAAGACAACAAAAACCAGCAGCCAGCAGGGTAGGCTCAACACCTAAAAAGAAAAGTACACCAAAGTCAACGCAAACCTCAGGCAGTTCGCTGGAACAGTATTTACAGCAAATTGGTATCGGCACAACTGCCAGTCCAGGGTCAAAAACCCATGCACCATCTACACCCTCCGATATGAAACCTGAAATGCCAGTACTTCATACTCCTTCTGCAGGTGTCAGCGATGGTATTGTTCAACGGGATTTCACGGAAGCCGCATTAGAAAAACCGGCAGAAGAAGCGAAAACGTCAAAACCAGAGATATTTGAGTTCTTGAAAAAAACCGAAGAACCACCGGAGCCCCCAAATTTAGCCCATCTCGCCAAACAAATATTCCCCATCATCAGGCGTATGCTGGCTTTGGAAAAAGAACGCTCATCGGGCAAAACCTACTAAGTGTTAATGTGGAGGTAAGACTTTGTTAGCACAAATAACCAATCAAATCGACCCCTCAAAAGACAAACCATCTCTGCAAAAGGCAAAGATTCTAAGTGTGGATGGGAAAGGCAAAGAGCTAAACACGCTGGAGTGCCAGTTCAACCCGGAGACACTGACCATCAGTAAAAGCGTCGAATGGCACGCGCCAAAAGCCGGTGACAATCAGAAAGAAGCGCAACCGCTGCTAAACGCCCCCGACCTGGAGTTTGGCGGTGGCAACCCGGCAGAATTTAGCCTGGACCTCATTTTTGACACGACGATTTTAGGCAACCAGGATGTACGCGGATACACCAACCAACTCCTTTCTCTCACTTTGATGGGCGGTGGCGATTCGAGCAAAAGCGATGAAGAGCCACCCGCGGTTCAATTTGTCTGGGGTGAACTGCTTCTCTTCGTTGCAGTCATTAAAAAAATCGAACTTCACTTCACCATGTTCCTTCCCAGTGGTATCCCGGTACGTGCCAGGGCAAAAGTTGACTTCATCCAGTTGATGGACGAAGACAGCAAACTTGCCAGCCAAAACCCAACCACACGGACTCCAGCCCGCAAAACGCACCTGGTTGAACAAGGTGACCGTTTGGACTATATTGCTTTCCAGGAGTACGGACAGCCTGGTTTGTGGCGTGAAATCGCCAAAGCCAATCATCTGGAAAACCCGCTCGACATCCACCCTGGGCAAGTGCTGGTCATTCCAAAATTATCTTAACGTTTTGAACCGAGAGAAGGTAGCATGTCTGAAAATATCAATATCAAGGTCAATGGAAGAATCCAAGAAGATATCGAATACGACCTCGTCGAGGTTGTAGTCGATACCAACTATTTCTTGCCCGCAATGTTCAGTATTATCGTTCAGGATACCCTGGACAAAGATAGTGGAAAATTGAAATACACTGATTCAGATGAAATATTTAAAGTCGGAGCAATCGTTGAGATTGAAATAGAGACCGATGAAATTGAAGATACATCAAGCATGGTGAAGTCAAAATTGATTTATGGTGAAATTACATCCATCGAACCCATCTTTTCTGGAAGCGGTATTGCACAACTAAAAATCCATGGGTATGACCTCTCACACCGCTTGACTTACGGCAAGAAAACGCGCACTTTTGGTGATGCCAATCCCAATGGCTCCGGCACTTCGGACGACGAGATTTTCAAAAAGATTATTGGTGAGTCAGGTGGTATTTCAGTGGAAACCGTTGATTCAAGCGGTTTGAGTAGTGTCAAATATCAATACGTGATGCAATACAATCAATCAGACTGGGATTTTCTCTGGTCAAGAGCCAAACAACTGGGTTACCAGATTTACATGAATGAAAAGAAGATCAACCTCATCAAAGCAGGTACCGAACGAACCTTTTCTGGCGGCTCACCTTCCGCATTAACCTGGGGTTTAAATCTATCTTCTTTTGAACCACGCCTTTCCATCTCCGGTCAACTTTCAAAGGTGACCACAACCGGTTGGGATCCCGACAAGAAACAGGCGATTACCGGAGAGAGCACCTCTGTCTCCGATAAAAACCTGCCCGCCATTGGGTACAGCAAAAAAGGTGGGGCACTTGCCAAAGAAGCCATCAGCATGACTGCGATAGACAGCGTCGTCAATATTCCATTGGCTACCATGGATCAGGCAAAAGCCATCGCACATTCCAGGCACCTGCAGGCAGAAAGCAGCTTCATTCGAGCTGAAGGACGCTGCCGGAAGGGTGATCCGCGCCTGGTCGCAGGAAAAATTCTTGAAATCAAAGAAGTGGGAACCCGTTTCAGCGGAAAGTATTATGTGACCGAAGCCCGCCACGAATGGATCGCCGGACAATACCTGGTCAGCTTTACCGCCTCAGGATACAGCGAAAACACAATCAACCATTTGATGAGTGCAAAAGATGATGACGAAGTAAACCGCCAGTTTGGTGTAGTCACAGCAATCGTTACCAATATTGATGACCCTGAAAAACTGGGGCGCATCCAGATAAAATACCCCTGGATACCCAAATCAGGAGGGGCTGAACTCTCCAGCAATTGGGCAAGAATCGCTTCGCCCTCTGCCGGGAATGGGAGAGGGATGCTCTTCATGCCCGAAGTCGATGATGAAGTACTGGTTGCCTTTGAGCATGGCGATCTCAGCTATCCGTATGTTGTCGGTATTTTGTGGAATAAAAAAGACAAATTACCTGAAGGTTCTGGAGAAATCATCGCCAGCGATAAAAAGAAGATTGACCAACGCATCATCCGCTCCAGTAGTGGGCATCTCATCATACTGAACGATAAGAAAGGCGAAGAACAAATTATCATTCAGGACAAAACTAAGAAGAATAGCATAACGATCAATTCAAAAGACAATTCAATGACGATTAAGTCCGAAGGAGACCTCATATTGGAAGCGGGTGGAAAAGTCGTCCTGAACAGCAAGGGTGACATGGCGCTCACATCCAAAGGAAAAGGCGCGTTCTCCAGCCAGGGTGAGTTGAGTTTCGACTCAAAGCAAAAAGCGCAGGTAAAAGGCGGCAACAGCCAGTTGGCGCTTGAAATGGCTGGCTCCACCCTGAAAGGGATGAAAGTGGATATCACTGCCGATACGCAAGCAGCATTGAAAGGAAACGCAATGGTCCAGGTGCAGGGCGGCATCGTGAAGATTAACTAACGATCATGCAAAAGCAAGGATGAGGAGGTAAAATATATGAGTTTTCCTGCAGCAAGAGTGGGTGATACCACAGCAACAGGCGATGCGATTACAGGTCCTGGGGTGCCTACGGTATTAATTGCCGGAATGCCCGCATCCGTTATGGGTGATATGGTGTCCGGGGCTGCATGTACAGGGTCCATCGTCATGGGCAGCCCCACAGTGTTGATTGGCGGCAGACCGGCTGCTCGTGTTACCAGCCAGGTTGCTGGTGCCAACCCTGTTACCGGTGTTCCCGTCAGCACAGTCGTGGCGATGGGTGCTCCGACCGTTTTGATTGCCTGAAAAGGTAGGTGGTAAAGTGATTGAGAGAAACAAACCTCACCTCGGAAAAGGTCTTGCCTTCCCGCTTAAAATTAATGCCCGCCGGGAAATATCTTTAGCCTCTGCAGATGATGATATCAGGCAATCCATCCAAATCATCCTGGGGACAAGACCAGGCGAACGCGTCATGAGACCGCGTTTCGGCTGCCGCGTGCATGAATTGCTGTTTGAAGCGCGCGACGCCACCACCTTTAACTTGATCCGCAAATATGTTGAAGAAGCCCTGGCATACTGGGAACCGCGCATCAGAGTGCTTTCAGTTAATACGCTGATGAGTAACGATAACGACAGCTCAATTTTTGTCGATATACAGTACGAAATTAAAGAAACACACGATATCCGGAGTATTGTCTACCCCTTCTTCCTCACCGGTGAAGAAAACTGGTAGATCGCAACCGAAAAACCAGGAGAACAACTATTATGGCATTACCCGCACCCAATTTGGACGATCTACGTTTTCAGAGAGACCTTGTTGATGAAGCGCGAAAACGCATCATCCATTATTGTCCGGAATGGACAGAGTACAACCTGAGCGATCCTGGCATCACCTTGATCGAACTTTTTGCCTGGATGACCGAAATGCTGGCGTATCGCATTAACCAGGTTCCTGAGAAGAACTATATCAAATTCCTCGAAATGCTCGGTCTAACCCCTGAACCTGCCAGCAGTGCCATGACCAACCTGACTTTTTGGCTATCCGCATCATTACCTCTCTCACCAGAAAATGATCAATCGGTGGTCGTTCCAGCAGGTTTGCAGGTACGGTCTGATAGTACTGATGAGGAAATCTTGTTCTCAACCGACCGCCTGTTAGAAATTGTCCCGCCAAAGCTCTTCCAACTGCGAAAAGAAAGCGACCTGAACAAGAATTACCTCCCCCGTTTGGGATTAGAAATATTTCACCCCTTTACACACCCCAAACCGGTACGAGGCGATACTTTCTACCTGGGTTTTGAAGAAGAAAAAAACATTTGCGGTCATATTCTTGAACTGAGATTTACTTGTGAACCAACCGAAGCAGTCGGTATCCGGCGAGAAGACCCACCCTGGGTATGGGAATGCTCAATCGGCGATGGCAAATGGCAGGAAATTCCATTAAGCACTTTTCAAGATGAAAAAGATACCACTGGCGGTCTGAACAATGAAAGCGGCAGGCTTGTCCTTTACACCCCGCTTGAGTTCAAACCCATGCTGGTTCAAGGGCGAAATGGCTTTTGGTTGCGCTGCCGTTTGGAACAAAGGCATCCTGCACAGGGAATGTACACCGAATCACCGCGGGTAATCAGCCTCGAAACCTATTCGCTGGGTGCTACTGTGCCAGCCAAACATGCAGTCGTCGTAGAAAACGAAATCTTGGGAAGAAGTGCCGGCGAACCCGGTCAAGAATTTCTCCTGCAGCACTCCCCCATTTTGGATCTTATAGAAGGTGAACATTTGCAGGTGGAAGAACTTCGTAATGGTGAGGTCGTTTTCGTTCCCTGGCAATTTGTCACTGATTTTTCCAATTCCAGCCCGCATGATCGTCACTTCTCTATCGATATGGTGAATGGCAAGGTACTGTTTGGACCTTCCGTGCGCCAATCAGATGGCAACATGCGCCAGTACGGGCGTATTCCGGAAAGCAACAGAACCATTTCTTTCAGCCGCTATCGCTTTGGTGGCGGTGTCAAAGGCAATCTGCCTATCAACAGCATTCGCACATTAACCACATCCGTTGCGTACATCGCCCGTGTAACCAATCTCATCAGATCGTCTGGTGGACGTGATGCAGAAAAGCTGGAAGAAGTTAAACTTCGTGCACAGAGAGAACTGCAAGCACAAAAAAGAGCAGTGACCATACAGGATTATGAGGTATTGGTCAAGAACTTCAGCCGCTCTATTGGCAGAGTAAAATGCCTGAACCCATCCCTGGAAACAATGCGGGATAACCTGGGTGTGGTTGAAATGATGGTGATCCCTTCAGCGCAAGATTCGCTCCAGGTAAATGACCTTTCCCATCTCTGGCTAACTGAATCATTTAAAAATGAGATTACTCACTATCTTGACCGCTACCGTTTGTTGACCACTACCGTCAAAGTGCGCGAACCAGCATTTGTCGGGATAAAAGTCAAAGCCAATGTGGTCGCAGAAGAATTCAGCGATCCCATGGTGGTCAATCTGCGCATCAATCAACACCTCAAGAATTTCTTGAACCCCTTATTGGTTTACCCGGAACTGGAAGAAAAAGACCATCTTTTAGAGAGCGGGTGGAATGGCTGGCAGTTCGGACGCGATTTATTTATCGCTGAAATCTTCGCACTGATTCAACGGGTACCCGGTGTCCGCTATGTCCTTGATATTGACCTTTATAAAATGGATCTGGATAAGGACACGTTGAAAACATACCTGGCATCACCGGATATCCTGAAAAAGAATGAAGAAAAAGTGATCTGGATACCAGAAGATGCAGTCGTTGTTTCACTGGAACACGAGATTTCTATGATGGATGTTAATAAAGTCTTTAAGGCGAACAAATAATGTTATGGGAAATCGAAAATGACTAGAGAACAAGAACATTCGGTTTCACACATTGTAGATTTTTACAACCGTTATCCCGGCGAAACGGTTCGATACAGCACGCTCGTGCAAATCGGGTCAGGCAGCAAACCGGGAACGGTGATCATCCAACTACCCCAGAAGGTCACCTTATCCGGCTTTTACTGCGCTGACCCCGCATTGAATGGCTCATGCCGGGTACTGGACACACCAAATGGCACGCAGTTGTCCTGGTTTTTACCGGAAAACCTGCCCTCCGGATCACGGTTAGAGATCATCACAGAGGGCATCGTTCAGACAACCGACTTTGACCAATCCTTGCAGAGTTCTGCAGTTTTGTTGAGTGAGGAAAGTTCCGAAATAGACTCTGATTATGTCAGCATTTTTGTCAAACTCCAGGGGAGCTATCTAAATTACCTGCCGGAGATCTACCGCCAGGACGACCTGATGGGGCGGTTCTTGATGCTCTTCGAAAGTTTCTGGAAACCCATCGATACACAAATCAGGCAAATTTCCTGTTATTTCGACCCCGATTTGACACCTGAAAAGATGTTGCCCTGGTTGGCTTCCTGGGTAGGCGCCTATTGGGATGAAACCCTTCCAGATCAAAGAAAACGTGCCTTGCTACGCAAGGCTGTCCAGCTTTATCAGCGCAGAGGGACAAAGGGAGCGCTCAAGTCGATGTTGGATATCTATACCAACAGTGAAGTCCATATCAACGAGCATCCAGCCAACAATTTTCAAATCGGTGCAAAAGCACAGCTTGGTCAACGGATTGCATTGGGCATGCAGAACTACCCCCACACCTTCACTGTCAGTGTCCAAATTGACCCCTCCGATTTTATCTTGCCTCCAGAAATTGAGGTGGGAAAACTGGAGACAAAGATCAGGCAGAATTTGGACACCATCATCGAGGCGCAAAAACCTGCGCACACCGCCCATAAACTGAACCTGACAGTAAGAAATTCAAAAACAACGCATAAACAATTCCAGCTTGAATCCAGAAAGGATCTTCCATGAGCGACGAAAATTCAACCTCGCTGTTCCCCAACATGAGGATCAAAGCCTATGACGGAATGCCGGTTACGGCTGAAGTTTGGGAAAAAGCTCACTCATACCACCTTCAACAGCAACAGGCACACAACCTGTACTTTCACGGCACTGGCATTTTAACCGGGCTTGAAGTGGTCGCCAGTGATCCTGCGGATAATATCATTTTTGTCTTACCCGGCGTTGCGGTTGATGAACGCGGTCAACTGATTGTCCTCAATGAACCCGTTGCCTATGACCTGGGCAATGAGGTGGATGGGCAGTTATATCTCCTCATTTCCCATCGTGAAAGTCTCGTTGGGGATGAGAAAGCAAAAAAGAACAATGAAACGTTGTTCAGCCGCGATGAATTTTTACTTATCGCACGGTCTGAGATTCCGGATGGGCTTTGGATTGAACTGGCACGTTTCAAACGTGAGAACAAGACACGACCCATCTCAGAACCTTCCGACCCCAATCACCCTGCAGTCAATGAAATCGACCAGCGTTACCGAAAACACTTGAAGATAACTACCGAACAGCAAATTACAGCTTCGGTCGTTTATTTGGGCAAACCCTATCAGCAAACCTATGATAACGGTCTTCTGGCGCTTTCCAAAGAACTGGCGAATTTGAAAAAGATTCGATTAATCATCGATAATAAATCCCAGGTGACGCCCGAAGTCCTGAATTATCAAATGGTCTTCCTGGTTGCCGAAGGGGAAGTGAAGTTCAGCAATGCCCAGGTCAATGGTTTGCAGGGATACATCGAGCGAGGCGGCATGATCTTTATGGATGCCTGCGACGAAAAAGCAGCCGAATCGTTCAAAGAATTACTTAAACAAATGGACATCAACGTCCTTGCACCCCTTAAAGGGCATACACTGCTCTCTGAACCATACCTGTTTGCCACCCCACCCGCTGGATATACGCCGGATGGTTCTCTTAGAATCGGCAAAGGCGTCATTTTCAGTACATATAATTATGGGGGGCTGTGGAATGGCGAAACCAAAGGAGGGGCGCCAAACCGCGCAGATATTCGTTCAGCCACCGAATTTGGGATCAACCTGCTCTATCACATGATGGGCTCTGCTCAGTCGTAGTCTGAGACTGTAAAACGATCCGGAGAGACAAATGACTTATTTTGGCAACATAAAAATCATCAACAAAGCCGGATGGGCTAAACAAATCGATATCGAAAAAGCCTTATTGCTTGTGGGCAGCCAGGAATCAAATGACATCGTGCTTCCGGAAGAATATGGCTCAGGGGTTGCCCCCCGGCATCTTCAACTGATATGCCCAAAGTCTCCCGGCAGCGAATACAGGCTGATCAATCTCTCCGGTAGTGAAATCCAATTATTTTCGCGGCAGATGGTCTCAAAAGGAGTCATTCAACTGCATGGCACAAAGCCTATAGACAACGGCGATACCATCTTGATTGGCGAATTTCAATTACAATTTGAGCTTCTTGTCTACAAACGTTGCATTATTGAAAAACGCACCGCGAATTTGGGCATTAAACTGGAACTTCCCGATCAGCCTTTAAGACCAGGAAAAAAATTGGCAGGAATTCTGGAACTGACGAACTATGGCGATTCCAGAAGATGTCAATTCGATATCGATTTGGAGGGTTTGCCCCTGGATTGTTACAAAATATCTCCTGCCCCAATGCTTTATCCCGGCGCAACAGAGGAACTGCAAATGGTGTTCCTCCACCGAACAACACAACCGGAAGCCGGGCAACATTGTGTTAAAATCACAGCCAGTGCACCCGGCACCTATCCATCAGAGATGATTGAAATCGATCTGCCCCTGCTGGTTGAACCTGTTCATCAATTTGCATTGCAGATTCTGGATCGAGACCCGCAACAGATTATGGAAACCAGCCAACCTTCCCCGCCCGACCTGGAAATGGGTTTCCAGCCAATCGGATTCGCCAATGAAACAAAAGTTTACCAGTTCGAGGATGTTACGCTTTCCGAGCCACCTGAAAAGCTGGCTTCCCCACCGCCCGCTGAACCTCAACCTGCTTCACCAGTGTTGCCATCGGCTTCTAAAACCGCTCCGTTGATCCAGAAAGAGGAGTCGATTCCAGTTATTCACCAACCCTCTCCACATGCCGAAGAAACACCACCTCTAGCTTCGCCTGACGAAAAGACCAAACCAGAGATGGAAACCACTTCAGCAGACCTTCAATTTGTGGAACAAAATGCAGATGAACCCTCTCCGGTCGAGACCGAAGAGGAAGAGTGGTGGTCAACCAGCAGCAGTACTGCTGCCCCTCAACCAAACCTTAATACACTCAAAAAAGATATCAAATCCCGGCTGGCAGGAAAAGACATTCAGGTCATTAAAGCAGGCGAAGAGATTGAAGAAGATGAAACTGCGCTCAATATGAAAGGCGGTGATTAACAATGCGTATTCTTTCTGTTTTATCAAGCATATCATTGCCGGATGCGTTTAAAATATTGGCGGCGGTTGGCATCTCCGTGTTTACCATGATTATTGCTGTTTTGATTTCTTTTATGTTGATCCGTTGGCTATTCAACCACTACCGAAAATCGCTCACTGTGCAGCGCTGGCTGCTTCTTGAAAACCAGGGCAACACCAACAGTTATTTCCAGATGAAAGTCAACTCCAGGCAGCAACGGGTTAAGTTCAGCCTTTTACATCAAGGCTCGCCTTTGTCAAATGTTGAATACGTGGTTGAAGAACCCATCGTACAAGAAAAAAATCCATCGCCCGCACCAAAACCTGCTGCGTCAGCAATTTCCCAAGAGAAGATCGAACAGAAACAAGAAAAGAGTAAGAAATCATTGGATGGATATAAAAAAGCCAAAGGTAAATCCAAGGCTGTCGTTGGGTTTGGGAGGCAAATTGGTGCTTTATTGGGCTCGCTGGGTGGGTTTATTCCTGGTTCTCTCGGTAACAGTTTGAAGGAGCAAGCCAGTCTCCTGCAAAACACCACACAAAAAGCCAATGAAGCCATTGACACGCCGGATATCAAAAAACGTGAGGCAGAAAATATCAAAAATCAGATGGCAGGGTTGGCAAAAAAAGGAAAAGACACCCCCATAACGGGCAAACCCGCATCAGCGGAGACTCAAGCTCAACAAGGTGCCCAGTCCACACCCACCGCGCAACCCGAAACCAGCCCATTCCCTTCTAAAGAAGCCACAGCGACGAGAACCATTTCATCAAAAATCCGCAAGGTAAAAAGTGACTTCTCCAAAACCCCACTGGTAAAACCTGGGGAAACCGTTAAACTCCAGATGAAGATTGACCCCGTCAATATTTACCGGTCGGGGATTATTGAATATGAAGTCATCTGTCAGCAGGTGAACGAGCCAGACCAAAATAACGCCGAATTGGTTAACAGAACTCAAATAACAGACCAGCTTGAAATCAAAGGCAAGTCGCTGGGATACGCATTTTTAAATTTTGCCTGCTCATTGATCATCGTTGGCTTGAATGCTCTATGGGTCATACTTGCACTGAAGTGGCTCTTCAGTTTATTGTTTGTAGGTTAAAAACGAGGAGAAAGAAAACGCATGTTTGCCAATGCACAAGATTCAACAGAAGATTTAATTTTTTATGACCTTGATCCTCAAAAAGGCGTCATCAATATCGGTAGCGATAGCGAAAACGATATTATCGTGCCAGACCCCAGGGTGAAACCGTTTCACATGATTCTGGTATGCAGTGAAAAACCGTATCAGATCATCCCGCTTGATCCAGGCGCCGAAATATTTATTCGAGGAATCAAACTGGAAGGTACAGAGTCTCAGGTGGTACAAGACCTAAACGAGGTTCAAATTGGCAGCCATGCATTATTCGTACAGGAAAAGTCCAATGGGCAGCCCAGCGATCAAATCGCAGTCAGGCGAGTGCAAAAACCTGTCATAGAACAACCCACTGCCCTGGCACCAACCCCGGTTGAAACCGGATTTGTACCACCCGTATCCAGCCCCACGCATGATACCGTACCTGCTATCCAGGTTGACCAAATCACCGATGAAATCATCCTCGTTGAACTGAACGAAAATGCGCAGTCTATCGAGGTGGAACAGACAGCAACCTTTACACTCCAAATCATCAATGGAGGACCTATTGTCGCAGCCTTCGATGTTACCGTTCTTGGCGTGCCTGTAGAATGGGTCAATATCTATCCCAGAAAAATAAACCTGTACGAAGGCGGTAGAGTAGACGTTACCATCTCCATAACCCCCCCTCGTCTTCCAACCAGCAGTGCCGGCGATCACCCCCTGATCTTTGTCGTTACTTCGCCAAATCACCCGGAACGCAAATCAGTCACTCCAGCTTTGCTGAATATTTCTCCGTACTATGATTTCACCATTGATGAAATCTCACCTAAAAGAAAAGTGATTCCTTTCAGCCGACGTAGCGGCGCTGTTGAAATGGATATCAACAACCGTGGAAACAGCCAGTGTTCTTTCAGGTTGATTGCACAAGATGACGATAATGAATGCCAGTTTCAGTTTGAAGCGCAGAGCGGGCTCAAACAACAGGGGCAGGTAGAATACTCCATCAACGCCGGCGAAACTCAACCGGTACCCATCCATATCTCACCCATCAAACGCAGTCTGATACGTCTTTCCTCCCGGCAACACCCTTATCGCGTATCGGTTACCCAGACAGAAAACGAATCTCTCTCCCTTTTCACGATGGGTACCGCCATCAGCAAACCATTGATCGGTATATTGGGTATTATTCTCTTTCTACTCATTTCTTCCATTACCATTTTTCTGCTTTTTACACCACGAATCAATGATTTCAGTGCCGAAAACAATGTGATCGGGGTGGGTGAGTCAACCACCTTGCATTGGAAAACCTACTTCTTTACACGGAATTTAAATATCACCGGTATTGAAGAATCGATTAACGATAACCAGGGTAGCTTGGAAATCTTCCCGGAACAAACCGTTAATACCTATACCCTCACAGCGACAACGTGGCTGTGGAATATGCTGAACCTTGAACCAAAACAAAGAAGCTTCACCGTCCTGGCTGTACCAGGGGAACCACGAATATCAACTTTTTCACTTAGCGATACGGATGTGCTGGTAGGTGACGAAGTTACTCTGCGTTGGTCTGTCAGGGACGCCAGCAAGGTGATTCTGACTGTCAACGGTGTTGCCGACACATTTGAAGACCCCAAAGATTTCAACGGTGAACGTGTGTTGCCTATCGAAATGGACACACTCGTATCCATTGAAGCGATCAACTCATTGGGTTCTGCAGTGAGCAGCCAGCACATTTTCGCACGTCCACCCACCATTGTCATCGAGCAGTTTGAGGTCGACAAAACCTCGGTTTATAAGGGTGAACAGGTGACAATTCTTTGGAAAATCTCAGGGGCAGGGATGGAGGACGGGGGCGAAGTGACTATTTCTGCCTTCGACAGCATCCTGCCATTAAATGGTGAGTTAACTTTTTTCCCAGCAGAATCGATGGAATTTGTACTTAGTGTAAGAAACCGAAAACTTAGAGAAGTTCGTATCCTTCCCGTGGGTGTCCTCGACCCTGAAGCTGCGCCAGAACCACCCGCGATTAACTTCTTCACCGCAGCGCCGGATACCCTGACCGGTCCCGGCACCGTGGAGATTGCCTGGTCGGTTTCTGGTCCGTTCAACGAGATAAAAATCACAAATGGAGAGGAAACCGTTGCCAGTGGACTTTCTGCCCAGGGTTTTAAAACGATTTCGGTTTCAAAATCCGGTACTTATGTGATTACCGCAACCTTTGCCGACCAGAGCGCGGGGAAGGATTTGAAAATCACGGTCAATCCCGCCCTTCTGCAACCTACTCTGGAAGTGGTTTCTGTTTACCCTACTTCGCAATTGGAAATCGGCGATACAGTTACCGTCGCCATTGACATCGAAAGCCCAACCCCTGAGGATCCACCCCCAACGGGTGTGGTGATAATTTCAGACGGAACATCATCCTGTCCCATACCGTTACCCGAAACAGCTTGCGAATTGGAATTTAAAACACCGGGAACCAAGAGCATTACCGCCACGTACCAGGGCGATTCCAATTACATCCAATATAAATCCGCCCCGTATGGAACAACCTTTGAGGTGATGGGCACAGAAATTATCATCGACACGAGGATAAGACCAGAAGTCGGTCCCTATTATTACAGCCAAAAAGTGGCGTTGCGTGTCCGTATTGAGGGAAGCAATCCAACGCGTGTGCCCGATGGAGAACTGCGCGTCAGGCGGATATGCGATCCGGATGCCATCTATAAAACCACCTGTACTAACGACGTGATCGGCTATCACCGCCTCGTCGCGGCGGATAGCGGTTACTATGAATTCATCGATTTACTCATTGACCAAATGGGAGGTACATGGAAGCTACAGGTTACATTTACCGATGACAGTTTTTACAGTAATAAAGTAGCTGAGACTTCTGTGACAGTGGATGACACCAAAAGCCCAATCAATATTGCTCTCTCTACAACCACTACTTTTCCTTATCGGGTGAATTCTGGAGCGATCAACTATACCATTACGGTTACGGATCAAAATGCAAACGCAGCTTATAACATCCCGAAGGGTACGGTCAGCATAACAGCTCAACACACAGATGGAACCACCATCAACTGCTCACCCACCTCATCCTCCCTGGTTTCATCAGGAGATAGCCGCACATCCACGAGCAGTTGCAGTTTAATCCCATCAAAATGGGGTACATGGACCATCATCGGATCGTATACCGTCGCAGCCGATGATCCCTGGCATGAGAATGAAACGCAAACAATCGGGACAATTGCAGTCCACTCAGTCCCTGTTTTAGACTATGCTGTAGTCCCTCTCGACCTTGTTTACCAGCAGGAAATGACCGTTGGCATACGCGTCACCCGCAACGATACCGGGGCAAACGTATCTTCAGGTTCCATGTCGTGTTCGTTCTCATCGACCACTGATGGCACCTGCGAATGCAGTTATAGCAGCATAGTTTCCTACTGGCAGTGCACTGTAAAACCAACCCTGACCAATACATTACCGGTCAATCGTACAGTGACATTTGAATATTCACCCGGAACGTTCATTACCTCCGGCTCCATTTCCAAACAGTTTACAATCAATAAAGCGCCTACTTCGGTATCACTGGCGCCAGAATTGACCAGCTCATACCTGATCGGCAGCAGCCTGGACATTACCGTTTCCGTAACACATGGCGGCGGCGGTTTAGCGCCCAGCACTGGTACAGTCGATATTCAACTTGGAACCAATACATGTGACAGCACGAACGGAATGACCGACCCGCTGAACACCTACACTTCCACCTTAACCTCAACTGGCGCCCCCAAGA
>CAYRRA010000025.1:0-18099 GCA_964426355.1 uncultured Anaerolineaceae bacterium
ATGCGGTGCGTTTTTTCCCCGGCACCGGAGGAGGTAAGTCATGGCAAAAAAAATCGGCAAAGTGACCCATTTTTACAACCGGATCAGTGTTGCGGTGTTGGAATTGGATAAAGAGATAAAAATCGGTGACGAGATTCTTATCCGCGGACGATCGACTGAATTTTCACAAAAAGTACGTTCATTGCAGATTGATCATAAGGCAATCCAATCCGCAGGACCCGGCATGGAAGTGGCTTTGCAGGTGCTTGGACAGGTTTATAAAGGGGATGAGGTTTTCCTTTTAGAAAAACCCCTGCTTGAAACCGACCTTTAATGCAGCCTGCCCGGTTACTCTAAAGGTCCGTATTCATCATCCGAGTTCTCAAACTCGTACATTACCCCGGTCACCACATACACGGTGCGTTCGCAGATATTGGAAACACGATCTGCCATGCGCTCGATGTTATGCGCTACCCATTGGAGATAATTGGCGCTTTCCGCCAGCTCAGGGTTGGCGGATACCAGTTCAACCAGCCCCTGGCTGATTTGATTGTAACAGGCATCGACTTCATCATCCATTACAGGGATGCTGCGCGCCTCATCCAAATCGCTATCCACAAAAGCTTTCACAGAACGGAGCAGCATGTTGGCTGCCAGTTCAGACATAGGGATCAAGTGATGAACCAGCGCCGGGAGTTCCTGCCCCTCCAGCATCAAATTGATTCGGGCAATCCCCTTGGCATAATCTCCCATTCGTTCCAGTTCGGTGCTGATTTCCAAAATGGAAGCCAGGATGCGAAGATCAACCGCCATCGGCTGCTGGGTGGCGATGGCGACGATACAATTGGTCTCCAGGGTAAAACGTTTTTCATTGACGCGTTGGTCATCCTGGTAAACCCGCCGGGAGGTCGGGTAATCTCGCCTGACCAGTGCGTTAACGGCTTCTAAAGTTGCCTGGCGCACCATGCTTTCCAGCACAATCACCTCCTCAAATAACTGGTGGATAATGCGGTCTAACGTATCTCTTGTCATGATTTTTCCTCAATCAGTAAATTTCTCTATCTTAAAAGAACAGTGGTGCATAGCTGCATTGAACAAACCCCTGCCTGTCTTGCAGGGTTTATAAACGGATGATTATCTCAGTATCGTTTAATGATCGCTGTTACCGGTTGAAAGTCAGCAGATGAAATACCCAAACCTAACCAAAACGCCCGGTAATATAATCCTCTGTGATTTTTTCGCGCGGGTTGGTGAAGATTTTCCGTGTTTCACCATATTCCACCAGGTATCCGGCACGATTTTCATCCATGTTAAAGAAAGCAGTGAAATCGGAAACCCGCGCGGCTTGCTGCATGTTGTGGGTGACAATTACGATGGTGTAGTCCTGCTTCAGCACTTGCATCAAATCCTCGATGCGCAAAGTAGCAATCGGGTCCAATGCAGAGGCAGGTTCATCCATCAAAATGACTTCAGGTCTGGTCGCCAGTGTGCGGGCAATACACAAACGCTGCTGCTGCCCGCCAGACAGCGAAAACCCGCTCTGGTTCAGCTTGTCCTTTACTTCATCCCACAATGCCGCCTGAGTGAGCGACTGCTCGACCAGTTCATCCATATTCCCCTTGAAACCGTTAATGCGGGCACCCCAGGCGACGTTTTCATAGATGCTCTTGGGGAATGGGTTTGGCTTCTGGAAAACCATGCCTATCCGGCGGCGCACCTCAACCGGGTCAATTCGTGCGTCGTAGATATTCACCCCGCCGAATAAAATTTCCCCATCGGCATGGGCTGCCGGAACCAGTTCATTCATCCGGTTAAAGGAGCGCAGCATGGTGCTTTTCCCACAGCCGGAAGGACCGATAATTGCCGTGATGTTCTGTCGTTTGATGCCGAGATCAACATCACGCACCGCGAGAAAATCACCATAATAGATGCGCAGTTTGCGCGCCTCGATGATGACATTGTTTCGTGATTGTTCCTGAGGTTCTTTATCCATTATTTTCCTTTATTGACTCTGGCTGTAACGGTTACGCAAAACAATGGCAATTGCGTTTAATGATAACAATAAAATAAGCAGCACAATTATTGCGGCGGCGGCTAACCCGCGAAATTCGTCCTGGGGTCGTGACGTCCATTGGTAAATCTGAATCGGCAGGGTCGTAAATTTGGAGAACGGACCGCTGGGGTCGACATTGATATACGTGGACGCACCCACCACAACCAGCGGCGCCGTTTCACCAATGGCGCGCGAAACAGCCAGGATGGTACCTGTCAGTATACCAGGAATCGCACCTGGCAGTACATGATGCCAGATCGTCTGCCATTTTGTGGCACCCAAGCCAAAACTTGCCTCACGCAGCGAGCCGGGTACGGATTTGATGGCTTCCTGTGCATTGATGATAATCATCGGCAGCACCAGCAACCCCAACGTGAGACCGGCGGAAAGCACAGTACGCCCATTGGCAGTGGTTGCGTCGGTTAATCCAAGCAGCTCGCCGCTGGTGAGTTTGACCAGCGCACGCACAAAAATTGCCAGCCCCAAAAGACCATAAATAATAGAAGGCACACCGGCTAAATTATTGATATTCGTCTGAATGATGCGGTTAATGGGGTTATCAGACGCATACTCCTGCAGGTAAATCGCTGCCGATACGCCCACCGGAAAAGCGAACAGAATCGCAATCAGGATCGTCCACAGCGAGCCCAAAATGGCTGTGCGCACCCCTGCCCGCAGCACCTCTGCCTCCTGTGGAGAGGTGATAAACTGCAAATCCAACCAACTGTAGAACCGCAGGTAAGCATTGGGGTGTTCTGCGTCTTGAGCTACCTGTTCCTTGATCTCCCTGGCGTTGAGGATAGAGTCAAAAAACGTCCAGACATGCAGCACCTCGGGTTTAATCACCCATTCCTGGATCAGGGCATAGACATTGTCCTCCGAGCGTTCAGCAAAGGGCTGTTCGCTTTCAAAACGCCGGTACAAACCGGAAGAAACATTCTCCTGAAAGACCTGGACGAGCTGTTCTTTGCTCATATCCTCCAGCGCCGTTCCATCCAGGGCAAGCGAGCCCGGATCCACTTTTGCTTCAAATGAGACGTAACCAAAAGCCTTGTTGATGATGTTGAGCATCAATAGAACCAAGACCAGGAGACCGAACAACGTGGAAATACGGAAAATATTCCGCCATATTTTTCCCTGGAGGTGGCGTTTTGTAAGATTCGGCACAAAGCCATTTTTGGTAGATTGTGGTGCATTCAGGGGTGAATCGGATCGGTCTGCCATCAATACACCTCCCTGAAACGGCGCACAATGCGTTGGCTGATGATGTTGAGAGTCAGCGTCATCAGGAAAAGCATCAAGCCGATCGCAAAAATACTGTTGTAATCCAGTGAATTGTAGCTGATATCGCCGCCACTGATGCGCACAATGTGCCCGGTCATGGTTTCAGCAGGTTTGAAGGGGTTGAAAGTAAATGCCGGTCCGGCGCCCGCAGCAATGGCTACCACCATCGTCTCGCCAATCGCACGCGAGATGGCAATGATGATCGCAGCCGCAATGCCTGAAATTGCTGCTGGCAGCACAACCTTAAAGGCTGTCTCCAGGCGGGTGGCGCCCAACCCATACGCAGCCTCACGCAAGGCATTCGGTACGGCGTGCAGCGCGTCCTCGCTCATCGAGCTGACCAGTGGGATGATGAGTATGCCAATGACAATGCCAGCAGAAGCGGTATTGTAAATCTCGACCACATCCTTCCCCAAAAGCGTGCGCAGCAGCGGGGTCATGAACGTCAACGCAAAATAGCCATATACCACCGTGGGAATCCCAGCCAGAATTTCGAGGATCGGTTTCAACACGCTTCGCGCTCGGTGCGTGGCGTATTCACTCAAATAAATGGCAATGCTCAAACCAACCGGCACCGCAACGAGAATGGCTATGGCGGAGGTTAGGATGGTGGAGTTGGCTAAAGCCCAGATACCAAACTTGCCGATTTGGGGGTTCCAATCCTTTTTCAGAAAGAATTCCGACAATGTGACCCTTCTCGCTATTCTAAGTTCGGCTCCCTGTTCGTGAACCTCGGCTTTTGTATTTTGGAAACCACGCTCAACTGTAACGATGTTCCCCTGAACTGCTTCAATCTGCATTACCTCACTCCCAATACGGATGATGTCTCCCATCGCGAGGGTTTTACCGGTTGAGTCAATTTCAATCTCCGTCGCTGCGCTTGACAAGACTTCTTTCTCAAGCGTTCTGTTCGTTTCTTCCCACTGCTGCCGGGTGAAAAATAACAGTGATTCTTTGCCAAGTTCATAAACGATCCCTATCGTAATCAAAATAGAAAGCGCACCACAAAGAAACAAGAACCCTTGAATGAGGGTCTCGCCCCATCTAGGACGTTTACGCAGAGCATCACCTAAATTAGATGAATCCATTAAATCTCCTTGAAATGATTGAGAACAACAAAAGGGGCGTTGACCGGTTGCTGCCTTCCCTAAAAACCTGTGGGAAGGCAGCAAATTTACTACCGACAAGTAATTCCCTTTTTACTCAACGATTATTGAGCATCCAGCCAAGCCTGGCGGGCTGCATTCAAGTCCGTATCGTTGGCAGCGAAATATCCTACCGTCTCAATCTCTTCATTGACATAGGTCAGAACAAAGTTCAGGAATGCTGCTACCTGTGGTTTTGCCTGCATAATGGCGGCATCCGAGTACATGAACAATGGGCGCGCCAGAGGGTAGGTGAACGCATCTACATTCTCTTTCGTGGCTTCAATTCCATCCAACGTTAGAATGTTCAGTTTGTTCTGATTCTCTGCATAGTAAGCATATCCGAAGTACCCTACTGCATACGGGCTACCTTCCACCCCCTGTACCAGTACATTGTCGTCTTCACTCAACTGCGTGTTCGTGGCTTCCAGGTGCGCAGTCGCATCCTTCTCAAATACCACCTCTACAAAGAAGTCAAATGTACCACTGTCTGTCCCAGGAATATATCGCAGGATCGGCTCGGCGGGCCATTCCGCACGTACATCCGCCCAGGTCTCGGCTGCCCCAAAAATCAACGCCAGTTCTTCCAGCGTTACTTCGCTTACAAAGTCATTCTCTTTGCTCACAACCACCGCAACCGCATCGGTACCCACTCGAAACTCGATCGGCTCGCGCTCAATTGCCCGACAGGCTTCTATTTCAGAACTCTTGATCGGACGACTGGCATTTGCAATATCGGTCTCACCGGTCACACAGAAACGCTCGTATCCTGCACCGGAACCAATGCTGTCGATCGTGATCAGACCGCTGTAACCCTCGTCTTTGAAACGAGCTGCCATGCGTTCCGCCAGCGGATATACCGTTGAACTGCCAGCGGTTACAATATTGCCTGTTACACTGAGTGGATCTACTTCGGGAAGTTTCACTTCGGGCACTTCCTCGGCAGTTTCTTCCGTGGCTTCTGCTACAGCTTTGGTTGGGGCTGCTTCCTCAACAACAGCTTTGGTGGGTTCTGGCTCTGCAGCAGCGGGCGTTGCTGTTGTTTTCGGTTGGCATACTGTTAGCGCCATAACGCCCAGCATGAGCACAGCCAGAAATATGAAAAGTTTTCGTTGCATGTAAAAATCCTCCAGAGTTTTTTTTTCGCTTTATACTCTGGCACATCTTAACATGCAGGCGTTAATGCCAATGTAACTGTTGATTAACGAATGGTTAACAACCGGTAAAGAATCGGCTTGTGGTTGGAATGTATCCTACCCGTATCAATGGCGAGCTTGTGGGATGGTGAAATAAAAAGTACTGCCTCTTCCTGGCTGGCTCTCCGCCCAGATGCGTCCGGCGTGCATTTCTACCAGGTGACGTGCAATAGACAAACCCAAACCGGTACCCCCGCCAGAACGCGCCTGGTCTGCCTTGTAAAACCGTTCAAACACCCTCGGCAGCATATCGCGTGGGATGCCGGTTCCGGTATCCTGTACGCCAAAACAAACCATACCACTTTCTGGATAGGCAAAAACGGTGATTTTTCCACCAGGTGAGGTAAATTTAATCGCGTTGTGGATGATATTGACCAGCACCTGTTCCAGGCGCGGTCCATCGGCAAGGATCTTTGGCAGGTCAGGCTGTGCCTCCACCTCCAGTAGCAGACCGGCGCGCTCAGCCTGCATTTTAAGCCGTTCACTGGCAGCCACGAGCAGCCGGTACGAATCGGTCGGTTTGAGATCGATCGGCACACGCCCGCTCTCAATGCGTGCCAGCTCCAGCAGTTCGTTGACCATCTGCGTCAGCGCGTCGATCTCCGTATCCATCCGTTCCAAAAAATGCCGTGAGGTCTGCGGGTCATCGATGGCGCTGAGCTGTAATGTCTCCGCCAATGCTTTCAGCGATGCCAGCGGGGTGCGCAATTCATGGGAAATGTTACTGATAAAATCACGCCGTACGGTTTCAAGACGCCGGATGGGGGTAAGGTCCTGGCAAAGCAGCAGGGTGTGATCTTGTAGTTCACCGCCCAGCGGTGTGGCAATCACCTGGATAAAACGCTGTTGATACGTCAGTTCAAGCGTTGTTGTCTTCTCCTTGCCCTCTTTTTGGCTTGCATCCCAGGTTTCAAAAATCTGATGATACCCCAGGGCGCGCATCAAGGATTGTCCGCGTGCCTTCTGCTGTGAGATGACGAAGATTTGCTCGGCAGACGGGTTCAGCAGCGAGATGTTCCCCTGCGGATCCACAATCACTACACCATCGGTCATTTGCGCCAGGATGACCGAGAGCTTCACCTGCTCGTTTTTCAGGTCTTCAATGTGTTCCTGGAGTCGGTTTGACATGCGCCCCAACGCCTGTGAAAGTTGTCCAACTTCATCGGCTGTTCTCACCTGAACATACTCACCAGGTTTGCCTTCTGCAATCTGGTTGGCAAGCTGTGTCATGCGGGCAACCGGGCGGGAGATTAAATGCGCAATCCAGAAGGATAACAAAACTGCCAAAAATGCCGCCAGAAACGAAAACAACCAGATATCGCGCTGTAAACGAGCAACGCTTTCTTCCACTTCGGTTAACGGATAAGCCATGCGCACAACAGCGACTGTTTTTCCATTCAAATGCACGGGCACAGCCACATACAACATGCGCACAGCTTTGGTGGTGCTGAAACGGATGCTGCTGCCAACCCCATCAGCCAAAGCCTGCTGCACTTCCGGGCGGTTAAGATGATTGTCCATCTCACTGCGATCTTCAGCGGATTCGCCCAACACGACACCATCCTGAGCAATGATCGTCACCCGGTTTCCACTGGCATCCGCCCAATCGCGCGCCAGTTTATCGTACTGCGCTATATCGATCGACTCCCAATCCGAAGCCAACGCCACGCCAAGCAGCCGTACCTGTGAAGTCATGGACTCATTCAGGTTATCCATATACAGGCTGCGTGTATAACCGCTCAGGTAAAAACCGAAAGCCAGCATGGCAGCCAGGATCAAAACACCAAAGGAGAATGCAATCCGCCAGCGAATACTGCGAAACATCTACTCCGCCTTTTCAATCACCCATCAAACCGGTAACCCACCCCACGCACGGTGACGATGCGTTGTGGGTTAAGTAAATCCTTTTCAATTTTTGTGCGCAGCCAGCGCACATGTACATCTACGGTGCGCGTGCCCCCAATGTATTCCCAACCCCAAACCTGCTCCAAAATTCGCTCACGGGATAGCACCTGACCGCGATGCTGTGCAAAATACAGCAGCAAATCGTACTCTTTGGGCTTCATTGGCAGCATCTGCCCATCCAACTGCACTTCATGACGGGTACTGTTCAAGGTGAGGCTGCCAAAAACCAACAAATCGTTTGCGCCAACCTTTTCGCCGGACATTTCTTCACGCAAAAGATGCACGCGGCGCAGTTGGGCTTTCACGCGTGCAATCAGCTCGCGCATTGAAAACGGCTTTGTCAGGTAATCATCTGCGCCCATTTCTAACCCCAGCACGCGGTCGATTTCTTCATCACGCGCGGTCAGCATCAAGATGGGCATGTTCATTTCCTTGCGCAGGATGCGCGTTACCTCAAAACCGTCCATCTTGGGCAACATGATATCCAGCAAAACCAGGTCGGGTTTCAAACGCCGGGCTGCCTCAATGGCTTTTTGCCCATCATCTACAGCTTCCACTTCGTAACCCTGCCGTTCCAGGTTATAAACCAATGTCTCCCGCAGGGTTAATTCGTCTTCCACAACCAATATCACATCTGCCATCCAAACAATCCTTTTCTCACATCAGCAAGATAACGAACCCTTGCAGATTTCTGTTTTCCGCCGGCAATGGAAAAATTTGAAAGACGGCTACCAGTTCATCTTTCTACCTGGTATCTATTATAGCGTTTGTTCGCAGTAGTGTGGGTTTTATCTTTTATCGTTTTATCCAAGTGTCTCAAAATGCAAATCAGGATATTTTTCCGCAGCAAATTTGAGATAAAACGGGTCTTTGAACAGAGCCACGTACTTTTGATGGGCATCGAGACATAAAAGCACGTTTGAGCGGTCAGAAATTCGTTGGAGACTGCTTTCTGGTCCGCTGATCCAACGCGCCATGCTGTAAGTCATGCGCTCAAGCTGGGTGGGGACTTTATACTCGTTTTCCAGCCGGGCTTGCACCACATCAAATTGCAATTCACCCACCACCGCCAGAACAGGCTCCCTTTTGAACGCATCGACATGGTACAAGACCTGTACAGCGCCTTCTGTCTCCAACTGATGCAGTCCCTTGCTAAACTGCTTTTGCTTGGTCAGGTCGCTGTTGCGCAGGATCGCAAAATGCTCGGGGTGAAAGCGAGGGATGGGGTTAAACTGGTAAGATGCGTCCTGGCACAAAGTGTCGCCGATGCCGAAATCGCCTGTGTTGGGCAAACCCAGCACATCACCGGGATAGGCGTCGTCGATGATTTCGCGTTCGTTTGCAAAGAGCTTGTAAGGGCGCTGCAAACGATATGTCTTCCCGCTCTGTGCGTGGATCACTTCCATCCCGCGCTCAAAGCGCCCTGAACAAACCCGCAAGAATGCCACGCTGTCACGATGTTTCGGGTTCATATTTGCCTGGATCTTAAAAATAAAACCTGAGAACTTGCTTTCCTGCGGATGAATGCTGCCCCGGCTGCTTTCAAAAGGCTGCGGAGCGGGAGCCATCTCCACGAACTCGTCCAGGAAAAGGCGTACGCCAAAATTGGTCAGCGCGCTGCCAAAAAAGACCGGGGTCTGTTCTTCGGCGAGCATAAGCTCGTGATCGTATTCAATCCCCAAGCCGTCCAGCAGTTCAAGGTCGGCTTGCAGCTTTTCAATTTGAGCGGGATGGACTTTCTTTGTGGTTAACAGTGTATCGATCGAATACAGTTCTTCCGGAGACATGCGCTCGTTTCGTTCGGTGCGGTCATACAGGTAGACACCTTTCCTTCCGCGGTCATAGACGCCTTTAAAGTTCACGCCATCACCCACCGGGAAGTTCATGGGAACTGGCTGCATTCCCAACACCTCTTCAATCTCATCCAGCAGTTCCAGCGGTGAGAGAGCCGGGCGATCCATCTTGTTGATAAAAGTAAATACCGGGATATGACGTTTACGACAGACATCAAATAGCTTGCGCGTCTGCGGTTCTACGCCTTTAGCGGCATCCAGAACCATCACCGCACTGTCAACGGCTGCCAGGGTGCGGTAGGTATCTTCAGAAAAATCCTGGTGACCGGGTGTATCCAGCAAATTGATCACCCGCTCGCGATAAGGAAATTGCAGGACGGTAGAGGTAATCGAAATACCGCGCTCACGTTCCATTTCCATCCAGTCAGATGTGGTACTGCGCTGGTTCTTACGTGCACGCACGCTGCCCGCCAGTTCAATTGCGTTGCCGTACAGCAGGAGTTTCTCGGTTAATGTCGTTTTTCCCGCATCGGGATGCGAGATGATGGCAAAAGTTCGCCGGTTGGTGTACACACTGGTCGATACCAGTTCAATAGTTGCTTCCATTTTTACTTCCCAGATAAATCAATTTTCGATGGATGACAGGATTGAAAACAATTTTGAGGCACCTGCAAACAGGGTCGAACCCCCAACTCAAAGCGTTCCGCTCGTTGGAGAACTTTCTGCATATATTGGATATCTCTCAGTATCTGCCCGGCTTTTTTACAACCGTTTATGTTCCAACCCATCAGGAATAACTCAATGGATCCCCCGACCATTGCGCACGGCAGAGCCTGTGTGCGGCATCCCTTCAGTCCTGCATCACAAGGGCGTATTGTACCAAAGAATCGCTGAAAAGGAAGCGATTGATGCTGCCTGCCTGGCTGCCGGGCAGCGGTGTCTCATCCGAAAAAGCCCGGCTGAAAAAATCGACCATGACCTGTTCATATTCCTGGGGGCGCGCCTGTGGACCCCCGCAGTGCGAAGCCTCCGGGATGTGCCAAAGCTGTGCATTTTCGCCCGCCATTTGCTGAAAACGTTCGCCTTGTACCTTCTCCAGACCGGAGCCGGAACTGACCAACAATACAGGGCGTGGGGCAATCTGCGGAAGTACATCGCTCAAAGCCTCCCCCGGTTCCACCCCGCTTCTCCAGGCGATGAATTGAAGGAAAAGCGGTGTGAAAGGAACAGAAAACCACCCCTCCAGATCAAATGGGGCAGGCAAATCTTTTGCGGATGAATACGTGGGGGCATCGGCGACTGCCGCGCTAATCTGCGGATAACGGGCTGCCGCCAGAATGGTGATCTCGGCGCCGGTAGAACAGCCCATCATCCCCAACCTCCCCGGTGCAATTTCCCTGCGTGTCTCCAGGTAATCAAGCGCTGCCTGGACGTCCTCCACATCCTGCCAACCCCACGAGCGCGCGCTTCCGCCGCTCTCGCCGCTGGCACGCTGGTCATACAGCAGCACGCCGTACCCATGCCTCGCCAACATCAATGCCTGCGGAAGCATCCCCAACCGGTTCCCGCCGTAACCGTGCATCAAAATAACCGCCGACCCGTTTTGTGAGGGGATATACCAGCCGGAAAGCTGTATCCCGTCCAATGTTGACAGGTTTACTTTCTCATAGCTAAAGCCATAATCCGCGGGGGTCTCACAACACGCCACGCTGGGTGCCGGGCGCACCATCATTCCCGCCATGACATAAGCCCAGGTCACCAGTAAAACCACAACGCCCCATACAAAGGTAAAGAGAACAAGCCTGACCCAATAGAGCCAGGTCGTTTTTTTCTGCGGTTTCTGATTCATTCATTTACCTCGTTTGTTGTATTATTGCCTTCCGGTGAAAAATCCACTCGAGATGCAGGACGACCATCCAGAAGAGGTATAGCACAATTGGCATCTGGTTCACCATCCAGGGCAGTTCAAATCGACTGGATGCCGGAAAAAAAAGGTACAGCAGAATCAAGCCCGCACCCCACACCACCCCGGGAATGCAGGAACGTTTTTTTGCCTGGGCTACCCAGAAAAATACCGGGATCAACAACACTACCTGGTCATACGAAATGCAAACTGGGTGGATGAAAATAATCGCCAGGCTGCACCACGATAGCATCATCGGCAGGGTTATTTTTTGTTTCGCCCAGAGAAAAAACGCCAGGACAAAAAGAGCAGCCAACAAAACTTGAAGAAAACAGGAAGCAAACTGCGTCCACGCAAACTGCGTCCACGCAGACGGAAAGACTCGTTCCAGGAAAAATTGTCGGCAGGGGGCGGATGGATGAAACTGCGAGAAAGACTGTATATGCTGTATCCAGCCGCTGAGCCAATCGCTGCGAAACAAGAACATGAGCCCACAGAGCAGGACAAGGCTGCCCAGGTAGCTGATCAGCACATAAAATGACTTTAAACGCAGGCTGGTCAAAACGACCAGGAGAACATACAGCCAGACCATCTGCGGTTTTGCGCTCGCCCATGCCAGGATTACGCCCATCACAACCTGCTCGGGGACGGTGATCGGTTTTTTCGATTGCAGCCTGGAGAGGACCCAAACCAATCCTGCAAAAATCAGAATGGCAAAATTGCCCAGAATCAAGCCAAAAGCCACCGGGTAGTAAAAAGGCAACGAGAGGACAAGCAACCCAGGCGCACGCGGGTAACTCAAATGAGCCATTATGATAAGGCACAGAATGTTCAATGCCATCCAGCCAGCCTGCGCCCAATCAAAACGGATCGGAAGGAAAGGCAGCACCGGGAGCAGTGCAAATGGCGGGTTGTTAAACTTCATCGGATCTTCGCCCGGCAGGGCTTCACGGTTGTGATAAATGCCAGACTGGATGAGCGCTGTAACCTCCTCGCTATATGGGTCGCGTTTCTCCAGAAAAAAAGCCCGCCCAGCCCGCCAGTAGACATAAAAATCGATGCCGGGCGTATTGTCTTTGAAAGCGTAGTGAATGCCAGCAACCAGGAAGATAAAAACCAACAAAAGCACCGCCACCATAACCAATTTTTGCGGTGTCGTTCGCAAACCGGCAAGTGGATCCTCATGGGCGTTCATTATTTGGTTCAGGGAACGGTCAATCAGCCATTATCTTCAACGCAGCAGCAATATCCTCGGCAATCATCCGGCGTTTGCTTTTCTCGATAAAAAAGCTGGGACCGGCTTGCAAATAAGAAGGGAAAACGCGGCAGCCGCGGTAATAAAAATCTCCGCCGCGAATTTTGTATGTAGAACCAGCCGGGATCACGCGCGCTTCACCCTGCCGGGCAGCAATGGCATTCATGGCTTTAATAGCAACATCACCCATGCACAGAATCACCTTTACACCGGTAAACAGCACTAATTCGCGCTCCAGCAGAAAGGAACACTGCTTGATTGTGCCCGTTTGAATGCCATAACCGGTTTTGCCGCATTTAACCGCCGTTGTCAGGTAAATCCCATTCATCAGCAAATCGTCGACGGTATCAACCTGTAACCCGGCATCCTTAAATGCCAGCAGTGTGGTCTGGCTGAATTGAGCCTGTTCACCTGCATAGAAATAATCAGCGGGGTTTGACGGGACTGCCTCTGCAATCATGACCAGGGCAATTTTTCCGGGCTCCATTTCCACATCCGGCAGGATATATGCATCATGACGGACATCCTGGCAGGGAAAATCCCGGCAGGCGATACACTCATTCACACGCATATCCACACCTCCAAAATCTAGAATAATTCATGCAGGTACGGTTGACGAGGCGGGAACATGGCGCGCATGGCGGCTTGCTGAGCCGGGTCAGGGTTGCCCCAGCCGCGGAATTCGAAATCTTGCGGGTCAAAAACGCCGTACACCAAAGCTGAAAGCGCCTGGATGGACAGGTCGCAGCCGGTTTGTGTGCTCTTCTTGACCTGTAATTTTCCGTCCATGCTTTCAAAATCCCAGCTTCCTTCGTTCCAGGGGCAATGAGGGTCATGAATCTGCATGGTTAACCTGCCCTCTCCCGTCTCAATGCCAGCCAAGCCGGCTACGTCTAAAACACGTCCCATACCGGTAAACACATCACCTCTTACATTCGCCTGAATATCTGAAAGCCAGGTCTCCGGTTGTTCATCCGGCGGCAGCAAAATTTCCAGCGAACGCGCCTGGTCCACATGGCGGGCAAGCCATTCCAACAGCAAGACCCGGGCGCGTGGATCGAGATAATAGAAACGCAGGGCGCGCAGGTCAAAAGCCATTTCTTGCTCACCGCGCAGTTTGTACAGCATCACACCGCGGGTTTGCCCATCTATACAGGCAAAAGCGACCCAGTAATCATTGCGTGTCCCAGGTGAAAGCGGGCGGTTAGTGAACAAACCCATCCCGTGCCGCTGCTGTTGTACCTGCTGCAAAAAGGTGTGGTACTCGTCAAAGCATTCACTCAACAGCTTCAGCTTAACCTTGCCATCCAGCTTTTTTTTGAGCAGCCCGCCCAGGTTGGCAGGCAGCAATTTAACCCATTTTGGCTGCAGAAAGGTAATGTACCCCAGGCGTTCATAAAAGGATTCACGGAAGGGATACAGCCCGGTGAGCGGGAATTTTTCTTCATGCATACGATCATACAATTGCGTAAGCAAACGCAGCGCATACCCTTTTCTGCGGGCTGTTGGATGGGTCACCACATCATAAATGCCACCCATCGGAAAAATCGCGCCACGCACATGCTGGGTCATTTCCACGCGCGCCGCACAAGCCACAGGAGCACCCTGTTCATATAGAACCAGGTAATACGACCCCACACGCTCATCCAGCATCGCACGGCTGGCTGCTTCTTCAAGCAGCGGAGGAGAGGAACGAAAGGCATAACCGGGAAGCTGGCGCAATATCTCCAAACACTCGTCACCACTCACCTGGCGGATTTCAATTCGTTCCATAATTCGTCGCTCCTGTAAACAGTATTTAATGGGATGTAGAACAGATCAGGATACCTTGAAAGGAAAATCCTGGAAAAGGGGGGGTAAAAAAATTCCCCTGCTCTATAATATTTAAACCTATGCAAGCTCCCCTGCTCGCAAAATCAAGAGAAATGAGGATTTACCGGGAAAAATCAGGATTTAGGCGAGGCTTAACAGCCTCGCCCAACAGGACATACCTTAGTAGTGTACTTTTCTTGGCAGCTCTTTTGCCTCTTTCACCCAGGCTTCCACCTGCGCTTCAGTTGGCAGCTTGCGAACCAATTTTTTTGCGGTATTCACCTCGACTATCTTCGCAAACAGGTTTTGCGGATTACGGGTTGCAAGCTCTACCACCGTATCCACTCCCGCCTCTTCCAGAAGGTCGGAATATTCCTCACCGACCCCTTTGATGCGGAACAAATCCGCCAGGTTAACCCATTCCAGGATCAGTTTCTCACTGATACCGGTAGCTTCAGCTATTTGCTTGCGACCCTGGGGCGTAGCGCCTTTTTCCAACAATGTCTCGGTCGTTGCAATTTTTACTTCTTTTAACTTCTGAGCATAAGTTTTACCAATTCCTTCAACATCGATGATACTCGGCATGGTTTATAGACCTCCTATAAATTGGTTCTTGGGTAATCAACTGACGCTCTTCGCATCCACTGCACAGGGTCATCCAATTACCGCAAGTTGTTCACCTGTTTCTCGCTCGAAAGGAACACAAAACGAGGTGAATTCCTTTTCTATTATTCTAACTCGAAACAGTTTCCGATTCCAGTGAAATTCACGCACTAAATCGGCTATTGGCGCGGTAAAAGCAGGTATATGGCAACCGCCATCAATGCCAGACCCAAACCCCGCTGCCAGGTGAATGGAATACGCTGCAATCCCAGCCATCCAACCGCATCGACAACAGTAGATACCAGCATCTGCCCTAAAATGATGGTACCCAAGCCTGCCACCACACCGGTATAGCGCAGAGAAAAAGCCACACCCATAATGATGAAAATTCCCAATCCTCCGGAAGCCATCAACATCACCCATGCCTGGCGGGGCGGAATTTCCCATCCGAGCCAGCGCCCACCCAATGCAACCAGCAAAACCAGTAACGCCATACCGCCGCCCAGAATATTGGTCAACAACCCGGTTCGCAGTGGACCGATCAACTGCCCGGAGCGGTTGCTCAAAGAGGACTGCAAACCAATCAACACACCGGTGATTAACGCGCCGACAATACCCAGGATGATTGTATTTTTCATCGAAAATGCCTCCGATAAAGAAATGGGGTAAACCAGAAAGATATGAGTCCTGATTATAGATGATTTTTGTTCTTTCTGAACAACCCGGATATGCTCCTGCACATTCAACCGTTTTTCATTAATAACCTACCTCATTTTGCGTATCTCATGCAAACCCCTTGACAACTTTAGTAAATGTTATATAATATTCATGTTACCCACTTTAGCGGGTAACATGAATAAGCAGGGTAAGCCAAATAAGCAGGTGAGTAAGTATGCCAATTACAAGAGATCAGTGGATCGGCGCAGATGGAGAATCCCGTGTTCAGGTAGCACTGGAACCGGTTTTCAACGTGTTCAACAGCCTGGTTCTACTGCTCAAATCAGAGAAGGTTTACGGCTTCAATGAATGGGTATACAACACTGCGCAACGATTAAATGACAAACTGAAATGGAACCACCGCGTTGTTTTTAACGGTCTGCACTACGCCATTTCACCGGAACAAAGCCTGCCCAGCTTTCCAGACTATATCCGCAGTCTGGCGTCAGAAGACCCACTTCGCTTGCGCGACAGGTTGTTCGGTGTGTACTTGCGAGTGGATTGCAGGAGATCGAGCGAAAGCGGCTGTTTTTTGGACAAACCCGACGAAATCGATCCCGAAAGTCTACTGGGGAGCGCCGAAGATTATCTAAACTTCCTCAGAGAGCGTTTTGGGAAAGAGCATGTCAATGTGGAAGTGGAGAAGGCAGCTTATCAATTGATTAAAGACCCGCCCGCCATGCAAAAGTTCATCGTGGCGCACCTCTGGAATATTTGGGAAGAGGTTATGGATGAAGAATGGCGAAAAGTCGTACCCGTTTTGAGCGAAACCGTAAATGCCTTCCAAGGGCTCGATCTATACAGCAAATCGATACCAGAAGCAGTTGACATGATTTTGGATGTCGGGCAAGGAGTTGATTATGAGAAACTTAAGAGGAAACTGGGAAATGTTCGCAAAGTAACTTTTATACCGTCTGCCCATATCGGACCGTATTATTATCAATATGGGCTCAGTGAGACAAAATGGGTGGTTTTTGGCGTGCGGTCACCACGTGGGATGGTGGTTGAAGCGCCTGAATTAAAACGAGCTGAGGTGTTGGTGCGCTTGAATGCCCTCGCAGATGAAACCCGCCTGAAAATTTTGCAGCTTATCTCGTCCACCGGCAAAATGAACTCTACTGAAGTAATGAATCATCTCGGGTTGAGCCAGTCGGCGGCTTCCCGCCACCTGCTGCAGCTCGCAGCAACCGGATACCTGAATGTTAGCTGGGAGCAAGGCGCAAAGCATTATACGCTCAACCCTGGACGTATCGAAGAAACGTTGCATGCCATTTCGGCAATGCTGTTGAAAAAATAACCGATCCGACCCATGTAAGGAATGGTTATGAAGGAAACCTACCACTCTTGAAACAGTGAAATGGTTTTAGGGAAAGGATTTAACCTCATGGAACAACATTTGATACAATGCATTGAACTTCACGCTGCTGCCCGCCAGGAGAGTATCAAACGTGAGTTCGAACAAATGAAACTTGAAAGGCTGGTCAGAGCACATAACAGGAGAAAGATCATCGATATACGAAGTTTGCTGGCTGCGGCAGGTTTACGATTGATCGATATCGGTACGCAGTTGGTAAAACGCTACGGCGCTAACGGCTGCGAAGGCGGTCAGGAAAAACCTTGCGAACACATCGCAGGGCTGGTCTAACCGAAACCAGACATACCAAACACACAATCTCCTCTGTAAAAGATTGTTTTGGACTAAAACCTCTCCCTGGGGGAACGGGAGGGGTTTTTTTATGCCACCCAGATCCATTTGTAAAAACAAGTCAATAATAATACCTGGCTGCACAGCGAAAATACCAGCCATGCCAGTCGTGTAAATCTGCCGCGCAGCAGCAACCCCAACGATATGAAAGCCGGAAAGACAACCAGCACATAGCGCGCCATGCTGGTCATGGTGTTCCAGTTATTTGACAGATCCAAAGAAGGAAACACCAGCATGACCACGCCATACAGCACAACCGCAAACGGCATGCCCGGGGTTCTTTTAATCACCAACACTAAAAAGAACAACAGCAGGAAAAGGTCAAAGAAGATGCTAATGTGGATCCATTGAAACGGATGAGTCAGTAAAAATATCAAATTGCGCACAAGCCCTTCACCCAGCCAGCCGAGGTGATGCTCCCAATGGGAAGAAAGGGTCTGCCAGAGCCAGGGCGCACCCTGCACATAATGGGTATAAGCGAAATATGCCCCAATTGAAAGCGGGATGAGCATGCCGGCTGCAAGCAGACCAGCTAAATTGCGCCGCGCAGAACGCCTGTCCTGTTCAAATGGCTTTTCCCGCAGCCAGAGCAACCCCTCCCAAGCCAGAGGTAGTACCAAAAATACGCCTTGAAGGCGGGTAAGCGTGGCAAGTCCGCCCAACAGCCCTGCAAGCAGCCATCTGCGGTTGCGCAAAGCGGCAAAAACCCCCAGGGAAAAAGCCAGGAAAAGCGATTCGCTGTATGCCGC
>CAYRRA010000025.1:18199-32298 GCA_964426355.1 uncultured Anaerolineaceae bacterium
TCAGCCAGGTCCAGGTAGTGCACGCTGTCCCAACGATACCAGGGTGCAAGGAAGGAGCGGGCAAACCACCCTTCTTGCATTTCCGCGTATGTTTCCTGCGAACACGGAAAAGAGGCACATTGCTCTACTGGCATAATCACACTTAACAACGCCAGGAACAGGCTGGTTCCCAGGCGAAGCCCCAATACTGCGAGCAAAGAGTATTTAATCGCGCGTTGCTTCATCCAGTTTTTCCTTCAATCATAAATCCCTGATCGACCTTTGAAACAACAAAGGACATAGGGTTATGTAGAGAACCCTATGCCCTCAGGAGTCACGAATTCAACAAATTTACACTTGCGTACCGATGCCGAACAAATCAGCGATGTTCGCTTTGGGGTCGATCACTGGCTCAATCAGCGATGTCCCGCAGGTCATCAACGTGGTCACGCCAGCACCGTGCCCTGCCAGTTTGCAGTCGCTGTGCACCACCACACCGATTGAGATAGCGCCCTTGTGATAGTCGCGTCCATAGCGATTGTCGTGATCCAACAGCGCCACAAAGTCGCCGAAGCGAATCTTATCCAACTTGTACTCCGCCACGGTCTCGGGGTCACCGGCGACGATGTCATAATCGCCGCTGGCAACGTGCGCCGAGCCAATCCCTGAGCCCATCGCAGCCGCCGGCACCAGCGTGGTCACCGGTACCTGCAGCTTGCCCCCGCCCAGCTCCTTGATCTTCATCTTCTTCAGCAAGTCGGGGTCCAGGTTGAACAAGGCGATTTCGGGATAGTCGCTTAACGCCAATCCCTGCCCCTTGGCGAAGATCACGATCTTGTCTTCATACGTCAGCTTTTCCTTCACCGCACGCGGGAAGTCCACCATCACATGTTCGCTGCCGCCGTGATGCCCCAACACCACACCTTCTTCGCCCTTGGCTTCGCCCGATACCAGGCGCGCTTTGTTACCCACGCAGGCAAAAATCTGCAGGGAATTGTTGGGATGTTCAAAGGGTTTGTTTGTATCGGCGGTGCAGCTCACACCGGGTTCCACGTGGTCGCCTGCCCATCCAAAGGCAGAATCTCCCACCTGCAGGTTCAATGTTACCCCACCGATACCGGGTAAAATAAACGGCTTGCCGTCCCTACCGACCTTCCACATCCCGCTGGTCTTTGGTGGTCCTGGCTGGCATTGCAAAATAAATTCGACGATTCTTTCTTCATTTGTCTTCAACATGCTGCTTTTTCCTTTCCGATATCCTGGAATTTACCGAACCTTATGCCTGTGTACCGATGCCGAACAAATCAGCGATGTTCGCTTTGGGGTCGATCACTGGCTCAATCAGCGATGTCCCGCAGGTCATCAACGTGGTCACACCCGGTCCGTGCCCAGCCAGTTTGCAGTCGCTGTGCACCACCACACCGATTGTGATGGCTCCCTTGTGATAGTCGCGCCCATAGCGGTTGTCATGATCCAGCAGCGCTACAAAGTCGCCAAAGCGAATCTTATCCAGCCTGTACTCCGCCACGGTATCGGGGTCACCCGTGACAATGTCATAATCGCCCTTGGCTACATGAGCTGCGCCAACGCCCGAACCCATTGCCGCCGCCGGCACCAATGTAGTCACCGGTACTTGCAGCTTGCCCCCACCCAGTTCCTTGATCTTCATCTTCTTCAGCAAGTCGGGGTCCAGGTTGAACAAGGCGATTTCGGGATAGTCGCTCAATGCCAATCCCTGCCCTTTGGCGAAAATCACAACCTTATCATCATAGGTCAGTTTTTCCTTCACCGAACGCGGGAAGTCCACAATCACATGCTCGCTGCCGCCGTGATGCCCCAGCACCACACCTTCTTCGCCCTTAGCCTCGCCCGATCCCAGGCGCGCTTTATTGCCCACGCAGGCAAAAATCTGCAGGGAGTTGTTGGGGTGTTCAAAGGGTTTGTTCGTATCGGCGGTACAGCTTACTCCAGGTTCCACGTGGTCGCCCGCCCATCCAAAGGCAGAATCTCCCACCTGGATGTTCAATGTAATTCCACCGATCGAAGGGAGAATAAACGGTTTTCCAAAACGATCTACTTCCCAATTCGAGCCGATACGCGGCTGCCCGGGTTGGCATAGCAGGATAAATTCAACAATCTGGTTCTCGTTCGTCTTAAGCATATTGTCTCCTTGTTGGGTTAATCCAGTTGTTAAGAGGATAGTAAAAAAATTCCCCTTTCGGGAGTGATGAACGGCTCATCACTTCGAGTATTCAACGATATAGTATAATCCCTCTTCATTTTTTAACGGAGGGAAATATTCAAATGATGGCACATTTTTTCACTGGAACCAGAAAAACTCTAAAGTTTGTAAAAGAATTTTTGGCGAATTATTTTTGCCGCTAGAAAAGCCATACAATCACGGCGATAACAAGACCGGCAACACCTGAAAAAGCCGTCCCTATCAGAAATCCGCGAAAATGGAAAAGATAATCCTTATAGGCGGGGTTTCCTTCTGTACCAGGTATCACAACAAATTTTGGCGTGATTGTACAGAACATCAACCAATCCAGCACCAACCAATCGACAATATTAAAAGCCCAAACCACACCGAATGCATTCAGAAAAAGGGTTAGAAATGAAGCTTCCGGAATACTCTGTCCCTTGAGCAAAAAAGTGGAAATCAGTGGAACAGCACTCAACAAGAGCAAAAATGGAATGCCAATGACCAATGAAAGGCTCTTTTCTTTTTCAGTCTTTGGGGGAGCACTTGCCTGGATTGCTTTTGGATAATCATGCAGCCATATTCGCGGGTTGATATGCATCGAAACCACAATGAAAACACATGCCAATACGGAAAGAATTGCTCCATCGAGCAAGATTCGATTTAATAGCGACATGCCATTCCCTCACATTCTTTGATCTACGCCTCAGCTCAGGCTCACCTACATGCCATCAGCAGAGTTTTATTCTGTTTTGTCATTCGAAAGTGCAACTGCCGACCATTCCTTCACCCAGGGTTCATAGAGCTCGTGGTCCGGACCCATCACCGAACGGTAGAGCGCGTTTGCTGCTGTGGAAAACCCGCCCACAAAAGCGCGCGTCGCACCCATGCGTTGTAAACGGTGCAGCCCTTCGGTCAGCAGCGCCTTACCCAAACCGCGTCTCTGATGCGCCGGTACGGTAGCCACCGGCTCAAAATATGCACTGCAGGTGACGTCATCGAACCAGATGGTGCAGAACGCGGCAATGGCGCTATCCGGAGCAACTGCAACCAGATCAAGGTCACGGCGGTAAAGCGGTGCGGTCTGAATATTACGATACCAGGTAGGATCGTCCCGGTTCTCCACGGCAATTTTGATATCCCCTTCATGGAAACCCAAGCCGGAAGCATAGCAGCGCTCCAGTAACTCGAGTCCGTCCCCCAGGGCGCGCAGGGTGTACCCGGCTGGATGCGGCACAGCGGGGATGGGTTCATCCAGGTCGCGCCGCCATTGATGTTCTGCCCAATTATCCTTGCGGTAGCCATAACGGCGAAAGAGGTCCTGTCGCGGCACATCCTGTTCCGGCGCCCACAGGAACAATTTTCGCTTACCGTCGGATGCCACCTTCGCCAGGTGATTTTCCGCCGTTTGCAGCATCTCTTCCTCAAGTTCTGCCGTACGCAGCAAGGGGTTGATGCAAAAATGGGCTTCACCCGGACCGCCATCCGGCATAAGGAAGGCAATAATTTGCCCCTCGGCTTCCCACAGAAAAGCCACGTCTTCCAGGCGGACATTATCGCAGTTCATGCACACATGCCAGCGTGCGTATTCCAGCCGGGCAACATGCCAGCTTCGCTCAAGACGCCCGTTGAGCATAAAGACCTGGCGCAAAAATTCACGCATCCGCCAAAAATCATCTTCGGTCTGGTAAGGGCGACAAACAGGCTTCATTTATTTTCTCCGTTCAACCATTCTTTGCCATTAACAACGCTGTTTACCAAAATGAACCACCCCTGTGATGAACCAGGTCTATCGCTGGCATGTTTTTCTTCGCCCAGGCAATCACTTTACCGCGGCTATCCAGCCCCAGCTTGTCCATAATATTTGTCATGTGAAACTCCACGGTACGGCGTGTGACGCTCAATTCGCGCGCAATCTCGTCATTGCGCAATCCTTCGCACAAAAGCAGCAACACCTCCGATTCGCGCTGTGTGATCAGTGGCTGCCGAACAGCATCCTGCATACGCGTCGTCAGCACCCTGGTGACACCCTGGCTCACCCAGGCATCGCCTTTCACAATGGTTCGCACTGCCACAGGGATCGATTCCTGGTCTTCCTCTTTTAGCAAATAACCGTCGGCGCCTGCCTGGATCGCACCAATCACCACGCTGGCGTCTTTATGAGCTGTAATAACCAGAACCTGAACAGACGGGCATTTTTCTTTGATCTGGTGAATTACATCAATCGCTTTGACCTTTCCGGGCATGGTGAGATCCAAAATCAGGATATCCGGTAAAAGTTCTAATGACAGCGATAAGGCATCATCGGTATTATCTGTCTGCCGTATTACCTCAAAATCAGCATGATTACTCAACTCCTGGCAAATTCCAGAGCGTACAACAGGGTGATCATCGGCAATCATTATCTTGATCGTAGTCATTTTATTCTCCTCCCATTTCATTTTCCACATCCAGCGGTATCACCGCCCTTACGGAGCATCCATCGCCTGGACGAGAGTGGATTAAAAATTGACCAGAAACAGCCTCAACCGTCTCTTGAATACCCACCAGACCGAAGTGTTGGTTAAGCGAGAATGACTTAAGATTGGTGGGCACATCAAAACCATGTCCATCATCCCATATCTCAATTTCAACATCCTTGTGCCCAACTTTTAACAGGATAACAACTTTACTGGCATGAGCGTGTTTACGAATATTTATGATCGTTTCCTGAAAAACACGATACACTGCAAAAGCCACCGGTTCGGGAAATTCATACTGCTCATCCCCCGTCACCAGAAACTCGATATTAAAAGGTAAGTTGGGTTGCAGTTCTTCGATCCGGGCGCGCATAGCGGGTAACAGTCCAAACAGGTCTAATGCCTGCGGGCGCAGTTCAGAGCAAATCCTCCGCAACTCATCGATGGTTTCACGAATTTGAAGCTGTACAGTTTGTATTTTGTCAGCATATTCTCCGGCATGTTTTGAGCGAAAAGCGTTTAGCGAATAGTTAACCCCAATCAATGATTGGATTGTGTAATCATGCAGGTCGCGTGCAATGGTCTTGCGTTCTTCCTCGCGTGTCTGGATCAGCCTGTGATGCATTTTCTCAATTTCTTGCAAATTCTTTATGTTTTGAATTGAAATGCTGGTTTGATGAACAATTACATCGAGGATATCCATATCTGCCCGGGTAAATGGTTCATCGCCCAACTTCCCACCCAATACCAGCATCCCATAGCAAATGTTCTTCTTACTCAAAGGATATACCAGGCTGGGGCGCTCACCCAACAATATCTTGCTATCTGAGGATATGCTTTTCTTTTCACTCAGAAAAATCTGCAATGTATTTATGTCAACATTTTGACCTCTGGTAAGATGGTTACAGATTTCCTCCACAGCTTTGTGGTCAAACCGGGTCGTGATGATAGGTTTCTGCCCTTCGCGCGTTGAATATTGCATCAACTGCCCATTTTCAAGCAGGAAATGAACAAAATCCAGCTTCATCGAGACGCAGAGTGTCTTACACAGCGTCATCGCCAGGTTTTCCAGGTCGTTTTCTGCCCCAAGCAGTGAAATTGAAGCATCATGTACCACTGTAAACCGGTCATATCCGCCGCCGTAAAGAAAACGGTCTACCAGTTGCCGGTTGGCGCTGAAAAGAGTAGGGGAAACCATTGTCAGCAGCAGAGTGATAATCAAGCCCCACAGGAGCGGATTTTGCGTCTCCACAGGAAGAATCAAAACCAGCACATAATACGCCAGCACATATAAACCTGCCAGCGTGAGCGACATTAAGATGATCGCTGCGCTGCGATTGATCACCCGTTCCAAATGGATGAGTTTATTTTGAAAGACCGCAAAGCCATAACCGGCTGGTATCAGTAACAAAGACAGCATGGAAATCTCATACGGCAGCACGGGTCTGGCAAACAAAATCTCCGGTAAAACCGTAACGAGGGTAAACGTAAGCAAACTGATCGTCAACATCAAGCTGATTGTGCCGGTTTTGCGGCGGACAGCGGCGGAAGGCGCTGTGAGATATTTTTCCGCCACCACCCAGATGGTGATCAGCAGGTTGCAGAGCAACCAGGCATACGCCGGTGTTGAGACGACTTCCATCGCTAATGAAGGCTGTAAAAAAGAGAAAACGAGCAAAGCCAATGTGAATCCAAACAAAAGGAACGTGAACGGTTTCTTCACACGCACCTTCTCACTCGATGGAAAGATGATATGCGTCATCAAAGCCACCGGACCCACAATCAGCCTGATAATCACGAACAACCAGGCGATTACCCCTCCCACAATGGAAGAAATGCTTCCTATGCTCAGCGATAACGACATCAACAGCAGAAAAAGCGCCACCATGCCGGTTTCAGTGTTGTAGCGAGAGAAGAAAAGAATCAGAACGGCAACCGCCCAGAATGTTAACGCAATCCATACCGGCACAGAACTCGCCAAAATCATGAGTATATCTTTTTTGAACAATTCAATGACGACCTGGATTACCTCACCGTCCCTGAGAACCTCCAATACCACCTGTTCTCCCACAGATTTCCCCATAAACGAGAGCGCTTCCCAGGGCGGCAGACCATCAACGGAAAGGATGATATCACCTACTTGCAGTTCATCCGGGGCTCCAGGGAAATCATCGATTCGAAATACTTCACCTGTCTTATGAGACCAATACACGGCACTCCCCGGATGCCCCACGATAACACCTATGGCATAGACAATCAATGCAAGTGCCAGGATGGAAAGAAGATTTAAACCATAGCGTGCGAATTGGAGTGTTTTCATAAGCCAGGCAAAGAGTCATACAGGCTGGTTTGGAAACCAAAATTGGGTCACATATTGCAGAAAAATCGGCATTAATCTCCACTATCATTGTACACTTTGTTGGTAAAACAGATAAAGTAGATACATAGGGCAATCGCTTCATCGGTTTTTGTTCAATAAATAAGGTCTTTTACAGCGAAATTGGTCGGGAGCAGATACGGGTAAAAGAACAGTCTTGAAACTTTTCAGGTAAAGCCAACTTTTATAGGTTAGCCTGAAATGAAGTGACTTTCCCCAAAAAACAGCACACTACCGAAAGCAGGCACTTTCGGTAGTGTGGTTCCCCCCCCTGTGCAAAATGTTACTGAGAAATTTTGCGGGGATGGATTGAAATGGATAATTATTAATAAAAATGATTGAGTTTAGTATATAGAAATCGGGGGAGCTTTTCTACTGGCGAATTCCGCAGTCTTTACCTGTGGGATTCCACAGGTAAAGATGCTTAAAGCACAAGCCCGCGGGTGAGGGGGGCACCCGAAGGCTTGTACTCATATTATAGACGATACAATTATTTTTTGCAAGAGGCAATTTCAGCATTTTTTGAAATATTGACACCTCATTAAAAGTCGTGCTAAAATCGGTTGCGTGTAATCGACGTTTCCAAAAAGAAAAATTCGCTTTTCCGATTTGGAACAACCGGTTTACCATTCAGCATTCAACATTCAGCATTCATATTCGAAAGGAGTTCCAAATCATGTCTGAAAAAGAACAGGGCTCTGTCAAATGGTTCAATGGGTCCAAAGGGTACGGTTTCATTGAGCGAGATTCTGGTGGAGACATCTTTGTTCATTTCAGTGCCATTCTTTCCGACGGGTATCGCACGTTAGAAGAGGGCCAGCGAGTCGAGTTTTCTGTCACACAAGGAGAAAAAGGTCTGCAAGCACAAGACGTCCTTGTGCTCAAGTAAAATCAGCCCATCAACCTCAAGCAGGGCAGCACGCAAATCGCTGCCCTGTCTTTTTTCATCATCACGACCAGTACGCCCGGATTTCCCTCACAGAGTCGCCAGACCTACAGGAAAAACATGTCAAAGGAAGACCTCGTCCCTCAAAAAAATAGTTTCTGGAAAAATGTGCGCAGTTCGCTGCGCTGGACAAAATCCAGTTATTACCTGCTCAGCGGATTTCTTGCACTCCTTTTCCTGATAGGTTATGTATGGTGGCCCCTGGTCATCGCTTACCTGAAAACATACGATCCTTCCATCCCTTTTTGGTACCAGGTAGATTACTTACTGCTGGGTGATTTTCTCGCCATGACGTTATTGATTATGGCAAACGCAGACCTGAAAAAAGACTGGACCATTTTTGGCATCGGATTGTTCGGCGGGCTGGTCATCGAAAGCTGGGGCACGCAGACCAACCTGTGGTTTTATTACACCAACGAACGTCCACCCCTCTGGATCATCCCCGCCTGGCCCATCGCCAGCCTGTCCATTGACCGCCTGTACCGTATCCTTAAACTATGGACGGAAAAGCTACCCGATAAGTTTTTTAGCTGGCTTTACTGGCTGGTTTTTCCCGCCTTCTACCTGCTCATGTTCTCTTTTGTCCGGTTTACGCTGGATAAATCACTCACCCTGATGGCGCTCTTCCTGGTCGCCTTTCTCATCCTGACGAACAAGAACCACCGGGCAGCGCTGCTGGTATTCGCAGCCGGATCAGGGCTGGGTTACTTCCTCGAACTTTGGGGGACCACCCGGCATTGCTGGACATATTACACCTACCAGTACCCGCCCTTCTTCGCTGTTCTGGCACATGGCATGGCTGCGGTGGCTTTCTGGCGTGTGTTAGAGCTTTACCGCGTCTTTGAACCACACATTCTTAAACGGTTGAGACGCTCAAAAACAGAATCCAAAGCCTGAGCGGTCAGGCTTTATCCTCTCTTAGCCCCGCTGGCAGCGGGACCTTCACCGCTTTACTTTCGACCCGTCCATCATCGTAGACGGTCACGAGGCGGTAATGCGGTGACTGAAGTGCCAGTATTGGCTTTCCCTGGAAGCGGAATTGAAAAGCTGTTGAACGTAACCCCAGCACCTGGATTCCATCCCACGAACGCTCATAACTGGAATGCAAATGCCCGCAAAGCATGGCTTTTACGTTTTTCCCGCGCAGGAGCGAATAAAACTTTTCAATACTGTCTGGAATGAAGCGGTCCAGCCAGGGAGTGCCCAACGGAACAATGTTATGATGCATCAGCAGAATGGTTGGTTCATCTCCAGACAACGCATTTTCCGTAAACGCAAGCAGCTCGTCTGTCAGCTCGCCCCGATCCAACGGACCAAAATCCAGGCAAACAAACAAGATGCCCTGATGACGAAAGCTGGAAAGCATGCGCCTCTGTGGGATGTTTTGATAGAGATTGTTAAAGAAGGTTTCGCGGTCATCATGGTTGCCGGGCAGTAAATAAAGCGGAAAATCCCACAACCGTCCGTAACGGATGCGATGCGGACCGGGCAGTTCATCTGCTTTGTTAAGATTCAACAAGCGGATCACATATTGATAGGCTGCATCAGTGGGGCGGTTCACCAAATCGCCGGTGGATACAATGAAATCGACCTTGTTGGCGTGACGGGCAGCAATTTGATCCATCACTGCTCTGAATGTTAAGGATGCCGGGTAACCATAGGGACGTTCGTCGTCCGATTCCCCCAGGTGATGGTCAGTGATTTGTATAAATGAAAATTTCAAGCGATTATCCTGTCAATTGAGAAGACACACTGCTTACCGGTTCCCCGAAAAAGCAACCGGCAAGCAGTATGCTAGAGCAGATTAAAGAGGTGTATTACCTAGTATTTGCTCGATTTGTTCGAGTGTTTCATCAGAAAAATGATCGTGCATTTCACCGGCAACCAGGTTTTCATCAAGTTGCTCTGCGCGGGTGGCACCGCAAATCACACAGCTCACTTCTTTGCGACGCAAAAGCCAGGCTATGGCAAGTTGTGCCGTGGTCATCCCCAATCCAGAAGCAAGGGCTGTCAGACGGCGAACCACAGCTATCCGTTCCGGAACAAGGTGTTCCTGCATCCAACCCGAATCGGCTCGCAAAGCGCGGCTGCCCTGCGGAATACCATCGTTATATTTGCCGGAAAGAATACCAAAGTAAAGCGGTCCCCAAACGGTGAGTCCCAGCCCAAATTCCTTACAAAGCGGTGAAAGTTTCAGCTCCACCTCTTCGCGATTGAACATATTGTAATGCGGCTGTTCCATGGTGGGCGGGGTCAAAGACAGCTCCCGCGCAACGCCAAAAGCCTGTGCAATCTGGTATGGCTCCCATCCGGATGTGCCCCAATAAAGCACTTTGCCCCGATGCACCAACGAGTCCATTGTGCGTACCACCTCATCGATAGGGGTATCCGGGTCGTATCGCTGGCAATAATACAAGTCGAGGTAATCGGTGCCCAGCCGGCGCAGTGATTCATGCAATGATTCCACGATGTGTTTGCGTGAAAGACCGCGACCATTCGGACCGGCGGAAGTGGGGTAAAAAACTTTACTGGACAGAACCAGCTCACTGCGCGGTAAGTCACGGATGATTTTCCCCAAAATTGTCTCAGCCTCCCCGTTGGCATTGATGTCGGCACTGTCAATATAATTGATGCCATGATCGAATGCAGCCCGCACAAGCTGCCGGGAAGCGTCTTCATCCAAATGGTTACCGATGGTAAGCCAGGTCCCCAATGAAATTTCACTGACTTTCAACCCGGACCGTCCTAATCGCCGGTAATGCATGTTACCTCCTCCAAGAAAAATACCGCCGTGAAAAATGGGCGCGCAAGCACAAGCAGCTTCGCCCTTCCTTCAACACGCTATTCTCCATTCTCCTTGACGTCTTTACTACCATCACCGATACCGAGGGGTTTCCACTTCTCGCTGTCTGCGCGCAAACGGTGTGCACCGCCGCCGCGATTGTGAAGGACATCAAAGCCCTCAGGCTTGATAAACATTTCATCGCCATCTAACAAACCGTGCACACCCGATTGACCAGGTTCGATGCGTTTTTGTTGGCAGTACTTACAGGTCTTCGGATCGTGCAGCTTATAGTCGGTGGGTTCTTCGTATGTGGTGATATACCCTTCGTAATTGCGCAGCACAATCTTATGATCCGACATACTCACCAGGTAATTAGGACCGAGGGGAATCTTCCCACCGCCGCCAGGAGCATCGACTACATAAGTGGGCACTGCATAACCAGAAGTATGCCCGCGCAGACCTTCGATAATCTCGATCCCCTTGGCAACCGGTGTGCGCAGATGCCCGGCGCCTTCCACCAGGTCACACTGGTAAAGATAGTACGGGCGCACCCGAATGCGCACCAGGTCCTGTACCAGCTTGCGCTGGATATGCACACAATCGTTAATCCCTGCCAGCAGCACCGATTGATTGCCCAGCGGGATACCCGCGCGCGCAAGTTGATCAGTCGCCTGTGCAAGCTCCGCCGTAATCTCATTAGGATGGTTTACATGGATGTTCATATACAGCGGGTGATACTTTTGCAGCATGTCGGTCAATTCATCCGTGACGCGCATCGGCATAAACACGGGAATGCGGCTGCCAATGCGCACAATTTCGATATGGGGAATTTTTCGCAGCCGGCTGAGAAGCTCCTCAAGAATTTTGGGAGCTAAAGCCAACGGGTCACCGCCGGAAAGCAGCACGTCACGCACCTGTGGTGTGCGCTTGAGATAGTCGATCTGCATCTCGAACTCTTCACGTGAGAAGGTAGCGGTAGGGTCGCCAACGATGCGAGAGCGAGTGCAATAGCGGCAGTAGGAGGCGCATTGGGTCGTCACCAGCATCAGCACGCGGTCAGGATAGCGGTGCACCAGACCGGGCACGGGTGAATGACGGTCTTCCGCCAGTGAATCTTCCATCATCCCGGTGAAAGGCACAATTTCCTCTGCCGTCGGCACAATCTGGCGGCGCACGGGGTCAAGCGGGTTATCGGGGTCGATTAATGAGACATAATAGGGGGTGATATCCACCCGAAACAGGTTGTGTGAACTCAACGCTGTGCGCTCACTGTCTGTCAGGTTGAGCACTTTTTCAAAATCATCCACAGTATTCAGCCGATTGCGCATCTGCCAGCGCCAATCATTCCACTGTTCATCAGGGACATCTTTGTAAAACGGCGCACGCCGTGAAGGGAAATCAAGTTTAGCCATTTTTATTCTTCCTCGATCATTCTGGTACATTTAAGAAAATGAGACAATCAGGTACGCACCTGTATCTGAGCCAATCAGATATGGGTAAAACAAAACCCCTTACCTATTTTCTGGCGGGTCATGGTCGGTGCGAAAAAATCCTGCAAAAAACACACTGATTGAATGGTAACTCACAATAGTATTGTAAAAGAATTCCCTCAAGGGGTCAACTTGCCGAAAAAGCCAAAAGGTTTCAAACATGGGCGGGCAGCCAACCTGGGTTCCGACAGGTTAGCTGCCCGTGTAAAAGGAGAAAAAATCAAGAAAGTTGACTTCTCAGCAATCGTCTAATCGTTGACAGGGGCAGAAAGGGTAAGGTTGACACGCTTACTTTGCCCATCGCGCAAAATGTTCAGCTTCACCTTCTGGTTTGGGCGAGCTTCAGCCAGCAGGGCAGCCAGGTCTTGCATCGACTCAACCTGCTCTCCATCAAACCCGGTGATCACATCTCCCCCAATCAACACTTCTTTTCCGTCAATCGTCACCGACTTGTAACTGCCGCGCAATCCGGCTTCATCTGCTGGACCACCGGAGATCACCTGCTGTATCAGGACACCGTTTTGATCCTTGTCCAAATCCATCGCTTCTGCAATCGCTGATGTCATCGTCTGCCCGATGATTCCCAGGTAGGCGCCTTTATCCTGATCGAGTGATACCTGCTGCGGTTCGTTTTGCGTACCAGGGCGGGCAACAAGAAGCGCTTCAACTTCTTGCGCTTCACCATCACGCAAGATGGAAAGGGTCACATTCTGCCCTACTTCAGTATGGCTGAAAAGATAGGCAATCAGATCATCCATCTCTTTCACCGGTTCGCCATTGATCGCTGTAATCACATCACCACCAATCAGGTATGTTTGACCGTCCACAACGAACTCCTTATCGCTGCCGCGCAATCCGGCTTTGCCTGCCGGGCTTCCCTGGGTCACGTCAATCACCAGGGCGCCGCGCTGTTCGGCAGGTAAATCCATGCCCTCTGCCAGGTCAGGTGTCAAAGACATTCCGCTGATCCCCAGGTAAGGATGCTGATAACTGCCATTCGCAATGAGACCGGGGACAACACGCGAGACGATATTCGCCGGGATGGCATATCCAATCCCGGCATTCGAGCCGCTGGTCGACTGGATTGCAGCCGTAACGCCAATCACCCGCCCCAAATTGTCCACCAGCACACCGCCTGAGTTACCAGGGTTGATGGGTGCGTCAGTCTGAATGATATCCGGGATGGAATAGTAACCACCCGAAATGGTACGGCTGGTCTCCGTTGTAGGTATGGTGCGCCCCAAAGCACTGACAATGCCCACCGTCATGGTATTTTCCAGTCCGTATGGGTTGCCGATGGCTATGGCAAGTTGACCCACTTTTACCTCGTCAGAGTTGGCAACCTGTACCGGGTGCAGAAAATCCGCCGCCACATCCACTTTGAGCACAGCCAAATCACTGTTGCCATCGCTTCCCACCAGTTCTGCCCTGACGGTCGTCCCATCATAGAAAGTAACCTCAATCTTTTCTGCGCCATCCACCACGTGATGGTTTGTCACGATGTGCCCATCCAGGTCCCACACAAACCCGGAGCCTTGCCCCTGAGAATAATACTCTTTGCCATTCTCCGGGAGCCCCGGCATTTGAAACGGCAGTTCTGAATCAAATTCAAACTGCGTTCTTTGCGCTTTCGTTACCACGCGAATACTGACCACCGATGGAGAGACGCCGTCATAAATTTCCGAGAGGGCATTCTCATACGCTGCCAGCAGCCCGGTATCGACCACTACCGGCTGTACAGGGGCAGCTTCTTCTGTTGCCACTGGGGCTTCCTCCTGCCCCGATCGGGCTTCGCTCTGTATCTCGGTATTGTTTCCCAAATCGATGGGGAGAACTGCATCCAGCGCATTGCAAGATGTG
>CAYRRA010000026.1:0-31467 GCA_964426355.1 uncultured Anaerolineaceae bacterium
GGACTGGATATTTGCAAGTTTATTTTTGAATATCAACACCGGTTTCAATCAGGATTCTGAGGGACGATATCCCCGCGAATAACCAGTATAGATCTTTCCAAAGAGGCGATGATTTTCTGCTGCAAGTCATCCAGCAGTAAATCCTGCCAGCCGGTATAGAAATGTCCACCAATCATGACCAGGTCGTAATCTCCTTCTTCTGCCTCAGCAATGATTTCTTCTACGACCAGACCATGCCGAACTTTGACGCGGCATTCGAGCCCTGCGGTTTGCAGAGCCTGGGCATCGCCTTTTAACAGTTTTCCTTCCGGTGTGTCCGCATCGACCAGCAAGCTGGCATCAGCGCGCAACTGCCATCCCTTTACACCCGGTCCAGCACTGATCTGCGACATGACGTGCAGCACGGTGACCTGGGGCTTCAGGGCAAGCAGGGCGGGCAGCGCAGTAATCATGCGTTGTGCCAGGCGCGGGCTGACCGCTCCACTGTCGCACAAGAGAATGTTGCGAGGGATGCGAGTTTCACCTTTTGCAACCCACACCGGGCAGGGGGCTGCGCTTAAGACCGTATGGCTGGCGGAACCGGGCAGGTTTCTCAGGCGGCGCTGCCAGGGGTAGTTGCTCATCACAATCAGATTGTAATGTCCTTTGGATGCTTCTTGCAGGATTTCTTTGCCCGGTTGACCGCGGCGCGTCAGGGTATGGATGGGGATGGATTGATCGCCCAGTTCCTTGTGTGCCACATCGGTAGCCTGCTCCAGCAGCATTTTGCCTTCTTGCGACTGTGAGATCTTCAAAACCGCCAGAAGGGTAAGGCTGCCAGCGCTCAAGGCGGCAAGGTGTGCAGCCTGGCGGACGGCGGTATCGCAGTGAGGGGTTCCGGCGGTGAGAGCAGCCCCATACTGAGGCTGGTGGAGCGGTCACGCCCGCGCAGCACGTAGATGAAGCCAATGAGCAGCACGATAAAACCGGCGCCCATGCGGCTGCCGATCAACATTCTGAATGCGCTTTCCTGATCGATGATGCCGGTGTGGAAAAAAGTGAGCGAACTGGCGGCGACGGGTGAGCCGCTGAGGATCAGGTATGCAAAGAGCCAGCCAAAGCCCAGGCTGTCGGCAGGGTTACGAACTGAAAGGGCGGAGAGTACTGGCGTCAACGCGGCAGCGCTTTCTTTCATTAAGGCAACGCCGAGGATGAACAAGAAAAGGCTGAGAAAAAAGAGCGCGATTTTACCCGGCTGAATGCGGATGCGTCCGCTTTTTTGAGTGGGAACATTTGTTGAGCTGCGCATAGCAATTTTATAATTGAAATATATCCCTTTAGAAATATTATACGGACTTATAAAAGCAGCTTCTGAATGAAAAAGTGAGCAGTGCTTTTGGGGAAAAATATTCATAGAAAATTTGTTTGATTTATTGATGTTCGTGGGTATAATAAACCCAACATGGCGTTTCTAACCTTTCTCCTGCGTTTTTTCTCCACCCTGTGGATGCTCCTGCTTCCGTTGGGTTTCTGGGCGGGCGCCCGCCGGGAAAAAGGCTTGCGCGAGCGGCTTTGGGGCGGTGTGCGCTGGGCGTTTGCTGCCTGGCTTCTGGCGGCGTTGGCTTATCTGCTGCTTTTTCTGCTGGATGAGCAATCCACCGGGCTGCTGCCGGGGCAGGAGGCGAACCGTTGGGTGTTTATCGCTGCCGGCGTGCTGCTGGGTGGTCTGTGCGCAGCCCGTTTGTGGTCGCGCATGGCTTTACGCCAGCGTTTGCAGGATGCCGGCGAGGCGCTGGACTGGCTGCACGAACTTTCTGCTGCAGAATTTGAGGCGCAGGTGGGGCGCTATTTCAAATCGTTGGGGTATGTGGTGCGCCGGGTGGGAAAATCGGGCGATCACGGCGTGGACCTGGCAGTGTATACACCCGATGAAGGCAAGTGGATTGTGCAGTGCAAGCGCTACAAACGCCGCGCGGTGGGTGAGGGGGCGGTGCGCGACCTGTACGGCGCGATGATGCACGAACACGCTGACCGGGGGCTCATTTTTACCACCAGCACTTTCTCGGTGCATGCCCACGCCTGGGCTGAAGGCAAGCCGATCGAGCTGGTCGACGGCGAGGAGCTGGTGGCGCGCTTACACGCAAATCATGTGCGCTACCAAAGTACAGTTACTTCGGCTTGACGCGCGGTCCTTCGGGGGTATCCTCCACCAGGTAGCCGGCGGCGGCAATCTGGTCGCGCAGGGCATCGGCATCCGACCAGCGCTTTTCCTTGCGCGCCAACTGGCGTTCTTCTGCCATCTGCAAAATTTCCGCCGGGATATCCACCTCGGTTGGTTTCCACTCTCCCAGGCGCAAACCCAGCACGCGGTCGAAGATCAGCAGCGTGGCTTTTTTCACGGAAGGGGGCAGATCGCTTTTTACCAGTTCCCAGGTAAGCGCCATAGCGCGCGGCATGTTGAGATCGTCGTTAATCTGATCGCTAAAGCGCTCGACGAAATCTTCATCAACCTGCCCGGGCATACCCCATTCATAGGCAGTGCTGCGCAGCCGGTCCAGCGATTTGGCTGCTGCGTCGATGCTGTCCCAGTTGAAGGTGAGCTTGGCGCGGTAGAGCGCATTCAGGCAGAAGAGACGGTAAGCCAGCGGGTCATACCCCCGGTCGAGCAGGGTTTGCACGCGCAGGAAGCCGCCGCCCGATTTGGACATGCGCGTTTCCTCATCCATCTGCAGGAAATACCCGTGCATCCAGAAATTTGCCAGGCGGGTGCCGTAGCAGGCTTCAGTTTGGGCAATCTCGTTGGGGTGATGTACGGTGATATGGTCTTCACCGCCGCAGTGAATGTCAAAAAAGGTACCCAAATACCTGGCTGACATCGCAGAACATTCAATATGCCAGCCGGGAAAGCCGACGCCCCAGGGGCTGTCCCACTCCATCTGGCGCTGCTGACCGGGAGGGCTGAACTTCCACAAGGCAAAATCGGTTGGGTTGCGTTTTTCACCCATGTCCACACGCACACCCGCCTGCTGTCCCTCAATGTCCAATCGACCCAGGTAGCCGTAGTCGGGCTGCCTGGAGGTGTCGAAATAAATACCGTCTGAGGTGCGGTAGGTGTAACCCTTCTCTTCGATGCAGCGAATCACTTCGATTTGTTCTTTAATGTGGTCGGTGGCGCGACACCAGATATGCGGCGGCTGAATGTTGAGATGTTCGAGGTCCTTCTGGAAAGCCAGGGTGTACTGCTCGGCGATTTGCCAGGCGGTCATGCCGGTGCGGCGCGAGCCTTTTTCCATCTTGTCTTCACCGGTATCGGCATCGGAAACCAGGTGTCCGACGTCGGTGATGTTCATGACGTGTTTCATCTTGTATCCATTGAACTCAATCACGCGACGCAGGATATCCACGAAGATGTAGGTGCGCATATTGCCGATGTGGGCATAATCATAGACGGTTGGGCCGCAACTGTACATGCCCACCTCGGACGGGTTGAGCGGTTTGAAGTCACGCAGGCTGCGCGTATAGGTATCGTATAGTCGAAGTTCTTTCATCTCAGCCACCTGTAAGTTTTGTTTTATTTATTATATCTTACTTGTGCTTTGTGATCTTCCACCTCTTATATGCCTGCTGCTTTTCCGCCCCGGCGTGGGTCGGCGCAGCTGTTAAGCTTTCCCGTTGCCCTATCGCGCCAGCAAATTTGGAAGGAGCCAAAGTGGAAGTCGTAGGCGCACAACGGTTTGAGCTGTATCCCCAGGCGAGCCAGCCCTTCGACGGTCTGTGGCTCAATCCGGCTTTCGGCTGCCACGGTGTAGTCATTTTCCAACTGCCACAGCCGGGGGAGGTCTGCCGCCTGGTACGGATCCATGCCCAGGCTGAGGATGTGCCAGAGCACCTGCGGGACGGTGAGAATGGGGTCGCCGGGTGTGCCCATCGTCAGGCAAGGCTTGCCGTCTTCAAACACGATGGTATGCCCGATGATGCAGCGATTTCTCCCATTGCCGGTCAACCAGCCGCCGATGCTGGAACCCATATCTGCCATGGCATGGCTGCCCCACATGTGCACGCCGTCGATCACCATGCCGGGAATGCCCCCGCTTTGCACCGTATTCATCATTTCTAGCCAGTTCCCCTCTGCGTCCACAATGCTGATCTCGCAGCTTCCCACCGGTACAGGCGGGTTGCCGGTTACTGCGGTTGGCAAACCGGCTGCTGCCAGGGCAACATCCCCCGAATTCACCCGGATGTGCTCGGTCAGGTCGACCTTGGGACGGCTGTTTTTGAGGATTTGGGCAATCGCTTTGTGATAATCCTTCGACAGCCAGGTTTCCAGTGGGCTATCAAACAGCAGCGGGTCGTTTAGCTGACCCAGTTCCCACAGGATGCGCCGCAAGGCATGTGCGAAGTAGTAGAAGCTGTCGCTGCTGGAGGCGATGTTTTCATGCAAATCCAGGTTTTCCATAACGCCCATGAAAATTGCCGTAAAGACACCCGCCATCTCAGGCGGGGCAAGTTGTACGATTTCATAATTTCTAAAGGTGAAACGCAACGGTTCCTGCCAGCGCGGCGGGACGGCTTTCATGTGATCCATGTTGATCTTCCAACCCAACCGGTTGGCTTCCGAAACGAAATGCTGCGCCCATTCACCTTCAATAAAGTATTCAGGACCTTGCTCATACAGGTTGTTGATTGTGCGAGCCAGTTTCTGACTCTTGAACCGTGTACCCACGGTGGGGGTAAAACCGCCCGGTGTGAAAAACTCCCGTCCGGAGGGAAAGAAGGTGTTGGAACCTTTCATTGTTTCCAAAATGCCGAACTCAAAGGAGGAGACAACGTGCCCTTCCTCTGCCCAACGGAGCGCCGGAGCGCAGAGTGTTTTCCAGGGCAGCGTGGCGAACCGCCGGAAGACTTCGGCGATCCCCGGCATAAAACCTGGAATGCAAGCCACGGGCGGTTTTGCCGGTGGGGGAAATACAAAACCGCCGAGCCCTGGCGGAAGCGGGCGGAACGGCGGCAAACCCGAGACCAGCGTGCCGACGCTGTTCAACTGATGGGTCTTACCGGTTTTCGCCTCATGATAGAGCATGGTCAGGCTGCCGCCATGCGTGGTCATGTGCGGTTCCAGAACCGGCTGCAGCAGGCAGGCAGCAATGCCGGCATCTATGGCGCTGCCGCCATCCTGTAAGATTTGTAAGATGGTATCGGTCACCACCGGGTGAGATGTGCTGCATACCGCTGATTTTCCTGTGATGACCTCTTTGGGTCCCTGTTCACGATAATATTCGTTATTCATTTTATATTCGGTAAAGGCGCTTTTCGAAAGAATTTGAGAAGCCGCCTTGCTCCTTTCCCAAGAAGTTGATATGGATTCATCGATTTGCCAGGTAGAGGATGGCTTCGGGTAAAATTTGCCGCCAGTTGGCAAAATCGTGACCGCCGTTCGTTTCGATGTATTGCATCGGGTAACCTTTTGCCTTCAGCACGCGCTGCATGTGCTGATTGCTGCTGAGTATGCTGGTCTGGGCTTTGTTGTGAGGATCAAAGCCGCTTTCAAGTGCGCCCACGCTGATGTGTAAGCGCAGCGACAGTTTTTCGCTGCTTTCAAAACGGCGGATAAGCCAGCCCGGTTCCTGGTCTTCGCCGGGTTCGGGCTCTCGATCCATGCCTTGAAACCAGAAGAACGGCGCGCTTTGTGAGAGAACATTGCCAAATACGCCGGGATAGCGGTATGCTGTAAACATGGAAGAAAGGGCGGTATAGCTGTCACCGCCGATGGTTGCCTGCTCGGGGCGCCGACTCAATGGGTAACTGGCTTGAAGCCAGGGAACCAGCTCTTCGGCAAGAAAACGCGCAAAAAGCGGGTTGCAGGATGATTCAATATGGCGGGTGGCATGCGCGTGATTTTCGACAAAAACTGCCATCAGGGGTGGGATTTTTTGAGCGGCAATCAGGTTGTCAAGGATGCGCGGCGTGCCCAGGTCGAGATACGCACCGCCGTCAAGCATCATCAGCCAGGGATACTTTTGAGGTCGTTCTGAGAAACCAGTGGGTAGATATACCCAAAGCGGTCTTTCGTTTTTGAGCAGCTCGCTGGCAAACAGATGTTTCTCAATTTTTCCTGCATCCACAGCCGGGTTTCGGGCGATCCAGGGTTCTGGCGCAGCTTTTGGCATTTTCAGCAAAGACTCGCGCGGAAAGGCTGTGTTTTCACCCAAAAGGGGATGGGCGTTATACGGATCCGGGCGGTACAGCCCGGCTTTTCCGCGTTCGACAAAGCTCTCGGCTGTTACAGGCTCATTGGTTTCATTCAGTGAAAAAAGATAGGCGGTTGAAAGACTGGTGGGGAGGCGGCAGGTTTTATACCAGAGCCCGGCGTGTTCCAGGCGTGTCATCGCACCATCGTCTTCCAGAAAATCGCACAAGATATGGATGTTCTGCAGGTGCTGTTCGTCTTTCCAGATGAACGTGACCAGGGCATATTCGGCTTCCTGCGGACAAGCCTCAATCAGCGGTGTGCCGGTTTTTTCAACCTCCTGCCAGAACTGCTCCAACGCTTCTTGATTTCCCGATTGCAGCGCATGTGACAGTTCCTGAAGCCGTGGACTTGTGATGGGTGTGGTTTGTGACATCAATTCTCTTTCCAGATCAGGAGAGATGGCAGGCAACTTCGTGTTTGCCGCCGATATTTTTGAGTTGAGGCTCTTCCATTTTACATCGATCAAACGCAAGCGGACAGCGCGTATGGAAACGGCATCCGGGCGGGATTTTAATCGGGTTGGGTGTTTCACCGGTCAGGATCACCTTTTCTTTTGTACGCATGGATGGCGGCATGGGGATGACCGAGAGAAGCGCATTGGTGTAGGGGTGTTTGGGGTGTTGGAACATCTCATCTGCTGTGCCGATCTCGGCAATTTTCCCCAGGTACATCACCGCCACACGGTCGGAAAAATAGGAAGCCGTTGCCAGGTCGTGGGTGATGTAAAGGATCGATATGCCGTGATCGTCGCATAGTTTTCGCAGCAGTTTGAGAATTTCGGCACGAATAGAGACGTCCAGCATGGAAACGGGTTCATCCGCCACCAGAAGGCTGGGGTTCAAAATGACTGCGCCGGCAATGACCACCCTTTGACGTTGTCCCCCCGACAGTTCGGAAGGGTAGCGGCTCCAGAAATGCTCGGCAGGCTGAAGCCCACAGATTTCCATTGCCTGGCGAACCTTCTCTGTTTTTTCTGGTTTTGAAAGTTGCTTTTGGTGGATATTCAACGGCTCGACGATGATATCAAAAACCTTTTGCCTGGGGTTGAGGGATTCATAAGGATCCTGGAAAATCATCTGGGCAAAACGGCGCAGGGCTAAAATCCGACTGCGTCGAGACATTCCACTCAAGTTGCCTTGTGCTTCAACGCTTTCACCGCTTCCGCGCGCCCAATCTACAATATCAAATCCGTTAAGCAAAATGCTGCCGGAAGTGGGGCTTTGCAACCCCAGCACATTCATGCCGGTAGTCGTCTTCCCGGAACCGGATTCGCCGACCAGGGCGAGTACTTCGCCTTTTTCCAGCGAGAAGGATACCCCGTCAACGGCTTTCACCATCAGCGCTTCCCGCCCTGGCAGGTTACCCAACAACCCGCTTTGAACGGGGAAATACTTGTATAGATCGGAAACTTGCAGGATGGTTTGCTCTTGCATCAGTTGGGTCTCCTTCGCAGATGGCAGGCGATGAAATGTTCGGGTTCGATTTCGAACCACGCCGGAGGCTCTTTCAGGCAAATATCTTCACAGCAGTCACAGCGCGGAGCAAAACGACACCCTGGCGGCAGATCGTCCAGCCGCGGTGGAGCGCCGGGGATCGAATCCAGTTTCTTTTTTGAATTGGCGATGTTTGGAAAAGCTTGCAGCAATCTCTGAGTATAGGGGTGTGCCGGATTGTTGAAAATGACTTCAGCGGGTGCAAATTCGGCTGCCATCCCGCCATACATCACCAAGGCGTGATCGCACAATTCTCCTACCAACCCCAAATCATGCGTGACCAGGATGAGCGCCAGCCCAAGCTTCTTCTTTAGATCGGTCAGCAGGCTGATGATTTGCGCCTGGATCATCACATCCAGCGCGGTGGTGGGTTCATCGGCAATCAAGATTTTGGGGTTGCAAGCCAGAGACATGGCGATCATGACACGCTGGCGCATCCCGCCACTGTACTGGTGTGGGTATTGTTTCGCCCGATTGGCTGGAATGCCTACCAGTTCGAGTAGCTCTCCCACGCGCTCTCTGGCTTCTTGTATTGACCCAGCAACCTGATGCAGCTTCATCACTTCTATGATCTGACTTTCCACTGTTCGTACCGGGTTGAGCGCATTCATCGCGCCTTGAAAGATCAGGGATATTTCTTTCCATCTGACCCTGCGCATTTCTGCTTCGGACAATTGCAGCAGGTCTGTTTCTTGAAAGCGAATCTGTCCGTTGGAAATGCGTCCCTCCTTGGGAAGCAGCCGCAGCAGGCTTAACATCAGGGTCGTTTTGCCGCATCCGGATTCACCCACGATACCCAACGCCTGCCCTGGGCTCAAGGAAAAGCTGACATGGTCAAGCGCGTGCAGCCGGATCTTATTTTCGATCAAATAATCCACACAAATATCGTTAACTTGTAAGAATGGGGTTGTCATCACTTTTCTTTATCCATTGATCCTGGGTTGAAACGGTTTTGAGTGAGCAAAGCGACCATGTATTTGGGGTTGAACAGATGATGGGTTTTGATGCGCGGGTTGAACATCTCTTCAAGCGTGTTCCCGATTAATACCAGCGACATACTGACCCAGACAATGGCAAATCCTGGCGGTAGGATGAACCACCATGCCCCCGAACTCATTGCCCGTTCAAAAGCGAAATTAATCATTCGTCCCCAGCTAATCATCAACGGGTCGCCCAGCCCCAGGAAAGCCAGTGTCGATTCGGAGAGGATCGCCCCGGAAATGCCCAGCACGGTCTGGGTAACGATCAGGGGAAGGGTTTGTGGAAAAATGTGTTTGAGGATAATTGAGATGTCGCTGGCGCCCAGGTTGCGGGCGCGCATGACGAACTGGCGTTCTTTGAGAGATAAGACTTGTGAGCGCACCAGCCGGGCAGTGTACGTCCAGCCCAACATACCGATCACCAGCACAATTTTCCAAAGCCCTCTTCCCCAAAGGGCGATAATGACCATCATCAGAGGGAGATGCGGAATAACGAGGAGCACGTCTACGAAGCGCATCAAAAAGTTGCCAATTTTACCACCGAAATAACCGGCAATGAGCCCAACTGAAGCACCGATGACCACAGACATGAACGCAGCAAAAAAACCGACGGTCAACGAGATGCGAGCGCCATAGAGGAGCTGGCTAAAGACATCTTTACCTGCATCATCGGTACCCAAAATGTGTTCCGCATTGGGGGGAGCCAAGATGCCTTCAATGGTGACCTTGATGCTTGCGTAAGGATCGTAGGGTGCAATGACGGGTGCGAAAACGGCTGCGATAACAACCAGCAAGAACATGATGGTTCCTGCCATCCCGAAAGGGGATTTAAAAAATCTCTTGAGAGTTTTCATCTTTTCTCCGTCAGTCTGCTCTCACCCTGGGGTCGATGAAGGTATACAATAAATCGGCAAGCAGATTTGCCAGGACGACGCTGATAGCAATCAACAGAAAAACGCCTTGCAGGACCGGGTAATCCTGCATGTGAACAGCTTCATACATCAAACGCCCGACGCCGGGCCATGAGAAAACCGTTTCGATTTGGATCGAACCTGCGACCGTGTATGCCAGGTTCAGCGCAATGATAGTGACCATAGGTAACATGGCATTTTTGAAAGCATGATCTTTGAGAATTTGGAAGTTGTTGAACCCTTTTGCTTTTGCCGTCAGTATAAAATCGTCTGAAAGAATATCGACGACACTGCTACGCATTACCATGAAGTATGAACCCGTCTGAACGATTGCCAGGGTAAGTGCTGGCAGGAAAAGATGTTTTCCCAGGTCGATCCAGTATACAAGACCATCCTCCGGTTTGATTTCTGCGGAAGACATTCCGCCGAATGAAAAGTGTTTTCCCGCAAAGATAATCAGCACGATTCCCAGGAAAAAAGCCGGGATCGAGGTGCTTAAAAGCGCCGTCAGCAGAAAAGAGATGTCCAGTCGCGAGCCGCGTTTCCAGGCGCTGATCAAACCGAAAACAATGCCCAGCATAATAGAGATGAACGTGCCCGATAAAGCCAGTAATACGGAGTTACCGGCGCGCTTCATCAGTAAATCCCTCACCTCAATGCGCCGGGTGAAGGAGACACCCAGTTCACCATGCAAAAGATTATTTACATACGCCGCAAACTGGCTGTCAAATGCCCCCAGGATGTCACCCTGTTCAAGCCTGGCTTTGTCAAACCACACCGGTTTATCCAATCCAAATGATTCTCTCAGGCTCTGTTGGCTTTCTTTTGAGATGCGTGGGTCATTGAAGATTAATTTTATCGGATCGCTTGGCATGATCCGAAAAAGGAAAAAGTTGAAGATAATCACCCCGATGACAATCACTATCGAGAAGATGATCTTGCGTAAGATGTATCTGCCTCTTCCCATACGGATTCGGCGGCAAAAAGCTCTCTCAGTTCCAGGTTTGGCTGAGCGAGCCTGGTGAGCCGCCAGTCTCCTTTCTGTCTTGGTTGTTAGTATCCCTGGCGTTGATGAACCGTATCCGACCCCCACGCATGCTGGAGGTCGGATACAGGTTGTTGAACTTTATTTAACCGGTTCGCCTTGCATAAAGGCAGGTTCCCAAAGCAGGTAACCTGAGTTGGTGCCAAAGTTGGTAAAGCGATCTGAGTTGTAGGCATCTACCCGTTTGTTGTTGATCAACATGATGTAGGGTTTATCCTGGAAGATCATTTCCTGCAGTTCCCAAACCATTTCTTTACGCTCTGTTTCGTCGAGTGTCTGGCTCTGAAGCTGGTACAACTCGTCAAATTCTGCGTTGCAATAGCCGGCATAGTTCCATCCGCCGATCTGGTTGCAGGTGAAGGTACCCAACGGCATATTGGGTTCTGGAGTCCAGTTGAAGCTGAGCAAGATCAGGTCATAATCAAATGCACCCAGTGCAGCAAACATTCCGTCCCAGTCCAGTGCTGAGGTGATAGGCTCGATCCCAATTCCTCTCAAGCCTTCTTCAATCACTTCTCCAATGCGTACACGTGTAGTTTCGGGGAGGGTAGCCAGGCGGTACCGCATGGGGTTGCCCTCCAGGTCTTCGCGCACACCATCGTTGTCGCTGTCAACATACCCGGCTTCTTCAAGCAGGTTGTTGGCTGCTTCCAAATTGAAAGCGATGGTGAGATCGCTGTTTGCCCATTCGCCCATGGTGGGGGGTAAAACGGCGTGTAGTGGATCTGCGTAGCCGAGATAGGCAACGTCACAGATTTTTTGCTTGTCAATTGCCATTTCAATCGCTTCGCGCACAACGGGATCATTGAGGCTTTCAGGTTGTGTGCCCTCTGCATAGGAATTGACATACAGGTTTCCGACCAGGGTGGTGTCGAGGATAGCCGTTTCGATATTTTCTTGTTGTAGCAGCCTGGGGACTGCCGTGAAGGGCAGTTCGGTGATCATGTCGATTTCACCAGCAAGTAATGCAGCGATCATGGCATCGGTGGAGGTGTAAGTGGTGATGATGATCCGGTCGATGTTCGGTTTGCCCCAGATCGGATTCTCAAAGGCTTCATAAATTTCATATTCGCCATCGACAAATTCAACCAGCCGATATGGACCGTTCCCAATGGCAGCTGTCGGGTCCTCAAATGCGTACATCTCCTCCGGGGTCATTTCTCCCCAGACACTGCGGGGCAGAATCCAGGTAATCAGCGTATAGCGTAAAGTCCCTTCCGACATGGGAGCTTTTGAGGTCAGTTCCAAGGTGTAGTCATCGATCGCTTTTAGTTCAGCGATATTTTCCAGGTTAGCTTCATAAAGAACTCCGAGTTGGTTGTCTTTGACCAGGTTAATCCACCAGGCAATATCCTCAGCGAGGAAAGGTGTACCGTCGTGGAAGGTAATCCCTTCTTTGATTCTTATCGTCCAGACCATCCCATCCTCAGATACTTCCCAGCTTTCAGCAGCCAGCGGTGAAATATCATAACCGGTTGATTTGAATAAGCCATCATACAGGATCAACCTTTGTTCCCAACCCGACCAGGTAGAAAGTGGATTGTGTGTTCCCAGTCCCCCTGCAGCACCGATGCGAATAGTAACAAGTTCGTCAGCGCCGGTATCTTCCGGGGCAGTCTCTTCGTTATTTGTCTGTTCTTCCTCTAGAGTAGTTCCTTCTTCTGCTTGTGCGGGTTCTTCAGTGGACGTGTTGGTAGGGGAGCACGCAGCAAGAAGAAATGTGAGAATGAGAATGGATGCGATCAGGGCGAACCATTTTTTGTTTTGGGACATTATTTCTCCTTTTTTATTGATATTTTCAATTAAACTTATACGGGGTCTTCGGTCATAGCAATAAGGTATATTTTTGCAACACCTCCTTTGAGCTGGCATTGTGTTGTGTGTCGACATTTGTTTAGAAGAGCGGTATTGTGTTGAATTTACTTAATGGTATATATTTTATACCATTAATAAATCCAGAAACCATTTTTGTCAAGGGTGATTCGGTACTTTGTTTTCGTTCTTGCTCTTTTCACGGAACGGTGTGGCAGAAAAGGTCAAAAAACGTCAGAAAATGGGTAAAATAGGACCACGGAGAAAATTAAAAAAGGGAATATCATTTGTTATTCAAAACAGGGATGAGGTAATGAAATTTTCTGAAGTTTGTGATCATCAAGCCCATAGTGAAATCCTCGAACAAATTTGTGATGCTATCTTAAGGGGCGAATTGAAAAAGGGTGACTGGCTGCCACCGGAGCGCGAAATTGCAATTCAAACCCGCCTCAGCCGTACCAGCGTGCGCGAAGCGATTAAGGTTTTGAGCGAGGCGGGAATGGTGAGAATTGTTCCGGGACGGGGTGGCGGGACGCAGATGGTCAAGGTGTCGCTGCCTGCCAGGTTGTTAGGCGCGTCGATCGGGGATGAGCGCGAGCAGTTGCTCGAATTTTACGAGGCACGTACCATCATCGAAACATCTGCAGCCGCGCTAGCCGCGAAACGCGCCACACCGGAGCAAATCGAGGAATTGGAGCAGGTGGTTGAAGATATGGAGAAGCTGGTTGAGGAAAACCCGGAGGATTACAGCACATATCTCACCATCGATGCTCACTTCCATCGGCTGGTGGTACAGGGCTCCGGCAATCGTGTACTTTTTGATACCTATCTTCCTATCCTGCGTCAGGTAATGTTGGTGAATGAGATGATCAATGTGATGGATTTGCATCCTTATAGCTTGCCCACGATGCAGCGGTTCTTACAGGCGGTCAAAGACCATAACCCAGAAGCAGCGCGATCCGCCATTGATGCCCACGTGACCCCGCTTGCCAGCATCATCGAGCGTAATAAGCCTTTGTCGTAAAGCCAACCGGGTGTTCATGGGATGCCGGATAAGCTTTTGTTTATTGATTAGTATAAGAGTTGTTATACTAAGCATAAACTGCATGGAGTGAAATTTCCGGCTTTTTTCGCCTCAAGCCACCCCCCGCCTGTCTTTTTATTTTCGATTTCGTTACGGATTATTCTGCACCCCGTCATGTCGTCCGCTGACACGCATGCGTAGGATGTCCCCCCCGGTAAATGCTCGTATGTCATGCAGTACTGTTTATGTCTGCGTTAGCCTTGTATATTCCCCCTGGCTCCCCGGATGGATTTAGCGCGTCCTCTGGTTCCACGTAAAAAGCGATTCCCAAAATACCCGGACCGGCGTGTGCCCCCATCACCGGCGTGAACTCGGTGATATACAGTTCCTTGCACGCAAAGTGCTTCTCCACCTGCCTTTTAAACGCCTCTGCCTCCTCAAGCGCATCCGCCTGGACGATGGCAGCATGGATTGGGCGCCCCTTTGCCTGTTTCTCCATTTCTTTCATCATCTGTTCCCTACCTTTTTCGCGCGTGCGGGGTTTGCTGAGCGGTTTCACCTGCCCATCCAGCACGTAAACGACCGGTTTGATGTGCAGAATTCCCCCCAATAGCGAGGCAGCATCGCCGATCCTGCCGCCGCGGTGCAGGTATTCCAATGTCTCAAGCATCACATAAATCCGCCCTTGTTTGGCGATGGCGCGTGCATGGGCAACTACCTCTTTCAGGCTCGCCCCACTGGCGGCTTTGCGCGCCGCTTCCACCACGGCGAACCCCTGCGCCATCGACACGGTGCGCGAGTCAAGCACATAAATCGGCGGACCGTCGACCAGTTGACTGGCTTTCAGCGCGGTCATGTAGATGGCGCTCAGGTTCGCGGGCAAATGGATCGAGACAATGCCGGCAGCCTCACGCCCGGCGGCGGCATAGACGCGCACAAAATCGCCCATAGACGGGGACGAAGTGGTCGGCAGCGATTGGCTGCTGCGCATCAGTTGGTAAAAAGCATCCGGTGTGATGTCGATCCCGTCTTTGTAGGAACTCCCATCTACATTCAGGATGAGCGGGATCATGTGGATATCCAGCTCTTTGAGCAGTGCTGGCGGGATTGTGGCGGTTGAGTCCGTTACGATGGCAACCTTTTTCATCTCAGGCACCTCCCAACCATGCCGATGTGTACCCCAAGGTCAATACGGTCTCATCTCTATATACATTATATAGAGTCTCTATGCGGTTTCAAACACAGTTCTGCACTGCCCCTCCCCTTCCCGTCTCCTTTCTTCTTCCTGTGTGCAAAGTGCGCTATACTAAAATTGTGCAATGGATGGGAGCGGGATGGTCGTTAAATCACTGCTGTTAATCGTATGCGGTTATCTTTTGGGATCGGTCCCCTCCGCCTACCTGGCAGGCAGATGGCTCAAAGGCATCGATCTGCGCCGTTTTGGAAGCGGAACGGTCAGCGGGTCGATGGTTTGGGAACACGTTGCCCATTGGGCGGTGCTGCCGGTAGGGCTTTTCGATATCTTCAAGGCGGGTTTTCCAGTCTGGCTCGGTTTACACCTGAGGTTGCCGGAAGCAGCCGCCATCCTGGCTGGTTTGGCTGCCATGATCGGGCATAACTGGTCTCTTTATCTGGGCTTCACCGGCGGGCGCGGGTTGAGCCCTTTTTTGGGGGTGTTGCTGGTGGTCTTTCCCTGGGGCGTACCCTGGCTGCTGGTTTTTCTGGCGATTGGCTATTTGTTGGGCGATTCCGCCCCCTGGGCACTGCTCAGCTTGTTGCTGCTGCCGCTTTTCAACCGCTGGATGAACGGACCCACCATATTGGATTTGGCAGTGGTTTGCATGCTCCTGCTCACGGTCATTAAACGCCTGGAAGCCAATCGCAGACCTCTGCCCGAAGACGGTGCGGAAAGGCGTGCCGTGCTGTTTCGCCGGCTCTTTTTTGACCGCGATATCGCTTCACATCGGGATTGGATCAATCGCCGCTCATGATGAGACGGTTGCTGCATGACAGGTCATTGGTTTGGTAAAAAGCCTGGTTGAAAAAGGCGATGATGTTCTGCACCTGGGCATCCAGCACCACCGAACGTACCTCTGCATGGCTGGCGTCTTCCACCAACCAGAGGCATTTCGGCTCGCCGGCTGCATCAAAGAGCGCATTCGCCTGTTTGGTGGTGATGCGCCTGTCTGCCAGGCTGTGCACCATCAGAAGCGGTCGAGGCGCAATCTGCCCGATGACCTCTTGCGTGCGGATTTCTTCGCGCGAGAAGTTTTTGCGTGCTTCGATCAGCTTGAATGTGAACTCGAACAGGTCTTTGGGGAAAAACCATGGGCGGTTGGTGTACCAGATATCTTCCATCGATGGGAATGGGGCGGCTGCTACCACGGCGTTGAGCGCGGGGTTGCGCGCAGCGCTCAAAATGACTGAAACCGCGCCCGCCGAATGACCGATCGCACCGATCTGTGAGATACCTTTAGTGGACAGGTATGCAACCGCAGCATCGACATCCTTGCTTTCTTCGGCACCATAGGTAAAGCCAAAGCGGTCGCCGTCACTGTTGCCATGCCCGCGGTAGCTGAAAAGCAGCACCTGGTAGCCGGCTTCATGCAGCGGCTTTACCAATGAAAGACCGGATCGTTGGTCGCGCGCGGTGGCGGGAGCATACAGAATAGCGGGCGCGTTGGGGTCTTGGGATGGGAAAAACCAGCCGCGCAGGGTCAGGTCATCGCTTGTGGGGAACGAAACTTCCTCATACGGAATGCCCAATTCGCGCAACCGGTTTGTGTCTTTTTTGGGAAAAATCGGCGCCATGGTGGCAAACAACTCCCCCACTGCCGGGCTACCCACCATTAACAATGAAAAACCAACCAAAATACCGGTAATTATTTTTATTTCATCAAAAAGCATAAGAACAAACCGGGCGCGAGTCTATCAGCATTTACCTGCCCGGTCAATGCCAAAAAGAGGATATTAACCCGGATTTAACAAAGAAGAGGATCGTATGTTATTTTTAGGGCGGTGTGAATAAGGCGTAGTGTCTGATGATCGCTCTGCACTCAACAACATGGCTCGCTCTATGCTGGACTTCTCGTACTTTGCAGCATTTTCTCCAGCGCGATAACCTCAGAGCCATCATCATAGGTAAGTAGTTCACCGTAACGACCCCATTGAATGAGTATTTGGATTTGGCTTTCTGCTGTCTCTGGGGGAAACTCCAGGCTTAAAGCAGTTTGAATCAGATTGACCTTCAATTGTTGTTTTTCTGAATTCGCCAACAATCTTAACAACCAGTTCATCAAGGGCAATCGACGCGCTCGAGACGCAAAGATTTCCTTTCGCCCCAATATACTGGCTTCAGCAAAAGCTTGCCCAAGAGGCGTCAATTCAAGATCGCCTTTTGCAATCGAAGCAAAACCGAGTAGTTCAGCCGTTTCTGTAAGCTGTAGCAAGTGCTCCGAATCAATTCCCAGTTCATCCTCAAGAAGGTAAATATCATGTTTAACTTGATTGCTTTCTGATAGATGTTCCAATAAACCAGCCAGATCGCTGATTGCCGCTTCCGGCAGTTGACGTGTTATTCCTGCCTCTCCTGGAGCGGTACCAAACTCCTCTTTTTCTGAACGTGTTTGCCCTGCTAAAATTGCATAGACTTGATCAACATGGGCTTGAAATTCATCGGATTTGCGCTGGCGCGGATGTGGCAGGTTGATGATATGCTCGGCAATGATACGCCCCGGTTCTTTATCCATTACGATGATCCGGTCGGCTAGAAAAACCGCTTCTTCAATGTTGTGGCTCACCATTAAAATCGCTTTAGTGGGAATTTTTCCCTCCGTCCATAATTCCAGCAATTCGCCTCTCAGCGATTCCGCACTGAGTACGTCCAGCGCAGAGAAAGGCTCATCGAGACAGAGCAGTTCAGGCTCCACTGCCATCGCACGAGCAAACCCCACTTTCTGTCGCATCCCCCCAGATAATTCACGTGGGTACGCTGTCTCAAATCCATCCAAACCAACCCTATCCAGCAATTCTTCAGCCCGTTGGGTGCGTTGTGGTTCATCCACACCTTTCACCTTCAAAGCCAAAAGTACATTATCAATTACGGTGAGCCAGGGAAATAGCGCAAATGTTTGAAAAACAATTGATGCGTGTGGGTTTACCCCTGATAAGGGTTTATTCCGATACAAGACATTTCCTTGCGAAGCAGGTTGTAAACCGGCAATGATACGCAGCAATGTGCTTTTTCCGCAGCCGGATGGACCCAGCAGGGCGACAAATTCCCCCATCGACAAACACATATTTACATTTTCCACAGCGGTAAATCTGCGTGATGCAGAGCCATATACCTGGTATATATTGTCCAATTGCAACAAGGTTTCATTATTCATCTTCATTACTCCATGCGGTATTTTTCTTCAGCCAGCACGTAAAGCCGTCGCCATAACAGTCGGTTGATCAGAATCACGGCGAAAACCATTGCCAGGGTAGCTGCCAATAAGAGCGGATAATCGCCTGCTGCTGTGGCTTTCGCAATTAGAGAGCCAATGCCAGGTACAGAAAGCACCTCGCCTCCAAAGTGTTGATATTCGGCAACAATACTGGCGTTCCATGCACCGCCACTGGCAGTGATAGCACCGGTTACCAGATACGGGAAGATAGCAGGGAGAATTAACGTACGCCAACGTTGCCATCTGGAAAGGTTCATTAGTTTTGCTGTATATTTCAAGTCTTGAGGTATTGCGCTTGCGCCAGCGATGACATTAAAGAGTAAATACCATTGAGTACCCATTAACATCAGTAAAACAGCAGCCAGATTTAAGCCACCTGGCAGATTAATGACCAATAATAAAACAACCGGAAAGAGAGCAGTTGCAGGCACTGAGGCGGTAATTTGCACAACAGGTTGTAAAAAGGCAGCAAGGCGTTGATTGGTACCAATGCTAACCCCCAAGGGAATCGTCCAGGCAAGCGCGATTAAAAGTGCAATGCTGACCCTTAAAACGGTTGCAAGAACCCCGCCTCCTATTTGAATCCACTGATTTACCGGGACGGAGACCAACATTACCCCTGCACGAAAAACGAGGTAAAGAATTGCCACGGAGAATACACCGACTATTAATAGAGTTATCTGATTGGAAAATTTCTGGTTTTTTGCCCCGGTTGTCATCGGAAAGTGCTTCAAGCTATAGCGATCAAATTTTTCGTTGAGTGGTTGTGCAACTTTTTTGGAAATCCAATTGACAATTCGAGTATTTCCAATCAGGTTAAAAAACCATGAGGTAGGCGGATTATCGTTTTCGATCATTTCGACTTTGAAGCGGTCTGACCATGCCAGTAGCGGACGCCAGATCAGTTGATCCAAAGTTACCACGGTCAAGATGAGGGTGATAATCCCCCAGGCAATTGCATTGTAATTGCTTTGGTTAGCCGCCTCTTGTAAAAATGCTCCAAGCCCCGGCAGCCGAAAGTCGCGTGAACCCACTGTGAATATTTCAGCAGCCATCAGGAAAAACCAACCACCTGCCCAAGACATCATGCTGTTCCAAATCAGACTGATCATTCCGAAAGGCAGTTCTAGTTTTTTAAATTTCATCCACGAATTTAGACGAAAGATAGAACTGGCTTCTCTTAATTCTTTGGGGATTGTGGTTAGTGATTGATACCAGGCAAAGGTCAGGTTCCATACTTGGCTGGTAAAAATAAGCACAATGGAGGCAATCTCTGCTGCGATTCCCTCTGGCAGGATAGCACTTAAGCTAAGTAAGACAACGGGTAAAAACGATAAAATCGGAACGCTTTGAAGGACATCCAATAATGGCATTAATATTTTTTCTGCGCGTTGATGATAAGCAGCAGTTTTGCCATAAAACAGGGTAAAAATAATGGAGAGTATATATGCAGCCGTCATCCTTCCGACGGAAAGGGCTGTATAAAATGGCAATCTGGAAGGGTCGAGAGAGATATCAGGACCTGAAATGGTTGAGGGGGCATTAAATGCCAGATGGATACCAAAATATAACAGAGCAGCTACAAAGATAACAGCAAACAGGTCTCCCCAGGAGAAGGGTCGGTTATTACTTAACGATGTGTGGAAAATATGATCATTCTTCGCCATGAGCCTGCACCTCCAAAGTCGTTTGTTTTCTGGAAATGCAGCAAGGCGTTGTGCAAATCCAGATCAGCCGAACCGTTTTCGCAACCAATAATCGTCTGATGGTTCAGGCGTGGATTGGCTTTCTGTATTTGTTAAACAAGAAATGTTCATAGAGAGCATTATAATCCCGTTAATATTCACTAACAATAGGTAAAATAGTGCTTTAAATAAAAAGGGCGCAGGGGATGTCAATTGAGAGTGACTCAATTGACATCGCCGAAAAGCAATCATGCCCCTCAAACTGACCTAGGCAATTGTCGGGAACAACGGTTCGCCCATTGTCACAGTCGTTCCTGGCAGCAGTCTACCCCATGTAAATTCTTCAGCGCCTGTGCTGCCTTGATTGCCCAACCGCTGCAAGACCTCATTTGCTTTATGCGGCATCACGGGTGTTAACAGCAACGCGCACAATCGGAGAGCCTCGGTAGCGGTATAAAGCACCGTACCCACCTGCGCGGTTTGTTGCTGTTTCGCCAGCTTCCAGGGCGCGCTCTGCTCCAGGTAGCGGTTGATCTCGCGCACCGTTTCCATGATCGATTCCAGCGCCTCGTTCAGCGCCAACGCTTTGACCTGTGCAAAAACCTGCCCGGGCAGCGACTGGCAGCGTGTACACAAATTTTCTTCGATTTCCCCGGCTTGACCGGGCTGCGGGATGCGCCCATCGCAGTACCGCTGGATCATATGGGTCAGGCGGTGGAGCAGGTTGCCCAGATCGTTGGCGAGATCGCCCTGGTAGCGCTGCGCCAGGCGTTCTTCGTCAAAATCGGCGTCGCGCCCCAACGTCATATCGCGGATGAGAAAATAGCGGAAGGCATCTACACCATACACCTGTGCCAGGTCGAGCGGTTTGACCACATTTCCCAGTGACTTTGACATCTTTTCCCCGTGCGAAATCCACCAACCGTGGGCAAAAATCATCTTTGGCTGCGGCAGACCGGCAGCTTGCAGCATGGTTGACCAGTACACGCTGTGCGTGGTAAGGATGTCTTTGCCAATCAGATGCAGTGTATGAGACCAAAGCCGGTTGAAACGTTCTTCATCGGTCAGGTAGCCGGCTGCGGTGATGTAATTGATTAACGCATCGAACCATACGTAGGTCACGAAGTCGGGGTCGAAGGGAAGCGGGATACCCCAACTGAGGCGGCTGACCGGGCGCGAGATACACAGGTCGCCGAGCGGTTGGCGTAGAAAGCCCAGCACCTCATTGCGGCGGTAATCCGGTTGGATGAAATCCGGGTGTGCCTTGATGTAGTCAATCAGCCAGTCCTGGTATTTGCTCATCCTGAAGAAATAATTCGGTTCGAGGATGCGCTGCACTCCCCTGCCGCAGCTTGGGCATTTGCCTTCGATCAGGTCTTTTTCGGTCCAGTAGCGTTCTTCTGGGGTGCAGTACCAGCCTTCATATTGGTTTTTATAGATATCTTCTTTTTTCCAGAGTTTTTGGAGTATATAATTGACTATGCGAATATGCCTGGATTCCGTAGTGCGGATAAAGTCATCATTCGATATCTCCAGGTTCTTCCAGGTGTTTTGAAAACGCAAGACCATCTCATCGGCGTGAGTCAACGGGTCAATACCGCGCCGAGCAGCGGCTTCCTGTACTTTCTGACCATGTTCATCGGTGCCGGTCAGAAAAAAAGTCTCTTGCCCGCGCAGGCGTGCAAAGCGCGTCAGTACATCCGCCAGGATTGTGGTATAAGCGTGCCCGATGTGCGGCTCATCGTTGACGTAATAAATCGGCGTGGTAACATAAAAAGGTTCTTTCATTTTTTCCTCCTTAGAGAATTTCATGTTTTTAACAAAAAAGCCTTCCCAATGGGAAGGCTTTAATCTCCATACACAAACAGATAAAACTGGCTAAACTACTCCCTTCCCAAACACAAACAGCCGGGCAAAGACCCGGCAGCCGGCATCAACATGGTGTTAAGGGGAAAGGATATACACTTCATACACCTATTATAAACCGTTTGTTGAAAAAATGACAATCGCGTCAAAGCAAGAAGTCTTCACACGCATTGCCGCTGTGTTAAAAAACAAAAAGTTGCTTTTGGTTGACATGAGCATTTTTTTGTTGTAAACTTTTTATCGTTAACCGATAAACGAATAGAGGTTATAAAAACACCTCGCCTATTCCCCAAATCAGAGGGTCATGTTTGATAAAAAGCATATTGAACGAATAAGGGATCCGCAGAGTCTACCGGAATATGTCTATGAAGCGCTCAAAGAAGCAATTATCAGCGGACGCATTCCCGCCGGTACCCGTCTCAAACAACTGGAGATTGCTGAACAGCTCAACGTCAGTCAGCAAACGGTGCGCGAGGCATTAACCAGTCTGGTTGCCAGCGGCTTGGTGGAACAAACCCCCCACCGCGGTTTTGAGGTTACCCGCATTCCTTTGACCGAGCAAAAGGAAATTTATAAACTGCGCACACTGCTGGAGACTTTTGCCTACCAGGAATCGCTTGATCGGCTCTCCTCTGAAGACCTGGCACAGATGCGGGCACTGCTGCCATACACAGCTTCAAAGGATGGCTCGATCCCGGTGAGCCAGGTCAGGGAGAATAACCGGGCATTTCACATGATCCCGGTCAGGGCAACACGGAATCGCCACCTGATCCGCATGATGGAGCAGCTTTGGGATATCACCTGGACCTATTTTTACACCGAAGATGAAGAAAACCGGCGCGAACTGGCATCTAGAGAAATCGAAGAGCACTTGCAAATCCTGACCGCCCTGGAAACAAAAGACCTGGAAACGGCACATCGGGTAATGATACAGCATATCCAGAATTCTCTGGACGAATTGAAATGTCATATGAGAGATGAAGAATGACTGCAAAGAAAGGAGGCGCATCGAAGTCGTTTTATCGTATCTGGACTTTCGTTGGAACACACATTTTACGTAAAGGAGAAAGAAAATGAGAAATCGCATTGGCAAAATTATGTTTATAGCGGCGCTCATGGTTATGGTTCTCTCCCTCCTGGCAGCCTGCGGCACTCAACCGGCAGAAACGGTTGAAAAAGCACCCGCCGAGGAAGCACCGGCTGCCGAAGAAGCGCCTGCAGAAGAGCGAGAACCCCTCGAACTGGTTTATGGCAGCTTGAGCATCATGTCAACACTGAACCCTGCTATTGGCTGGACCGATTACTACGTGCGTGGTTTTACACTCGAACATTTGATTGAAGATTCATTGTTGGGTGGTTTAAAACCTGCCCTGGCAACCGAGTGGAGCGTGGACGAAAGCGGCACGGTATGGACCTTCAAAATCCGCGAAGGCGTGAAGTACCATGACGGTACCGACTGCACCGCCAACGAAATCGCCTGGAGTTTCAACTTCACCATCGATAATGAACTGCCAACTATGCAGGGCTACATTGATGGCATTACCAAAGTAGAAGCCCTGGATGATTACACCCTGCAAATCACCACCGACGTCCCCATCGGTCCATTTGAATCTCGCATGGCTGACCTGGGCATGTTCATCCTTGCCCCGAGTGTGTGGGAAGGCATGACTGCCGATGAAGTCCTGGAATACCAGGGTATAGATGCAGCCATGGGCACCGGACCGTACCAGATTGTCGAATACGTGCCCAATGAATACATCATTATGGAAGCCTTTGAAGACCACTGGGCTGGCAAACCCGCTATCGACCGCATCGTCATGCGCGAACTGGCAAATGAAGATGCCCTCTACGAAGCCTTGCGCAACGGCGAAGTGGACTTTGGCTTCATCAACCCGCAGGCGGTTAATCTGCTTTCCGCCAAACCCCACCTTGAGGTTCTCACCGGACCTGCCTGGGGCATCACCGAGATGATTGTCAACTCATTTGCGGAAGGCACCCAGCCGGATAGCCTGAATGACCCCATCGTTCGCCGGGCAATTGCCCATGCAGTCGACAAGCAGCAGATGGTGGATGTAATCACCCTGGGTACCGCAATCCCCGGCTGGTCGATCCTCACCCTCGATCACGGCGACTGGTACAACACCGAGGTACAGGATATCCCCTATGACGTAGAGGAAGCTAATCGCATCCTCGACGAAGCAGGTTATGTCGATACCGACGGTGACGGCATTCGCAACTGGTCAGACGGCTCCAATATGTCCTATCGCCTCTACTCCGGCGATGACATGTCCGCCGGACCCAGGGTTTTGGAAATGTTTGGCGGATGGCTCGAAGAAATCGGCATTGCTACAGACCAGCAGGTGCTGCCTTTAGAGACAGTCATTTCTCTCTTCCCGGCTTATGACTTCGACTTCCTCTTCTGGGGTTGGGGTTGGGGCGGCGGCGACCCGGACTTCCCGTTGAGTTGCTTCACCTGCAATCAGACCGGTGAAGGCGGCTGGAATGATGCCGGCTACTGCAACCCAGAATTCGACGCCCTCTATGTGGCTCAGGCGCGCGAAACCGACCACGAAAGGCGCAAGGAGATCGTTTGGGAGGCGCAAGAAGTATTCTTCAACGACCTGCCGTACATCGTCTTCCATTACGATGTCAACATGATGGCACTCAACACCGAAAAATTCGGTTTCTTGTTGCCGTTGTTTGAAGAAACGGGTCATCCTCTGATCCATGCAGTCCTTATCGAGGCGGAACGCCCGTAAATCAATAAAGATTTGAAACTGTTCCCGGTAAATGGCGAAAAATGCTGTTTACCGGGAATTTCCCATATCTGTAATCCTTCGTAAGGAGCTGTTTGTGAGGCGAATCGATTTTTTCATCCAGAAGCTCTTTTATGCCTTTGCCACGATCTTGATCGTGATCGTCTTCAATTTTTTCCTGTTCAGGATCTTGCCCGGCGACCCGGTTAAGCTGATGGTGCACGGCAGGAAAATGACGCGCGAGGCACAGGCGCGTATGACAGAAATCTTCGGGCTGGATAAACCGGTCTGGTTCAATGATGCCGAAATGGACGATGGAAATTTCATCGGCGCATTGACCCAAACCCAGTTTGCAGCCTATATTAATGGACTTTTGCACGGGGAACTGGGTATCTCTTTTACCTCGCGGCAAAATGTAAACGAGATCCTGGTCGAACGCACATGGCGTACCGTACTTTTAATCATGACCGGCGAATTTGTCGCGATTATCTTTGGTATGATTATCGGAATTCTGGGGGCATGGAAACGCGGTACGCGCATTGATGCCGGTATATTGCTGCTGGCATTGTTCACATGGGGCATCCCCACCTTCTTCCTCGGCATCCTGCTGTTAATCCTTTCCAGTGGGCTGCTGCCAGCAGGAGGCATGGTCAAACCAGGGCTGAAGCCGGAAGCCGGTATGGAATACTGGCTCGACCTGGGGAAGCACCTTGTCCTACCCACGCTGACCATTGCCATCGTATATGCCGGCTCTTACATCATGCTCATGCGAAGCTCTTTGCTGGAGGTGCTCACCCAGGATTATATCTTTGCAGCCAAAGCCAAGGGTCTTAAAACCGGTTATATTCTGCGCAAACACGCCCTGAAAAACGCCATGTTGCCAATGGTGACTGCCATTGCCCTGGCGCTGGGCTTCTCGGTGGGCGGTGCCATCCAGGTGGAAACGGTTTTTTCCTGGCCCGGGTTGGGTCGTTTGATGTATGACTCCGTGGGAACTCAGGATTATCCGGTCTTGCAAGGTATCTTTTTGCTACTGGCAATCAGCGTAATCCTGGCGAATTTTCTGGCGGATATCTTTTATTCCATCCTGGACCCCAGGGTGAAGGTGGAGTGAGGAGGCGCTGAAATGAAAGCAATTCGACAATATTTTCGCAAGCCAATGGGTGTGATTGGTCTGGTTTTGCTGCTGATTGTGGTCGTTTCAGCCATTTTCGCCCCCTACATTGCCCCTTATGATCCTTATAAATCGGTCAAAGCCAAGCCGGAAGAAATTATGGCACCTCCTAACCGTGCGCACATCCTGGGCACAGATGATGTGGGCAAAGACGTCTTCAGCCAGCTTCTATATGGTGCGCGCGTTTCCCTGTTGGTCGGGTTTTCAGCCTCGATCATGTCGATGGTGATCGGCACCATGGTGGGAATGATCGCCGGATATTTTGGCGGCAAGGTAGGCAACTGGTTGATGCGTTTTGTAGATTTTCTGATGGTCATCCCCAGCCTGCCGCTGATGATGGTGGTGGTGGCTGTGTGGGGGCGCGGCATTGAAAAGATTATCCTGGTCATCGGTTTGTTAGGCTGGACGTACACCGCCCGCCTGGCACGCTCTCAGGTAATCTCCATCAAAGAGCGTCCGTTCATCCTGCGCGCAAAAGCCATCGGCGTCAGTCAGTTCCGCACCATCTTCAGGCATGTTTTTCCGCTGATCCTGCCGGTCATCATCGCCCAATCCGTGCTGGACATTTCCAACTCCATCCTGTACGAATCGACGCTCTCATTCCTGGGGCTTGGCGACCCAACTGTGATCAGTTGGGGAAGTATGCTCAATTTTGCCTTCAAAAAAGCCATTACGATGCGCGCCTGGTGGTACCTGCTGCCGCCCGGTTTTGCCATCATTTGGGTCAGTGTATCCCTGGTCTTGATCGGTAACACCATCGATGAAATCGTCAACCCGCGTCTGCGCTCGCATCACCTCTTTGACCCGCGCCGCATGATTGCATTCATGTTCGGTAAACCCGCAACACCCGATCAGCTCGACAACAAACCTACCGGAGGTGAAGCATGAAAATGCTGGAAGTTGAAAACCTTTCGATTGATTACCTCACACAAAGCGGTACCGCATTGCACGCAGTTGAAGGCGTCAGCTTCCTGCTGGAAGAGGGGCATACCCTGGGCATTGTTGGCGAGAGCGGCTGCGGCAAAACCACCGTCATTCGCGGTTTGCTGCGCCTGCTGCCACAGGAAGGACGCATCACCAGCGGCTCTGTTCGTTTGAAGGGCAAAGATTTATTGCGCATCAGCGAGGAAGAGATGCGCCAGGTGCGCTGGCGCGAAATCTCCATGGTTTTTCAAGGCGCCATGAACTCACTCAACCCGGTACGCACGGTTGAAAAACAGATCATTGAAGCGCTCCAATACCATAGCGTGATACCAGACCCCGAAAAAGCAAAAACTCGCTGTGCAGAACTTCTGGAGATGGTGGGCATTTCACGCACGCGCGCCCGCCAATACCCGCATGAATACAGCGGTGGAATGCGCCAGCGCGCCATCATTGCCATGTCGTTAGCTTGCGCTCCCGATATCCTCATCGCCGATGAACCCACCACTGCGCTGGATGTAATGATCCAGGCGCAGATCCTCGATTTGCTTGACCAGCTTAAAAAGCATCTCAACCTGTCCATCGTCCTGGTGACGCACGACCTGGGGTTGGTGGCGGAAATCTGTGATGATGTGCTGGTTATGTACGGCGGCGTGGTCGCTGAGTACGGCAGCAGCGACGTGATTTTCAACAAACCCCGGCATCCGTACACAAAACGGCTTTTGCAGGCTTTCCCCAATATCAGCAACCTCGAAGCCGAACTGGCTTCCATCCCTGGTTCGCCGCCTCCGCTGGACAAACTGCCTCCCGGCTGCCGCTTTGAACCGCGCTGCCTGGAGTGTATCCCGATGTGCAAGACCGTCGTTCCGCCGTTGGAGGCTGTACAACCCGGACACTGGACATCCTGCCACGTGGTACAGCAGCAAGGAGAAAAAGCATGAGCCAGCCCATACTTGAGGTAAATAATTTATACAAACACTTCCCGGTTTCGCGCGGTATTGTGGGTACGCTCATGCGCAGCCCGAAAGAGTTCATTCACGCCGTGGATGGGGTCAGCTTTTCAATGCAGCGCGGTGAAATCCTCGCACTGGTGGGTGAATCGGGGTCGGGAAAAACAACCGTTGGAATGAATGTGTTGGGTTTACAGGAACCCTCCAAAGGTACGATCCACTTTGATGGCTATAATGTGCAGGAATGGGCGCACGGCAAAATCAAAAGCCGGAAAAATGGCGAAAAAGATGATCTGAGCCATTTAAGTACCCGCAAACAGGAGTTAATGCTGCGCCGCCGTGCCCAGATGGTCTTTCAGGACCCCTTCGGTTCGTTGATTCCTTCACAAACAATCATGCAGATTATCTCTGAACCGCTGGAAGTTCACAGCATGGTGAAGAGCCGTGCTGAATGCCAGCAGAAGGTGCGTGAAGTCATGGAAATCTGTGGTTTAACCCCGGCTGAGCAGTATTGGGACCGCCTGCCCGATGAACTTTCGGGCGGACAGCGACAGCGCATCGTCATTGCCAGTGCCCTGTCGCTGGAGCCTGAGCTGCTGGTGGCGGATGAACCCGTTTCCATGCTGGATGTTTCCATCCGTGCTGAAATCCTGTCTCTGCTGCACAAGCTGCGCGAGGAGAAAAATATCACCATCCTCTATACCACTCACGACCTGGCTACCGCCGGTTATTTTACCGACCGCATGGCAGTCATGTACCTGGGGCGTATCATGGAGTTGGGACCCACCCGCCAGGTGCTCACCCACCCACAGCACCCCTATACCAACGCATTGCTTTCGGTCATTCCGGTACCCAACCCGCGCTTCCGGCGTAAACGCATGGTACTCACCGGTGAAATACCCAATCCCGCCAATATTCCCCAGGGTTGCCGCTTCCACCCGCGCTGCCCGCTGGCAATTGAGCGCTGCAAAGAGGGTGACCCTGAACTGCGTGAGGTCGCACCGGGTCAATGGAAGGCTTGTATTTTGGATTAGGTATAATTATAATACCATTTAGGAACCCTCAAACGCCCCCTGGTGGCTTTTGCAATGCGACAGAAGTTCCATCCAGGGGGGATTGATTTCTTTTTAAAGGAGAGTATGCATTGGCAATGATTCTGACGACTGACGAGCAGCAAGCATTGAACGGCGAGCGCGGTCGTGTGCTGCAGAAGATCATGCAGACCCTGGTGCTGTATGGTGAAGCACTGGAGGCAGAACGTTTTGTCGAGGTCGAATGGGGCGGGCATTTTGCATTGCATCATGTGCTTCCGGGTATTGGTCCGCGTCTGGAAATGTTGCAAGAACTGGTCGACGCTGGTTTGAAGACCCGCCTCCCGTTCACGGTTGACCCCTACCCCCCCTTAGATTTCGAGAACCTGGAACTGGATAGCGAGCAGGAACGCCTTTTTTTTGAAACCTATGCCTCCCAGGCGCGCTTCAACCAGCAAATGCTGCAATTGGGTTTACGCGCCGCAGATGCCTTCACCTGCACGCCCTATTTAAACGAGGTGGATAACATACCGCCCCGCAGTGCGTTGCTAGCCTGGTCGGAATCATCGGCGGTGGTATATGCCAACTCGGTGTTGGGTGCGCGCAGCAACCGCAATGCCGTCATCATGGATTTGCTGTCCAACCTGGCAGGCAGGACGCCCCTGGCAGGTTTGCTGACCGATGAGGGGCGACGTGCCGATTGGAAAGTAGAAGTGCATACCAGTCGCCTGCCTCATCCGCAGCTTCTTGGCGGTGCAATTGGACGCAAAGTACTGGCGGATGTGCCTTATATCACCGGGCTGGAGAGCTTCCTGGGCAATGGATTAAACGACACTACCCGCGATTATCTTAAAGAGATGGGAGCTGCCTGCGCAGCCATCGGCGCGGTGGGTCTGTACCACGTAGACCAAATCACCCCTGAAGCCGTTGACCAGGGAATTTCCCTGCTCAAACCCGGTTACCAGACGTATCTCATTGATGATGACGAGTTGGAGCATCTTCAGCGAAATTACCCGGTGATGTGGGCTGACCCCCATGCCGCACCGCAGCGCTGCCTGATCGGCTGCCCGCATTTGAGCCTGAGGGAATTGTACGCCTGGTTGGAAGATATCGCTTTTGCATTGAAGTTACAGGGTCTTGAGCGCGTTGTACTGCCCACGCTGCTTGCTGCAGCGCCACAGGTGATAACGGTGTTCAAAGCAGACGCAGCCGCATGGGAACGCATGACTTCTCTGGGAATCAAGCTCAGCCCGACCTGCCTGGAAGCTTATATGCAAAACCCCCTGGTGGAGCGAGAAGCCGTGGTGACTAATTCCAACAAGCTGCGGCATTTCACCCGCGCCCATTACCTGACCGATGAAGAAATTTTAAAAGTCATTGCCAGCGGAAAACTGGAGGAACGATGAGCAAACAACAGAGGGAATTTTTTGGCAGGGTAGTCCTGGCAGGCGCAACTGAAGGAAAGGCATTGGTCACGCGCGGCGGGTTTAACAGCCTGGCTTCGTTTTATAAAAGCATGGTCAACGGTGAAATGCGCGCCATCTGCTCCGATCAGAACAACCCGGAACTGTATGGAAAAGACCTGACGGAGAGCATCATCTGCCTGCCCAAGACCAGCGGCTCCACCTCGGCAGGCGCCACCTGGGACACCGTTGCGCACATGGGCATCGCCCCCAAAGCTATGCTCTTCTCACAGCCCATCGATTCGCTGGGTGCAGCCGGTTTGATCCTTGCAGACCAATGGGTGGGAACGCGTATCATCACCATCGACCGGCTCGGCGATGATTTTTTAGCTTTTGTGGAAGAGGGTGACCGGGTAAGCGTCTATCCGGATGGGCGCGTGGTGGTCGAAAAAGGTTAGAGAATTTTATGCTATCATAAAGCCGTTATGGATATCCGTCCTATCTCAGATCACCCGCGCAGGGTACTGGTCAGTGGGGCGACCGGCGCCATCGGGAAAGCCATTGCCCTGGGTGTTGCTGCTCAGCCGGGCTATGCCGTCACCCTGCTGGCGCGCGATGAGAACAAGGCAATATGCACCGCAGAGGAAATCAGGCGCTCCACCGGCAACCCTGACGTGGATTATGAAATTGTCGACCTGGGGCGAAAAGCAGAGATCGATGCCCTGGCAGCTCACTGGCAAGGCGCGCTGCATGTGCTGATCAACAATGCCGCCATCACACCGCGCTGGCGGCAGGAAACGCCGGAGGGCATCGAAATGCAGTTTGCCGTCAACGTGTTGGGTTATTTTTGGATGATCCGTGCTTTTTCGGACATCCTCAAACGTTCTGCCCCGGCGCGCGTGGTGAATGTCGCCAGCTACTGGGCTGGAGAGCTCGACCTGGACGATCTCCAATTCATACGCCGACCCTATCACAATGGCAGTGCATACCGCCAGTCCAAACAGGCTGACCGCATGTTGACTGCTGCCTTCGCCGGGCAGCTTGGAGCGCATGGGGTATGTGTCAACGCCTGCCAACCCGGCGATGTCAACTCCAGGCTGAGTAATGACCTGGGTTTTGGCGGGCATGAGACCCCTGCCCAGGGCGCCGATACGCCGGTCTGGCTGGCGCTGTCTGAGACCAGCGGGCAGGCAAACGGCAAGTATTTTGAAGCCCGCACAGCAGTGCACGACCGTTTTACCGATGACCATTCCGCGGTTGAGAAGTTGTATCGCACCTGCGAACTCTTCGGCTGATATCTCCTGACTTTCTTGTTTCCTTCTTTATACCCACACTTGCAGCCGTTTCAAAATCGGTATAATGGGCGGGCTGATTTTCTCTGGCAAGTCATGCAGAGGGAAAAAGCCATATTCGCTATGCTCTGCCGGAGAAAGCTGAATTTCCCCATCCACCTCTTCAGCCAGGTAAGCCACGGTCACATTGTAGACCTCATCGCCGTTGGGATAGCGGTAATACAACTCTGCCCCCGAAAAGACACCAAAAAGGGATAGCTTGCCCACGACCAGCCCGGTTTCTTCGAGCGTTTCCCGGCGGGCGGTTTCTTCCAGCGTTTCACCCGGCTCCAGTGCTCCACCGGGAATCCCCCAGGCGTGGTTATCGGTGCGGCGCATCATCATCAGCCGCCCATCCTCGATCAGCAGGACGGCTGCACCCACCCACAGCAACGGTTCATGCCCGAT
>CAYRRA010000027.1:0-28264 GCA_964426355.1 uncultured Anaerolineaceae bacterium
AGGGGTCAGTGAAGGCTCAATCGTTTCAGGCTGTAATTGAGCCTCTTCGGTGATGACAGCTTCAGCGGGTGGCTCAGTGGGGGAAGCGGGTTGCTCGGTTGCCGGCGTGTTTTGACCGGGCAGGCTGCACGCCAGGGTAAGCAGAATCATAATGATCAATACGATAAAAATCTTCTTTGTTGTCATGGTCTTATTCTCTCCTAATCATTTTCCGATCAAAGCTGTATGCTCTAAGTTATTCTACATTGAATGTTTTTCAAAAGCCGATACAAAAACTGTGTGTATCGGCTTTTTTCCTCAGCTGGTCGGATATTGGATTAACGTAATTCGACGATGATTTGTTCCACTCCCCTGTTGCGTATTTGTTCTGCGAAGGGCATCTCAATTACATTGGATTGGATTTGATGTGTTTCACCGTTCTTAAAATACAAGCAATAGGACATAACCTGCGCTTTTTCATGCCCATAGGTTGCTTTGCGCTCCGGGTTGTGATAGATGACAAGCGTTTTTCCGAGAAATCGAAACGCGAAGCTGTTCGCTGGCAGGTTGATCTGCTGTTGGACGTTGTCGTCGCTTGAGAGTGAGAGGATGCGTTCTTCAGTTGTGAACATCCATTCAGGCAACACCGGTTCAAGTTTGAGAATCAAATTTCCGTTGTTTAAAGAGAAGGGCTGTTTACCGGCGGTCATGATTGTCCACATCTGCAAAAATTCACACGTCATGCCGCTCAAGCGCGGTTGGAAGGCTTGCCCATGCAAACGCGGGTCGGGGAATGCACTCGCAGTAATGAAAGAACAGTTTTCAAAGGTACTGCGTCCGTAAACTTGCGGGTCGATAAAGGGCACCAGGGTATGCGTAATTTCGTCAAAAAATGAATCATATAAACCGGATTTCAGGATTTCCAACAGCCATTTGTATTCCATATGCGTGTAGATAGAGCCGTTTTCCAGCCAGCCATCCGCATACGCCTTGATCCGTCCGATTTCCAGGGGTTGCGTGTCGAGGGGTTCACAGCTTTTATACATTTTTAGATTCTGATCGAATAAAGGGCTGTTTTTTACCGCCAAATATAACTGCGACGCCTTTTCTGGGAAGACGCGCAGGTAATGTACGGGTCCTTCCAAAAATAGTGCAACAGGAACGGGAGTAAATTGAGACGGCACTAAACCGCCTTCATCCATCATTTCTCCCATATCCCTGGATTCCACCTGGGTGACGGTATTGATGAAGTAGGTGTAGGGAACACCGCTGGGATGAAATAATTGAGAGTATGTTTCCTGTTTGAAGACGTGCTCGATCCTGGAAAGACATTTTTGCAGGAAAGAGCTGATTTCTCCAATGGAGATTTCACGAGTTTTACCGTTGATCCCCTCGCGGGTGGCTGCACGGTATTTTTCCAACACAACATGGCTCTCTTGCCAGAAATCGAGGGGGGTAGGGTAGTGATCCAAAGCAGTTTCCAACGCCCTCATGAATTCAAAAAGCTCCCAAAAGATGACCTGTTTCCTGTCTTTCGCTGAAACCTGCCCCAAGATATCCAACAGCAAACGACAGGCGCGCAGAATCTCCAGCGATTCACAGATAGAGGAACCGAACAGACCGGGCAAACCGTTCAACGAATCGCACCAACCGGGTTTGCCGGCTTCCATCTCCAACCCCACCCCGCGCGCATCCAGCGAAGCCATGCGGTTGGTCAGGATGCAGAGCAATTTCTCCATCAGGTTGGTTGTGTAAACCTGTCCCAGCCCATTTTTTGTGCGCACTTTGTAGGTATCTTTGCTGCGCGTGGCAATCAACTTGAGTTTTTGTGGGTCGCGCAGGACTGCGCCGTACTGGCGGTAGCCCTGGTTGGTTCGCACCGTTTTTAAATGGCGCGGTTGAACGATATCCGGGTTGTCGTAATACGTGTACTGCTGGTTGTCCAACAGGTAAGTGCTGACCTGGTCGGGGTAAATCATGCGAATCCCTTCAATCAGATCGAGCAGATAGAACCAGTGATCGACCCAAAAGCCCTCATGGATTGCGCCGATTTCGTTTTCGGAGCTCACTGAAAGGACGTCAGACAGCAAAGGCTCCAGTTCTTGCGGGTGTTTTCCCGTCTGGTGACTGACCTGCATGGCAAGCGAACCGGGAGTAAAAGGCTTGCTGAAAAAAGGTCTCCACTCCTCGGGGTTCAAACTATATCGCAGCAGCACTTTGTCCAGGCGGGCAAAATCCTTAATGGAGCAGGAAACCCCACGCACCTCCAGCGGGTTATACCCGTCTGTCTGGATCAGGTTCGCCAGGGTGAAGAGATTTTCATCTTTCACTTGCGGAAAGAACCAGGTGTCCATGCGCCGGTTTTGCAGCACATTGCGGTAATGGCTGCTCCCTTGTGACAAATACGCTGGTTCAAGGATGAACCAGTGATAATCTCGTTCCAGGTCGCCGTTCTGGCGGTGGAAAATGTAAAAATTTTGCCGGTTGGTTTCGCTGGAGAGTGTGACAGGCATACCGCCGCGCATTACATTTTCCAGAAATGTCTGCTGGCAGTACTGGTCGAACACCGGGTTTTGACTCGATGTGAATGCGACGGACTGCACGTTTTGGATCACCTGGCGGTTTTCTTCTCTTTTTTCTTCAAACCACTTCTCGTTCAGTAAAGACCGAAGCTCACCGATTTGCTCCTCATCCGGCACATATCCGATGAGAGAGTACAAGTTCAGGCTTTCGCCAGAATCTAGAGATGGCGTCAGACCGGTGAATGCGCAGGGTGTCCGATTCTCCAGAATCTGCCTGGCTGATAGGGTTTCTGCGAAGCCATTCAATTCCAGCCCCCAGGGGTTATCATAATTCTCCAGGTCGGCGAAGATGGGGTAGGGTTCAAGGATGTATGTGTTATTGAGTAAGCCATTTTCCGCAGTTAAACTAAGATAGAAATTGCCTCCTGTGAATTTTCCGACCTGCTCCACATCAGCAGGGGTTTGTTTGAGCCTGAAAAATGGGATGCCATGCGCTCTTTCCACCGCCATCATGCCTTCAATATGCCGCGAGATGACTTTGACATGCTCAAAATTGACGCCATACGGCAGAATCTTTGGGCATCCATCCACCAGTTCAAAATTTCGTCGCCGAACTGACAGGTTGGTCAGTGTCAGTTTTCTCACCAGCCCCGCAAAAGGCAGGTTGGGTAACGGGAAGTAGGTGACCGAGGTGGATATTTTTTGCTGTTTATGCTCTTCGAACAATTCCAGTTCATGCGCTGAAACGATCATTTTCTGGTAAATATCTGCATCTCTCGTCTTTTTGAATGGCTCGTGCAAGCCATTTGCCTCAGTTCGGATAAAGGTGCGGAAGCCTTGCGACCCAACCATCTGGCAGGCTTTGTTGAAAGAAAGGAATTCCATGATGGCGTGGTCTTTGTTGTTGACACCCATGCTGCACAGTGCCTGAGCCCGGTTGACATAATATGCCCACACAGGAATGCCCCATTTACCTGCAATTCCTGGGAAAAAATTGGAAAAGGGTTTCGCCCAGTTATAGTGCTCGATACCGAAATACCTGTGATCTTCATCGTTGTAGAAATAGCGTGGGATCGGATTTTGGTTCATTATGATCATTTACCTCTCTTAAGAAAACAAAACACCCCATTCAGGAAAGGTTCTTGATCGGGGTGTTTGTATTTTTTTCATTTAATCACGGAAATACAACCAACGGTATTCATAAGGCGCAAGGTGGAATGATGTGGGTGAACGGTGTTGAAAAATCACTTCATTTTCTGTGAGTAAATCAATGGCAGATTTCCCTGAGAAAAAGTCATCCTGCAATGACCAGTTTACCGGTTTTCCAGAAAGGTTGTGAATTGCCAGGAGAAAGTCTCCCTCCCCCTGTCTGAGGATTGCCAGTACTGTTTGCTGGTCTGCATCCAGGACGGCATATTGGTGACCGCTGAGCAAAGCATGTTCCTTGCGCACCTGGATCATCTGTTTCAGGCGGTTCCAAAGCGAACCGGGGTTACGCATGGCAGTTTCGACATTATTGGTTCTATAACCATACTCGGCATTGTCGATGAGTGGGGAGTAGAGCTCACCTTCCTCCGCTTTTGAGAATCCGGCATTCCCTTCTGCATTCCACTGCATGGGTGTGCGCAATCCATTGCGGTCATCCAGGTAAATGTTATCGCCCATGCCGATTTCATCGCCGTAGTAAATGATGGGTGTGCCGGGCAGCGTAAATAGAATCGAATTTGCCAGGGCGATTTTATCCGGGTTGTTGTCCAGCAGAGGAGCCAGCCTTCTGCGGATTCCCAGGTTTTGGCGCATCCGCTCTTCAGGTGCATATTGCTCCCACATCCATTGCCTTTCTTCAGCGGTGACCATTTCGAGCGTGAGCTCGTCGTGATTGCGTAGGAAGGTGCACCACTGGCATTCCGGCGGGATTTCTGGCGTATCTTTTAAAATATCAACAATTGGCTGGCGTTCTTCCTTTTTCAATGCCATGAATATGCGCGGCATGAGCGGGAAATGGAAAGCCATGTGGAAATCACCGTTGCGCAAATAGGGAAGCAGGTCCTTTGGCAACTGGTTTGCTTCTGCCAACAAAATGCGCCCAGGGTAATGCGTGTCGACATATTCACGTACGCTTTTCAGGTAGGCGTGTGTTTCTGGCAGGTTTTCGCAGTTTGTACCCTCGCGTTCAAACAGGTAAGGAACAGCGTCCAATCTGAAGCCGTCGAGCCCTAAATCCAACCAGAACTTAATCGCTTTCAACATCTCATCCTGTACTCGCGGGTTATCGAAGTTTAAGTCGGGCTGCGAGGAGTAGAAACGATGCCAGTAATATTGTCCGGCACGTTCATCCCATGACCAATTCGAGGTGTGTGTATCGATGAAGATGACCCTTGCCTGCGTGTATTTCTGATCTGTATCACTCCAAACATAATAATCTCGATAGGGCGACTGGGGGTTAGAGCGTGCGGATTGGAACCAGGGGTGCTGGTCTGAGGTATGGTTGAGGACAAGGTCTGCAATGACGCTCAGCCCTCTTTTATGGGCTTCGTCGACGAATTGCTTAAACGATTCAATATCACCATAGTCCGGGTGGATATTGTAATAATCCGAGATATCGTACCCATCATCTTTCAGAGGAGATGGGTACATTGGCAAAATCCAGATGCAGTCGATACCCAGTTCTTTCAGGTAATCCAATTTCTTAACTGCTCCCCAAAAATCACCGTGCCCATCACCGTTGCCGTCTGAAAATGCTCGCAGATACAACTCATAAAAAATTGAATTCTTATACCAAAGTGAATCTTTCATCATTAATATTCAATACCATATTTTCCAGGATGTGAAGGAGTTCACAGCCTGGCTTTCCATTGGAGATTAATCCACATATTTTACCCTTTAATAGAGCCTGCCAGCAGACCGCGCACGAAGAAGCGCTGCAAAAGCAAGAAGATCAGCATCGGCACAATAAAGGATACGAATGCGGCGGCAGTCAATAAATGCCAGCCAGCGCCAAGCGATGTGACCATGTTGCTGATGACATAGGTCATAACTGGTTTGGAACCACTCAGGAAGACCAGGGCTACCAGCAGGTCGTTCCAAATCCAAAGGAATTGGTAGATGCCCAATGCGCCAATAGCTGGGATAGCCAGCGGCAATGCCAGTTTTGTGAATGCTGTCCAGGCGTTTGCTCCATCCAGGTAGACGGACTCAAAGATTTCTTGCGGCAGAGAACCGAGGAAGTTGCGCATCAGGTAAATGGCATAAGGTAGACCAAAACCGGTGTGGAAGAGCCAGACCCCGAGGAATTTGCCGATTAAATCAGCCTGAACGTAGAGCTTGAAGATGGGAATCAAAGCAATTTGGAGTGGCACAATTTGCAAACCGACGAGGATGGCGAATAATGCCTGCCTTCCCTTGAAATCCAGCCATGAGAAAGCAAAAGCGGCAAAAGCAGCAAACAAGATTGGCAGAAAAACGGATGGCACAGAAACGATCAATGTGTTGACAAAGGCTTTACCCATTGCGGTTTGAGCGATAGTGATATCCGTCAAAAAATTGCAGGTGCGTTGACCAGGAAGCAGGTTTCCAGCTTCGCAGTCAGTCACATAATCCAGCCGTCCGCGATACCCGGCGAGTACATCAATGTAGTTGCGCAGCCAGAAGGTGGGTTTTTTTTCTTCCGCAGCTTGCTCTTGCAAGAATGCCATGATTTTCCCGGTCTGATCACGGTCGGGGCGGTTGTCTTCGGGCAGGTGAATCTCACCATTGTATTCGTTGTCGAAAGTTTGAATAACCTGAATGGAACGCCGGTATTGTTCTAAAAATGTTGAATCTGCCAGGTTGGCTTCCGGCAGTTGATCACCGTCATCCCCATGACAGGAAGCACAATAGGTATCATATTCGGGTGAAATGCTCGTATCTTTCAATGAAAAAACAGTCCACCAGCCAGTCACATTGATATCCTGAGAAGGGCGGAACGATGACACCAGCAATCCGACTGTTGGGATGATCCATAGGACGCAGAGCAAAATGATGACAAGATGGAGTGGGATGCGCCCTAGAAATTTGTTAATGATTTGTTTGGTTCTTTCGTTCATCGGATTGCCTCCTGTTGCTGGAAGCGGCGCACATTATAGATCAAGATGGGAACAATCAATATCAACAGCACCACTGCGATGGCAGCAGAGCGCCCGGTCTCGAAATTGACATACATTTCCATGTATAGCCGATTGGCAATGACGTCAGTTTTATAGTTTCCACCCGTCATCACGTAAATCAGGTCAAACAGTTTGAGGGTGAAGATGGTGATTGTGGTGATGACAACCGTTACAGTGGGCAGGATAAGCGGTAGCATGATCTTGAAAAAGACCTGCCATTCGTTCGCCCCATCGATACGCGCGGCTTCAAGCAATTCATCGGGCACCGATTTAATGGAAGCTGACAGGATGGTCATACTAAAACCTGTGTACAGCCAGACTCCCACGACGATGAGTGCAAGATTGTTGATAATCGGCGGAGTTTGCAGAAATGCCACTGGTCTGCCGCCAAAAGAAGTGATGATGGCGTTTAACAGCCCGATGACCGGCGTGTTGGGGTTATCCGGGTTGACCGGGTAATCATAGACAAAACCCCAAATCACACCCGCACCGACGAATGAGATCACCATGGGCATGAAAATCAACGCTTTTGCAAGAGATTCATACTTGACTCGATCGACAAGGACGGCGATTAGCAAGCCAATTGCGGTCACCCCGGGTACCATGACCACTAACCAAAGAATATTGTTGCGGAAAGCAGTTAACATCACGTCCGATGTCAGCGCATAGCGGTAGTTTTCAAAGATACCCCAACACGGTTGACCTGCACGGCAGGCAGCGGTAGCCCATTGCGTGGTATCGTTATTTCGCAGGCTCAGAAAAAAAGTGTTAACTAAAGGGTAGGCAATATATACCCCGATGATGACCAGCGCTGGAAGGACGAAGAGCCAGGGGGTGAATGTGCCTTGACGCATGATGCGAGGGATATTCTTATCGCTTTCCTCTTTTTTTCTCTTGTGATTGGTCATCGAATTCTCCTTAATAGAAAAATGGACAGCGGTGGTTAAGCAACCACCGCTGTCCAGAAAAAATTATTGACCAAACACCTCTTCAGCGCGGGATTGGATACGTGCCAGGATGGTGTCGAGGTCGCCGCCGTTGACATACTCGGTGATGCCAGCGAACTCATCCATGTTCAAGCCACCAGGCATCAGGTCGCCATAGTCGAACACAACGCCATCTGATTGAAGCAGCACGTTGGCTTTCTTGGCAGAAATTGGGTCAACATAACTCAGACCGTTGACTTTATTGTTGGGCGAGAGGTCGAAGCCAGAGGCTGCCCAGGCGCGCCCGCCACGTCCAGACGTCAGGTAAGCCACCACAGCCTTAACCTCGGGCGAGTTGTTGAAGACCGCCATAAGGTCACCGCCCACCTGCATAGCCACTTTCTCTCCGCCAATACCGGGCAGGAGGAAGAAGTCATAGTCTGTTCCGAAGACCAGTTCCGGGTATTGGTTCTGGACGATGCCGCCGGCAAAGCCACTCTGTTTGACCATGTAAGCCTGGGGCGGGTCAGCAAAGACAGCATAGATGGCATCCAGGAAGCCTGTGCTCACAGTGCCTTGAGCACCGCCGAGAGCATAAGTGGGGTCTGCAGCCCAGGTACCATAAATCTCCCAGGCTTCTTTTACAGCCGGGTCAGTCCATGCCGTTGTGCCATATGCCAATCCGTTGACAAAATCAGCACCCTGAGTACGGATGAGGATATCCTGAACGAGGTCGGTACCGGTCCACCCGGTGGCTGCACCGCTCTCCATGCCCATAGCAAAGGGCACACTGCCATCGGCTTTGATCTGATCAGCGAGGGCAACGAACTCTTCCCAGGTGGTGGGTACTTTATAACCTGCTGCTGCAAACTCAACCGGGCTGTACCAAACCAGGCTCTTGATATCGGATTTCACAAATACGCCGTAAATCTCTCCATCGACCGATCCCAGGTCTAGCCAGGAAGAGTCATAGTTTTCAAGGTGTGCGCCGGCATCTTTCATCGGCACGAGAGAATTTTTGTACTGCTCCAATGAACCGACACTGGGCATCATGGTGATATCGGGCGGATTGCCGCCTTCAACACGGGTTGCCAGCACGGCTGACAGGTCGCGGGTGCCTTCGTAGGCGATCGTGATCCCGCATGCTTCGGTGAGCGGGGCAAAAATATCCAGAATGCGTGCTTCCTCATCGCCGGACCAGACACCCAGCAATGAGATTTCGCCACCAGCGCTGCCCATGCAGTCGATGGATGCCAGACCTTCGATTACTTCTTCCGCACGATCCTGCAATCGACTTAGAATGATGTCGAGGTCGCCACCGTTGACATATTCTGTGACGCCAGCGAATTCATCCATGTTCAAACCACCGGGCAATAAATCTCCATAATCGAAGACAACGCCAGTGGCTTCTGCCAGTGCTTTCGCCTTGGCTTGTGAAATCGGATCGGTGTAATATAATGGATCCACTTTCATGTTCGGTGATAAATCGAAACCAGAGGCTGCCCAGGCATTTGCTCCTTGTTCACTGGTCAGATACCCCACTACAGCTTTAACTTCGGGCGAGTTGTTGAAGACTGCCATGAGGTCACCGCCCACCTGCATGGGCACTTTCTCTCCGCCGATACCGGGCAGGACGAAGAAGTCATAGTCGGTTCCGAAAACCAGTTCCGGGTATTGGTTCTGGACGATACCGCCGGCAAAGCCACTCTGTTTGACCATGTAAGCCTGGGGCGGGTCAGCAAAGACAGCATAGATGGCATCCAGGAAGCCTGTGCTCACAGTGCCTTGAGCACCGCCGAGAGCATAAGTGGGGTCTGCAGCCCAGGTACCATAAATCTCCCAGGCTTCTTTTACAGCCGGGTCAGTCCATGCCGTTGTGCCATATGCCAATCCGTTGACAAAATCAGCACCCTGAGTACGGATGAGGATATCCTGAACGAGGTCGGTACCGGTCCACCCGGTGGCTGCACCGCTCTCCATGCCCATAGCAAAGGGCACACTGCCATCGGCTTTGATCTGATCAGCGAGGGCAACGAACTCTTCCCAGGTGGTGGGTACTTTATAACCTGCTGCTGCAAACTCAACCGGGCTGTACCAAACCAGGCTCTTGATATCGGATTTCACAAATACGCCGTAAATCTCTCCATCGACCGATCCCAGGTCTAGCCAGGAAGAGTCATAGTTTTCAAGGTGTGCGCCGGCATCTTTCATCGGCACGAGAGAATTTTTGTACTGCTCCAATGAACCGACACTGGGCATCATGGTGATATCGGGCGGATTGCCGCCTTCAACACGGGTTGCCAGCACGGCTGACAGGTCGCGGGTGCCTTCGTAGGCGATCGTGATCCCGCATGCTTCGGTGAGCGGGGCAAAAATATCCAGAATGCGTGCTTCCTCATCGCCGGACCAGACACCCAGCAATGAGATTTCGCCACCAGTACTGCCCATACAGTCGATTTTTGGGGTTACCACTTCCTTTTCGGTTGGTTCTTCTACAACTGGAGCTTCAGTTGGTTTTTCTTCAACTGGAGCCTGCGTTGGTTCAGTTGTTTGTGGTTGACAGGCTGTGAACAACAGTGCCAACACAGCTAAAAGACTGACGATCATTAACGCTTTCTTACTCATTTGTTTCTTCTCCCATAAGTAAATTTGGAATACAAAAGTTAGAACAAACGACAGGTTCGTTTTTCCGATACTAACCTCCTTTCTAGATTGTCGATTACGTCAGTTCTGTTTTGTTGTCGCGGTGTTTTATCCGTTTATAAAATCTGTACCACATGATTCCCGGATAACCAGGTGAGTGTCTAGTAAAATACGTTTCTTTTCGGGTGGGTTGCCATTGATCAGCCGGATGAGCGTTTCACAACCCGTTTTTGCCAGTTCGTAAGCAGGAAGATGGACGGTCGTGAGATAAGGTTCAACGAAGCGGGAAAGGGGTACGTTATCGAAACCCACAACGGCAACATCGCGCGGGATTTGAAGACCACGTTCGCGGATGGCTGCCATTGCGCCAAAAGCGAGCACATCACTGGCAACAAACACTGCAGTGGGGTGAACTGGTCCGTCCAGGATTGAGCACATCTGGTTGTAACCCGATTCCAGGTCGAAATCGCCAAAACGAACAAAATCTTCCTGGTAGGGGATACCTGCTTGCTCGAGGACTTCGCGATACCCGTGTAAGCGGTCTACTGAGGCTGTGTAAGTGAGGTCTGCATTGGTGATACAAGCGATGTTTTTATGTCCGAGGTCGACAAGATGCTGTACCGCTTTTTTTGCTGCCAGGCAATTATCTACATCGACGCAATAAAAGTCATCACCGGGCATTTGCCCGAGCAACACAGTCGGGAAACCTTCTTGAATGAGAACGTGCAGCGCATCATCGTCAAAACGCGGACCAGAGAAGATGATTCCGTCGATCCGCTTTGACAGGATCAGGTTGAGATATGCCTCTGGATGGTGTTTTTCCTCGACGATATCCAGCATCAGTCGCATGTCAAATTTGCGAACGGTTTCGACCAGGCTATCCAGGATCTGGCTGGTGTACGCATCCGAAGCCAGGTGATGTGCACCGCGGGTGAGCACAAGCCCGATGATGCGGGAACGCCGGCTTGCCAATGCCTGAGCGGCAGCATCGGGTACATAGCCGAGTTCTTCAGCGGCTTTTAGCACTCTTTCACGTGTATCCTCACGGATGTTGAACCCGGGGGTGTTATTCAACACCAATGAGACGGTTGTCCGTGAAACACCGGCAAGTTTTGCTACTTCTTCGCTTGTAGTTCGCTTTGTACTCACAATATCCCGTCCTGAAAAATGAGTAACACGTGTTACTAACACGCGTTACTATTATAGAAAATTTTGAAACACTTGTCAATAACCAATTGCCAAAGAAAATTCTTGATTCTTTCGGTATCTTTTTCTGGGAAAGATGAATGATGAAAAAAAGAGGCAACCCTCGTTATGCTGGCGTTACCTACAGATGCAGCAACAAGCCAATTGAAAAACTGATCGCATTCATAAGAACGCTCAACGAGATGATGTGCTTCAAACTGACATGCCGCCGGGCGACGAGATAGAGAAAGAGGATTTCTAGCCCCACAGCCACAACCTCGGACAGGGCGGTGACCCAGCCTGTTTCCAACGGCAAAAGTGGGAATGCAAACCAGACGAGCGGTAAGGTGAACAGGCTGGCAAGCGGCACAAATCCCAACGCGACGCGTGGCAGGTGAAATGCAGCCAGGTAAAGCCCCGCCACCAGGGTCTCCAGAACCACAGTCGAGAGAAAACCCGGGCAGCAAAGACAGCTCTTAAACAAGCTGCCCAGGGACGTTCTTTCTTTCACGATGAGCGCATCTTCGGTGACGGTGACGGTATAACTGGCGCTGAAGCTTTTTTTCTCTAACACATTGCTCTCGCGCGTCCGGTCGCTGAAGACGATGATGAGTTTGTGATAATCAGCGTAACCATACGCCAGTGAAGAGCAGCTCCCTTCGTAGCAGTTGAACCCTTGCGGTCCCAATTCTTCGAGCGGAGCACCGTCCGCGCAGGTTTCTTCATCGCATTCGATCTGTTCGCCGCTGATAATGGCAACTTCATCGATTTCATAGACAAAGGAGAAATGCATGGAAGGCTTCGGACCGACATCTGCACTGGCGGGAGCAGGTGGCAGGAGCAAAATGAACAGAACCATCAAGAATAGAGAGGGGAAAGCCAGGGCTTTTTTTGTCATTTGACTCCTGCCTTTTGTTTCAGATGATTGATTAACCGATCAATGTTTTGGCAAGTAATTCGATACCGGGAAGATCATCGACATCGAGCCATTGCAGCATCACGCGCTGTACACCGGCTTCTTCCAGTTCATCCACCTGTTCTTTGATCTCTGCGGGTGTGCCGATGACCGCGCCGCGTTCACGTAGTTCCTGTACTGAACGTCCGTGCAGCTTTGCCTTAACTGCCGCGTCGTCTGCACCAAAGAGCACTGCGGTCATCAGGGTGCGTTTTACATCCAGTGGACTGCGCGCCTGCTGCTCAAGCAGTTCATCCAGATGCCGGCTGAGAAGGGTGAACCTGGATGCGGGTATAAAAACCGCATTCCACTCCTGGGCATAGCGGGCTGCCAATGGAAGGGTCAATTTGAGACCGTTCCCACCGATGACGATGGGCGGTCCGCCAGCGCGTTGAGGGCGTGGCAGCAGCACAGCGTCGTGCATCTGGTAATATTTTCCGCTGAACGTGAGCGGTTCGTCCTTTTGCAGTAAATGCGTGATGATGTGCAATCCTTCTTCAAAACGTTCAAAGCGCCCGGCGACATCGAGCAGGTCATAGCTGTAGTTTTTATGCTCGCGCTCCTGCCAGCCGGCTCCTAAGCCCAACCGCAGCCTGCCGCCAGAAAGGTCATCGACGGCGGAAGCCATACGCGCGGTCATTGCGGGATGGCGGAAGGATACCGGGCTGACCAGCGGACCAAATTCGATCCGCCGGGTGTGGCTGGCAAGCCAGGTGAGCGAGACCCACATCTCCAGCGAATCCATATCTGGCGGGCTGACATTCGTGAAGTGGTCGGAGCGGTATAAGCCAGCAAAACCCAGTTCTTCAGCAGCGATTCCCAATCGCTGCCAGCGCCCCCAGTTCATCCCATATTGCCCCTCCACCATTAATGCAATCTCGATCATATTTTCCTCCCGCATCCTTAATCGCTCAGGATGCTACTTTTTCAAACAGAATGCCTTTAACCCGCCCCGCATTGATTTTGAAGCCAGTGATTTTTCCGTTTTCGGATCGGTTGAACTTGATGCTGGGCATACCAGCAGAGAAGTTGTCTGGCAGGGTGGGTTTTAGAATTTTCATGAAGGGAGTCTCCGGTGTAACCGTAAGCTGGTCCTCCTTGACGTTGAAGTGGTAGGTTATGTTTAATTCGGAACTGAAATAGCTGCCTTCATACTCCTTGAGTTCCTCTGCGGTCAATTGTACAGTCTCGATGCGAGTGAAGGTGAATGTTTCTATACCGTCAGCGATGACCACAGACATTATTTTGTTACCATCTTCAAAATAGACATCCAGTTTAGCCGGTGCGTCTTGCGCGATGAAATGATCCGGTGTTGTTGCAACAAGCGTGAACTTGTAACCCAGGGTATCCAGCGTGAGGGTTTTGCTGGCTGCCGTCACTTCTGCCGATGCGCCTTTTTCCTTGCTATGATATGCACCGATCTTTTCCTGCAATAGTGCTTCCGTAATCTCAAAAACCACCTGGTCATCTGCCCCTTTTTCAACCTCTTTTGCTTCGAGCAGGTTTTCAAGGTAAATATCGGCTACCTGGCAGCAAAGGCTGTCTGGCGGCATATCGCCCAGGTTTGCCAGGCAGATGACGGAGAAGCGTTGTTCCGGGAAGCGCAGGAGCTGGGCGCGGTATCCGTACCAGGAGCCGCCGTGGGAGACCGTTTTCAAACCGCGGTAAGTGGAAACCATCAAACCAAAAGCGTATTCGAGCTTTTCACCGCTGTTGAGAACCCCAACGGTTTGCATCTGCTCAATCAAGTCTTGCCCGCCGCCGTCCAATTTGTTGTTGTAAAAATTCTGATCCCACAGGAAAAGGTCTTCGACGTTGGTATACACAGCGCCGTCGCCCATGACATCGAAGATGCCCATGTCAATTTCGAAACCGCCCTCTTTCTTTTTGCCATACCCGCTGGCGCGGTTGGGTACAATCTCTTTGAAATTGTTGTGGAAATGCGAGTTTTTCATTCCCAGCGGACCAAAGATATGCTCCTCGGCGAAATCGCGCAGATTTTTACCCGATGCACGCTGGACAATCTCTGACATCAGGAAGTAGCCTGAATTGCTGTAAAGATGCTCCTCGCCGGGAAGGAAATTCAACTGATTTTGCCGGGCGATTAAGTCAACCACAACCGGTTCCTGGTAATCGTTCTCAAATGGCAGGTTGGCGAGTGCCATCAGAGTGAGATAATCCCTTAACCCACTGGTATGGTGAACCAGGTGACGCACGGTGATCGTTTTTTCATATTCAGGCATTTCAGGCAGGTACTTCTGGATGGGGTCATCCAAAGAGAGCTTGCCGTGCCGGGCGAGCAGCAAGATGCTCAGAGCTGTGAACTGTTTAGACGTGGAGCCGATATCGAAAATGGTTTCCGGTTTGATCGGTACGTTGTGCTCCAGGTTCGCCATACCGTATCCTCTTTTGTAGATGATCTTTCCATCTTGAATAACAGCCAGGGCGCAACCCGGTGAATCGGGTCTATCCCATTCGGCAAATACCTGGTCTACACGGTCGGTGATTGTTTTCACGTTTTTCTCCTTATAGATGGATTAGAAAGAGGGTATCCCTTTCCGGGATGGTAGAAAAAACGCCATAGAACGGGGTGTCAGGTTCAGTTTGTTTTTCTTTCAATATCATATTGACGGAGAGGTCAGCGTCGTCCCAAATGGCATACCCGTATCAAGTTTAACATAATTTTTTGATTGAGCTCTCCTACTCTTAACCCAATCCCGTATCGCATGTCACGGATTACCACCCTACAACTCTCTTTTAAGACAGTCTCTACGAGATAAGAGTGAATAAGATTGCTAATTGCTTGTCAGATGGGCAGAAACGGATAGGCTTTACTCTCTGGATGGCAATTGCGGAATGATCCAATTGATCAGCGCATGGGGCGAACGCGTCTGGATGTAGAGTTTTCCCGGTCCTGTTATTTCGACGACCAGTCCTTCACCGGAAAGCAGGGTCGATTTGAGCCCGCCAACAGTGCGCGTTTGCACACTGATCGAATTTTGGAAAGCGACCAGGTGTGAAGAGTCGACTATGTATTTTTCATTGGCAGCCAGGACTTTTTCATATATGGCGCCATAGGAGGAGACCAGCAGCTTTCCGCTGCCCCTGGCTTCCAACATCGACAAGCCTTCACCGGCAGCAAAGGCTTTCCCGCTGACTTTCGCATTGATCTCTATGGACGATTCGGATGCCATGAACGATCCAGACTGCACCATGAGAGTATCGTTGTTCATCTCGATTAAGGCAACATCACCGGGGAGTTCAGGTGCCAGCGTGATTTCTCCAGACTGTGCACCGGTTTTCCAGAAGTTCTGAAAGAGCGATTCGCCGCCCAGCAGAGAGCGACCCAGCGATTTAAGCAGACCACCTTCCATTTTGGTTTCCACTTCAACACCTGCGGAATGGCTGACCATGGCGCCCGGTTCGGCGCGCAGGCGTTCATTGGGTTCCATTCGGACAATCGCCAGTGAATACGAAGGGCGATACGCAATTTCGATTTCCATAATATCTCTCCTTATCTTAAATCGTGGAATTGACAACAAGGCTGATGATGGCAGCGAAAGCGAAAAATGGTCAAATCGTGTACAGCCTTATTTGGAAGCATAAAAAGAATTATACGGTTTTGAAGAAAAATGTGGAAGATACGCCTTTTATACTCTTTCTGAATTACTTGACTGATTGTGTTGTGGCTTTGATAACAACCGATGAGGTAAACGGATATGCCAGAAACGGATGGGTAATGACCCAGTTGCAGGAGGGCAATGGTTAAACTGGATGTATAATAAATTGACTGGACGGATAAACTTTTCAGAAGAGGAGCCTCAGGATGGCAAGAATTGCGTTAGCCGGTTTTTTGCATGAGACGAACACATTTTCCCCTTACCCAACAACTTACGATGATTTCACCCAGGTTGGCGGAACGTTTCCGGGTCTGCTGGTGGGTGAGCAGATTTTTGCGTTTGGAAAAGCTAAATCCAATATCGGTACAGGCGGCTTTTTGACCAAAGCCGGGTCTTTTGGACACGAACTTGTCCCACTTTACTGGTCATTTGCCGAGCCGGCGGGTATTGTTACCGCCAATGCATTTGAGCGGCTGATGGGAATGATTGCGGGTGACCTTGCGACCAAAGGTCCGTTCGATGGGGTTTACCTCGATTTGCATGGCGCGATGGTGTACGAGGGTAATCACGATGGGGAGACCGAGATCATCCGGCGGGTGCGCGCCATCGTTGGCGATATCCCGGTGGTGGTCTCGCACGATTTGCATGGCAATGTTACACAGAAATCGATTGAGATTTCATCGGCGATTATTGGCTACCGCACTTATCCTCATATCGATATGTTTGAAACAGGTGAGCGTGCAGCATTGTTGATGCAGCACCTGCTGGATGGCAAGCCTCTCTTCAAGGCATTTCGCGCGCTTCCGTTCCTTCTGCCGCTTTCTACAATGGCGACCACGGTTGATCCGTGCAAATCGCTGTACGCGATGATCGCTGATTTGGAAAAAGAGCCCGGTGTGGTTTCGGTCACCTTTATGGAAGGATTTCCCCCGGCGGATATTGAGCACATGGGACCAACGGTCTTTGCGTATGGAACGAACCAGGCTGCGGCTGACCAGGCTGCCGAAAAACTCTACCAGGCGATCCTGGCTCGTGAGGCTGAGTTCAGCGTGGATTTACCCACGCCGCAGCAAGCCGTTCAAATGGCGTTGGAAAGAGCAAAACATGCCGAAAAGCCGGTTTTGCTTGCAGATGTACAGGATAACTCTGGCGGTGGAGGTACATCGGACACTACGGGTATTCTGGAAGCTTTGGTGCAGCAAGACGCGCAGGATACTGCACTGGCTTTGATGTATGACCCGGAAGTTGCAGCCCAGGCACATGCTGCCGGCGAAGGTGCCGTCATTACCGCTGCATTGGGCGGGAAGATGCTGGCTGGACACCATCCTTTTCAGGGCACGTTTACCGTCGAAAAACTTTGCGAGGGTGAATTTTTTGGCAACAGCCCGATGATGCGCGGGATGAGTATTGACCTGGGCAAGATGGTTCAGTTGAAAATTGGCGGTGTGCGTGTGGTGGTGTGCAGCCTGCGCACCCAGGCGCTGGATCGTGAATACTTCCGGCGTGTGGGGATTGAACCCGAAAAGATGAAGATCCTGGTGGTAAAGAGCTCAAACCACTATCGCGCAGATTTCGAGCCAATTGTTTCTGAAATCATTAATGTCGATGCCCCCGGCGCAATTGTGAATGACCCCAGTAAGGTGCAATATCGTTACTTACGCTCCGGTGTGCGGTTAAAGGGTCTTGGCACAGTTCAACCTTGAGGCAATCAAAAAGGTTGCCCTTTATCATCCTTTTTGATGTATCCCTCGGGCAGTGTGGAGGTCAGGTCACACAAATGGACAGCTATTCACGATTATCTAATATCAACTCCCTTCTTACTCTGGAGGTAAGATGAAACGAATCGCTATTGCTGGTTTTCAGCATGAAACGAACACATTTTCCCCCATTCCTACCTCGCTTGCAGATTTTTCTGGCAAGCAAGAATCCAACAAGCTGCGCGACCTGGGATTAAGCCGCTATAACAGCCCGGTGAGCGGATTTATTCGGCGGGCGGGCAGCCTGGATTTTGAAATCATCCCGCTGGTCGGTTATGGAGCAGAACCATCTGGCGCTGTCCCGATGCCGGTTTTTGAACATATCATGGAGGATATTCTTTCAAGGATACAGGCAGTATCCTGCGATGGTATGTTTCTAGACTTGCACGGGGCGATGGTATTGGAAGGGTACCTGGATGGCGAAACCGAAATCCTCAAACGACTGCGCGCAGTGGTGGGGGGGATCCCCATCGTGGCTTCACTGGATTTGCATGGGAATATCGCACCGAAGACGCTGGATTTATGCTCCATGTTGATTTCCTGCCGCGAATACCCGCACACGGATATGTATGAAACAGGAGAGCGTTGTGCAGATGCGATGGCATATCTCCTCACTGAAAAAAAGGTATTCCATGCCCATCGCATGATTCCGTTTTTATTCCCAACCTCAAAAGAGTCCACATTCAGCGAACCGATGCGTTCTCTGTATCAATTAATTGAGCAGGTTGAAAGCTGGGACGGTGTTTTGAGTGCCTCAGTGATGCAAGGGTTTGCCGGAGCCGATGTAACCCACATGGGTCCCAGTGTATTCGCTTACGCTGAGCAACCTGACCTGGCTGAGAAAGCAGTCGATCTCGTTTACGACTCATTCCTGGCGAGGGAAAGCGAGTTTACATCGGATGTGGCAGGCGTTGAAGAGGCGGTTTCCGGGGCGCTGTTGCTGGCTCAAAATACCACAAAACCGGTCGTACTGGCAGATATACAGGACAATCCCGGCGGTGGTTCTTCTTCGGATACCATGTTCCTGGTTAAGGAACTTCTTCGCCAGGGAGCAAGAGATGCGGTGGCGGGCATGATCTTTGACCCCGATTCCGCCGCCCAGGCGTATGCAGCCGGGGAAGGCTCGCAGGTGGAACTGGAGTTGGGAGGAAGGTACATCCCGGGCGATTCTCCCCTGAAAGCTGTTTTTAAGGTGGAGCGTTTGCATGAGGGTATCGTGACCGGCACAGGTCCGATGGCGAAAGGGTTGCAGTTCAACCTCGGGAAGATGGCGTTGCTGCGGCTGGAAGGTGTTTTGATTGTAGTGGGCAGCTTGCGTTTGCAGGCGGCGGATCAATGCCTTTTTACCGTGCTGGGTGTTGAGCCGGGTAAGATGAAGATTGTGGTTGTGAAAAGTGCAAACCATTTCCGGGCAGATTTTGAACCCATTGCAGAGAAGGTGATACCGGTACTCGCACCCGGATGTGATGTTGAAGACCCCAGCACGTTTACATTCCGGAATTTGCGTTCGGGGGTGCGGTTGAAGGGTCTCGGCAAGGTTCAGCCATAGGGCAGAGTGGTTAATTAAATAATTTTTTTGATCGCCAGATGAAAATTTCAGACTGTTGTAGGTTCAGGTTACAGAAATTTCAGATAATTATCTCAACTCTCTTTTCGACATTGGAGGCAAAATGAAACGTATCGCGATTGCCGGTTTCGCACATGAAACCAACACATTTTCCCCGATCCCAACCACGTATGAAGACTTTGCAACAAAGACAGGCCCTTTTACAGGGATTGTTCGGTGGGATGAGGTCAAACCATTTAAGGGGCAGAAGCTAAACGATGCCTCGCTTGGGTTCATGAATACCATTGAACCCCTGGGTTATGAAACAGTTTATATCCTGATGACCAGTACCAATCCTTCGAACCAGGTCAGCAAGGATGCCTTTGACCGCATTGTCAGCATGATCGTTGAAGAAACAGCTGCACAGGGACCTTTTGATGCGATGTTCCTCGACCTGCATGGTGCGATGGTGTATGAAGGCTTCAATGACGGTGAAACCGAGATCATCCGGCGGGTGAAAGCTGCTTTGAATGATATCCCGGTGGTAGCCAGTTTTGACCTGCACGGCAATATCACACGCGAATGCTTTGACCTGGCAACCGCCCTGGTTGGCTGCCGAGAATATCCGCACATCGATATGTACGAAACCGGCGAGCGTGTGGCAAAACTGCTGCATCATCACCTGTCCGGCAAACCGATGTACAAGGCATTCCGGCGCATCCCGTTCATCCCGGTTCTTTCACGCACTTCCACTTTCACTGAACCCTTCAAGACGATTTACGCCGCGATCCCCGAGGTTGAAAAGAACCCTGAAGTGCTTTGTGGCACAATCATGGAAGGTTTTCCTCCCTCTGACACCTATCATACCGGTCCGACTGTGTTTGCTTACGCCCTCACCCAGCCGGCTGCAGATGAAGCGGTAAACCATTTGTATGACGCCTTTTTGGCGAAAGAATCAGAAGTGATCTCAAACCACCCTGAACCGGAAGAAGCTGTTCGAAAAGCCATTGAATTGGCAAAAACAGCAGATAAGCCGGTGATTCTTGCAGATGGGTTGGACAATCCTGGCGGAGGCAGTTCGTCGGATACGGTTTGGATACTGGAAGAACTGATCAGACAGGGCGCGCCAGACACTGCCCTGGGGTTTATTTTTGATATAGGAACCGCGAATAAGGCGCATGAAGCAGGAGAAGGCGCTGAAATCACGATTGACCTGGGTGGCAAACTAACCCCTGGACATAAGCCTTTACATGCCACATTCAAGGTGGAGAAAATCTTTGATGGTGTGATGGATGGACACGGTCCCTTGGTACAGGGGACAAAAATGAGCCTGGGCAAGATTGCCCTGCTGCGCATTGATAATATCCGGGTTGTGGTGGTGAGTGTGCGTGTGCAGGCAGCCGATTCTGCACCGTTTCGGGTTCTTGGAATCAACCCTGAGGATATGGAGATACTAGTGCTGAAAAGCAGCAATCATTTCCGCGCCGATTTTGAACCCATCTCAAGTGCCATCCTCTATGTGAATGCGCCGTCGGCGATGATTGAAGACCCGGCAAAAGTGGAATATCATCATTTGATGGAAGGGATTCGGCTTGGGGGTAACGGTCCAGCGTTTACGAAGAAAGGATAAACATGCCCCGGATCGCGATTGCAGGTTTCAGTCACGAAACCAACACTTTTTCACCCCTGCCTACGCCTTTGGAAGCGTTTTCCAAAAAAGGCGGAGATGGGCGTGGTTTGATGGAAAGCGACGACCTCCTGGAATTCCGCGGCAAGAAATATAACAGCGGGTTCAGCGGCTTTTATGATATTGCCGAGCACAATGGATATGAAGTCGTTCCATTGGTCTCGGCTTCAGCTACACCATCTGGTCTAGTCAGCCGTGAAGCCTTTGACTATATCAGCAAGCGGATTTGTTCGCTTTTGAAGGAGAAAGGTCCTTTTGATGGAGTGTATCTCTCACTGCACGGCGCAATGGTGGTTGAAGGATACCTGGATGGCGAGACAGAACTTTTACGTAAGGTGCGCCAGGTGGTTGGCGGAATCCCGGTGGTGGTTTCACTGGATTTGCACGGCAATATCACCTCTGAATCGGTTGAACTTTCCTCAGCGATGGTGGGTTTTCGTACGTATCCGCATGTGGATATTTTTGAGACCGGTCAGCGATGCGCTCAGGTGATGGAGCATCTTTTGCAGGGGCGACCGCTTGCAAAGACATTCCGACAGATCCCGTTCATCATGCCGCTCTCCAGTATGACCACCTTTGCAGAACCGGCACGCAGTATCTATGCTTTGATCGATGAACTTGAAAAACAAACGGGTGTGGTCTCGGTTAGCCTGATGGAGGGTTTTCCGCCAGCCGATATCCCACATGCCGGTCCCAGCATCTTTGCGTATGCAGAAAATGCCGCTGCTGCGGAGAAAGTTGCTGCTGAACTGTACGATGCCGTGCTTGCACGCGAAGCGGATTTTACCCCGCGGCTGGTCGATGTGGAAGAGGCAGTACAAAAAGCGGTTGAGCTTTCTGTAAGCTCCGACAAACCCGTCATCCTGGCGGACATTCAGGATAACGCCGGCGCTGGTTGTACATCGGATACGACTGGGATTTTGGAGGCGCTGGTGCGGCACGATGCAAAGGATGCGGTGGTAGGTTTGGTCTTTGACCCTGAAACCGCAGCCGCCGCCCATGCAGCCGGCGAAGGTGCACAGGTGCACCTTGCCGTGGGTGGAAAACGAACGCCTGGTCACCACCCGTACGAAGCGTTGTTCACGGTTGAAAAACTGGCAGAGGGACCATTCCCCGCGACCGGTCCGATGGGAAAAGGGCGAATGACCGACCTGGGTAAGATGGCGCTCCTGCGCATTGATGGCGTGCGCGTGGTGATTTCCAGCGTGCGCGTGCAGGCTTTGGATCAGTCTTATTTTCGCCAGGTAGGTGTTGAACCCGTGCAGCAAAAAATACTGATGCTAAAAAGCTCAAACCACTACCGCGCCGATTTCGAACCCATCAGCAGTGTGATTTTTCAGGTAGCTGCACCCGCAGCCATGCTGGATGACCCGGCGCAAATCACTTATACAAATCTTCGTGCTGGGGTACGCCTGGGCGGTAAAGAACAGGCATTTAAACCAAAGGAGAGGAAATAGTTCTTCGCCATTGGTAAAATAACGTGAATTCGGGTTTAAGGTTTTTACCCGCGCTCTCGCCCCAATGTGGAACGGTTGTTGTAAAAATAGGCGGCAAAGCCGCACTATTTTTACAATAACCTGCCATTAAGGGTGGAGGGTGGGATTAGATAACGGAGAGGCTGTTGAAATATTGACAGCCTCTCCGTTTTTTCAAAATGGATGTACCGGTTTTATTCATCCGGGTTGTTTTTCTTGACCACCCAGTCCAATACTTGTAGAACGACGATGACCAGGATCACCGGCAGAAGACCTGCGCCCATGCAGATTAATCCGGTTACAGCCGCGGCTGGACCGTAAATGAGGAAAATAAGCCCTTCGCCAACGATAAAAAAGAGAGCCAGCCCGCCGAGAATCAAGCGGGTGCGAGTTTGACGTGCGTACCCTCGCAAATCTCTTTTCATGGTTTCCTTTTTGTATTCACGTGACAGGGCGGACGCTTTTTTCCTCATCCACCTGTCTGAGTGCGGTTATTCAATCAAACGGTGATATTTTCTCAGTGCTTCGCGCAACCGGTCATGTGGAATGCCATATACCGTGTTGCCGTTGATGCCGGACATGGTTTTGGAGGCAGTCATGGCGTTAACGATGGCTTCTTCCGTAGCGTGGATGGTGGCGTGGAATAACGGTGAAATCTGCGCATTGGGCAGGAATTCAACCGAACTGCTGCCGTGCCTGCGCGCTGCGTTAGGATTGGCAGTGGAAAAAGCAATCGCGATATCACCCGACCCGTTATTCCCGGCACCTCCCACCTGCCCAATGCCCAGCGGCGCCCGCCGGGCGAGGCGTTTTAGCTGGTGTGGAAGCAGCGGCGCATCGGTGGCAATGACGATGATGATAGAGCTTTTCATCGGGTCGCGAAATTCGGCGTGGATTTCTGGCATCAGGTCGGGTATTTCTTTTCCCACCGGAACGCCTGCAATTTGCAGACTCTCTCTTCCGCCGTGATTGGCTTGAACCAACACACCCAGTGTGTATTGCCTGCCTTCAATTTCTACCATGCGGGAAGATGTGCCGATACCACCCTTAAAGTCATGGCAGATCATGGCAGTACCGCCGCCCACGCTGCCTTCTGTGACCGCCCCGGTGGAGGCGGTATTGAGCGCCTCAAAGACATGCTCTTCCCTGACGTGAAAACCGAGCATATCGCTCAGGGTGCCAGAGTATGTTTCACCTACCACGGGCAACCCCCAGAACACATCGGTCATTTCCTTGTGGGGATCATATATATTTTGGACAGCCCATTTGAGCATTGCACTGCGCACATCGCCAACCGAGGATGTCTCGGTGATGAGGATGCCGCTTTCCAGAAAGCCGGATTCTTCCACCCAGGTTGTGCCGGTCAACTCGCCGCAGCCGTTGAACGAAAACCAACCCGCAAATAACGGGTTGTATTTTTTTCCGGTTGGAAGGATGGCGGTCACGCCTGTTCGTACAGGACCTTCTCCGATGATATGCTTTCCTTCTCCACGAATAATGGTACTGTGTCCTACCTCAACCCCTTCAACATCCGTGATGGCATTCCAATGACCGGTTTTTCCATTGAATGGGATGCCCAGTTCGCGTGCTCTGGTCATGGTTGTTCTCCTTATGGTTTTTCAAGTTCTGGTACGGAAAAGCATAAACTCTCAATATTTCACAAAGAGATGTGATGCTTATGACTCCGGTGCTAATATGAGTGCTGATATTGCTGTTAGATGATTTTACCAAAGACAACAAAGGAAAATACACTCAATTTGGCAATTCTCATTTTGGAAAATACAGGTAAAAATCTGCCTTAAATAATTTCAAATCGGGTTTAGGATTTTTTTCCCGCCAGCTCGATCTATCATTCAGAGTGCCAGGTAAGATACGATAAAGTGATCCTGTGTTGAGGTTTAATATGGAAAATTGGCTGATTTTTCCACAGAGGATGAGCAATCCCCATCGAAAAATGGCGTACTATGTAATCGGCTGAGGGTCTTTTTACAAAGGGGTAGAAAAAGCAGCCGATTTCATAAAGTGGATAGATGTTCTCAAATTTATTCTGGGAATAGCCGCCCTCAACTTAAGGTGGCTCTTAAGGCAATTACATCTCACTTGGTTTTGAAATGATGTAAATTGGGATCAGGTTTCGCGCTGTTTTTGTTCAAACTGCACGATTAAGCCGATAACCAGCAAAACAACGAATATCAATGTGCGCGGCATGAGAGCAAATTGTACCATCTCAAAGGATGCCTGGCTGATCATGGCTGCCCCAACCAGAGAAGACAGGATGATCAGTGCCCAATCGAACATGCTGAACACCAGGATTGACCCGACAATACCGCCTGAAACGAAGATAAACCAGTTCCATGGTCCGGAATCGAACCCGATTGAATTGATGACGCTGATGGTCATGTAGATACCAGCCAGGAAACCGGTGACGGTGATGGCGAATTTCTGAACCATTAATGCCAGTAAAATCCCAATAATACCCAAAGCGGCTGCCATTATCAGCGTGACCCACTCCTCCTGCGCAGGCAGAAAACGCTGCGCGAGCCAAAAACCGGTGAGGAAACCGACTGCGCCTACAAAAAGCCAGAAGAGTTTGCGTCCCCAGATTAGCAACGGCACACCCAAAACGAGTGTGATGATGAACGTCATGAGTTCTTCATCCATATCAGCAAAGCCCCTTTTTGTACTCCCAAAACTCCCTGATCAACCAAAAACATACTGAACAGGTTGCAAGTTCATATCCATTTTACAATAATTCGGATATAAAACAGCAATGACTTTTCCAGGCAGGGCAGAAATACGGCTTATCCAGATAAAAAAGCCCTTTCCTCGACTGAAGAAAGGGCTGAACTGATAGATCGTGGATCGTAAAGTCGATCCATTCAATTGGAGAGAGCTAAATTTTCTACTTTGTGAAATAGGCGTTGTTTAAAACGCTCTCGGTTTCAATGCTGTAAACAACATCATTGAGGGTATTGGAATAGAAGAGATATTGCTTGGGGACGAAGATCGGAACGATGAGGGCTTTGTCGACGATAATCGCTTTTTGTGCTTCTCTAACGTTTTCCATCCAGGCATCCGGGTCGATGATGGTGGTCACGCCATCGACTAATGGATAGACATCTTCTATGCCTTCCAGTCCGCCAAAGAAAGCCCCACCGGCTCCTTGCTGTCCGAAAATCAAGCCGAGGATGCTGGCGTTGGGCATACCAAAGTCCATTAGAGAGAGTTCAAAGTCAGCGGTGAAGAGCGCAGTAATCGCCATACCCAGCTCCATCATGTTGATTTCTGAATAAATGCCCACTTCTTTGAATTGCTGTTGTACCACTTCAGCCAGTTTGACGGCTGATTCCGCCGTGCCCATTGTGTTCAGTTTGAAAGAAAGCACCTCGCCGTCTTTTTCGTAGTACCCATCGGCGTTTTGAGTGTATCCCAAACCTTCAATCAGTTCTTTGGTTTTGTCAGGATTGTACCCGTAACCAATTTGATCCAGCTCTTCATTGTAACCATACACAGCCGGGCTGAAGGCACTATATGCAGGGACAGCATAACCTGCACGAACGACGTCCACAATGATATCCCGGTTGAGTGCATAGTTGAGCGCCTGGCGCATCTCGAGGTCAGCCAGTTTGGGGAGTGTTGTGTTGATCATGATAGCGGATACGCCAAAGTAAAGACCTTCAGCATAATTCAGGGTGTCTACCTCTTTCAACTGAGTGATTAAGGAGGGGCTGTCGGTTTCGAATATATGCAGTTCACCGGCTTCGAGTCCGCTGGCAACCGTCGATTCCTCAGGGATAATCCTGAATTCAATCGTTTCGATGTTGAAAGGTCCGGGTCCAAAAGCGGGTCCCCAGGTGTATTCAGGATTGCGTTCCAAAACAACACTTTCACCGGTGACCCATTGTTTGAAGATGTAAGGACCAACGCTCATTGGATTGCGCCCAAGAAAGTCCGCGTCATGGGCTTCTACGTACGCCTGTGAGTAGGGCATCATGTAACCATCCAGGCTGAGGTTTTCCATCAGGATGGCATTTGGGGCAGCCAGGTTGAGCACCAGGGTGTAGTCGTCGGTAGCGATTGCATCGGTAACGCCCGCAATCATGCCTGCGGTTCCAGGTGATGCCAGTTCGGGATCGAGAGCGCGGTTGATGGTGAAGGCATAGTCATGCGCTGTAAATGGGGTTCCGTCATGGAATTTAACGTCCTGCCGCAGTTTGAATGTGTAAGTTAAACCATCTTCTGCAATTTCCCAGCTTTCTGCCAGGTAGGGAACAATTTCACCGGTGGTGGGGTCTTTCTCCACCAGTCCGCCGCCAACATAGGTGCAAATCAAGTCAGAGACGCCGTTTGCTGTTAACTGCATGTCCAGGGTGTCGGGACCCATTGTCAGTGCGTAGTAAAGCGTGCCGCCCACCCGTGTGGGGGCTTCTTCAACCACTTGTTCGGCTGGTTTTTCTTCGGCTGGTTCTTCTTCTGTGACGGTTTCTTCCTCAGCAGCAACCGGTTTTTCAACGGGGGTCTCGGTTGCTTTAGGCTGACAGGCTACCAGCGCCAACGATGCGACCAGAATCATTGCCAAAAGCAAATAAATACGTTTCTTCATATTTTCCTCCAAGATTATTTGATTTCTGAACGATTTTTTTGAGAAATGTTTTTTTTATTACACCTCCTGTTCCTAACTCGATTCATTGTTTATAAGGATGCTCAACTCAAAAATTTTGATTAACTCACGCATGCTGTCATCCACATCGATTCGTGCTGGGTTGAAATACCATTGGAACATGACGCCATCGATTGCGCCCTGGATGAGCGATGCCATCATAAGCCGGTCAAATTGTTGAAATTCACCAGTTTCCTGTCCGATTCTAAAAACAATATCCAATTGTGTTCGACAAGGTTCATAAGCCCTATGATTGAAATAGAGCTTTGCTTCTGTGGTGCTATAGCTTGCCCATAGCTCTAGTTGTGCCGGGATATAACCGGGATTGGATTTAATGAATTCAGCATTTGCCCAAAAATACGCACGGAGTTTTTTGGCAGGCGTTTGCTCTGCATCCATACGCTGTTGACGAAGAGTGACCAGCGTTTCAATGATCCAGTCTAGCGTGGCGTTGATTAACTCATCCTTTCCATTGAAGTGATAGGAAATCACGCCTTTGCTTACACCGATCTGGTCAGCGATATCCGCCAGCGAAGTATTGACGAAACCTTTCTCAGCGAGGGTTTGTATAGTGGATTCGATTATTTGTTTTCGCCGCGCTTCTTCGATGAATGTAGGTCGATCTTTGGTTTTTTCAGCCATAGTTCTTCTCCCATGACATACTTTTTTTGAAGGAAAGAAAAAACTATCCAGTTGTTTAAAAATTATGCTGTATGTAATTATTTTATAACGAATAGATAGCCCTGTCAATCATTTAAACAATCGGTTAAAAAAGAACCGGGTCTTTCTATTACCCGTTCCTTACCCCATCTGTGTTGGGTGAGCAAAGGCAAAGAAAAGCCCGGTTTGGGTTGTTCAATGAACAGTGTTATGCTTTTTTGAAGGCATTCCAGCCGGCGTATTGGGCTGTATCACCCAATTCTGCCTCAATGCGAAGCAGTTGATTGTACTTGGAAACACGGTCGGAGCGGGCGGGTGCGCCTGTTTTGATTTGACCGGTGTTTAGCGCAACAGCCAGGTCTGCAATGGTGGTATCTTCGGTTTCGCCGGAGCGGTGCGATGTGACCGCATTCCAACCGGCGCGATGGCAAAGTGTAACCGCCTCAATGGTCTCGGTGAGCGAGCCAATCTGGTTGAGTTTTACCAACAGCGCATTGGCGGATT
>CAYRRA010000028.1:0-4527 GCA_964426355.1 uncultured Anaerolineaceae bacterium
ACCTTGCACGTGAACTCAAAGTAATTGCCGAGCCAAAACGGCTGGAAATCCTGGCTTTGCTCATGCAGGGTGTGCAGTGTAATTGCGAGTTGGGTGATAAATTAGATATGGCTCCCAACCTGATTTCCCATCATCTGCGGGTATTGCATAAAGCCGGTTTGATCCAGATGGAACGCGACCCACTCGATTCGCGTTGGATTTATTACTCCATCCATCGTGCAGCGGTCAGCGAGCTGCTTGGACAACTGGAGGTTTTTTTCGACGCCTCGCAAATTCAGGAACGCAACCCCAACTGCGGACCGCACAAATCTAGAGATTGCAACAAACGATCCGTCAAAAATCAATATATCCCTGAGGTGAAGCTTTGATAAAGAACCACCGTTGGCTGGCGGAAGTGGATGAACAGGGTCACCTGGTTTTACCTTCAAAGCTGGTTGAAAAGTTTAGCATCCGGTCAGGTGACAGAATTCTGGTTCAGGAAAATACAGACAGCCTGACCTTGCTTCGCCCGCCGGGTTCTATTGTGCGTGTTAACATCGAGGTGACCAATCTCTGTAACTTGAAATGCCGCACCTGCATGCGCAATACCTGGAGCGAACCCGATGGATTGATGCACATGGAAACCTTCGAGCGCATTCTGGCGAGCATAAAGAAGTTTTCCTCCCCACCGATGGTTTTTTTTGGCGGTTTCGGTGAGCCGCTCTCTCATCCGCATATCCTGTCCATGCTCAGCGCCGTCAAACAAACTGGCGCGCGCGTGGAGATGATCACAAACGGAACTCTGTTAAATCCAGAGATTGCAAAAAAACTCATTGATTACCGGCTTGACCGATTGTGGGTCTCGCTGGACGGCGCCAGCCCGGATTGCTACACCGATGTTCGGTTAGGGGCAGCTCTGCCGCAGGTGCTGGACAACTTGCGGGACCTATCCGCGCTGCGCACCCGAATGCTATCTTCATCACCGCAAATCGGGGTAGCATTTGTTGCCATGCGGCGAAACATCGGTGATTTACCGCAATTGGTGCGGCTTGCCATGCAGTTTGGTGCCAGGGCTATCTCGGTCAGCAATGTGTTGGCACATACGCCTGAACTACAAAAGGAAATGCTCTACCTTCGCAGCATGTACGACGTCGACCCGCTGCGAAGTGAGGTGTTACCGCCCATTGAACTTCCGCGTTTGGATGTTAACAGCGATACACTGCCCGTCATTGCTGAAATTCTGAAAGCCAGTTATCCCAACAACCTGGCGTTGTTCCACTCCGGTCAGCGTCTGGATACCTGCCCGTTTCTGGCGAATGGCAGCACCAGCATTCGCTGGGATGGACGGGTCAGCCCCTGCCTGCCTCTGCTGCACACTCACCAATCTTATCTGGATGACCGGCTGCGACGATCTAAAGAGTACTTGCTGGGCAGCATCCTGGAAAGAGACCTGTTGGATATCTGGAGCAGTGATGAATATCGCGCTTTTCGATATAAGCTGCAAACGTTTGATTTCTCACCCTGTGTCATCTGCAATAGCTGTGAAATGGCGAACGATAACCAGGAAGATTGTTTTGGTAATGCCTTCCCCACCTGTGGCGGCTGCTTGTGGGCACAAGGAATCATTCAATGTCCGTAATCTATTTCCTTATTGGAGGTTGAGATGAAAAAAGGCAAGGTGTTATTTTTATGTACAGGCAATTCTGCCCGCAGCCAAATGGCTGAAGCGTTTTTGAGAAAATGGGGTGGTGAGTCTTTTGAGGTTTTCAGCGCAGGAATTGAGCCCAAAGGCATCCACCCGTTAACCGTGAAAGTCATGAAAGAGAAAGATATTTCCCTGGATGCGCACCGTTCCAAAAGTATTGAGGAATATCTTGGAAAAATTCATTTTAGCCATATCATCACAGTTTGCGCCCATGCCGACCAAAATTGTCCGGCTGTATTTTTAACCATGGGCGAACGCCTGCATTGGAATTTTGAAGACCCCGCCGCGTTTCAAAGCTCTGAAGAAGAGAAGCTGCAAAAATTCCGTGAGATTCGCGATCAAATTGAAACCGAAATTATAAAATGGTTGAAAGAACAGGAGACTTTGGAATGAAGTCCGAATCACCTAAACGTTTATCCTTCCTTGACCGCTTCCTGACATTGTGGATTTTCCTTGCCATGGCAGTGGGCGTGGCGATTGGTTATTTTTTCCCGGATGGCGTGAACAGCTTCAATACAGCGGTCTCCGTGGGCACCACCAATATCCCCATTGCCATCGGGTTAATCCTGATGATGTACCCACCACTGGCAAAGGTGCATTACGAAGAGCTCGGCGATGTTTTTCGCAACTGGAAAATCCTTGGGCTTTCCTTACTACAAAACTGGGTCATTGGACCCATCTTGATGTTCTTGCTGGCGATCCTTTTCCTGCCGGACAAGCCGGATTATCTCATCGGCTTGATTATGATTGGTCTGGCACGCTGCATTGCTATGGTTATCGTCTGGAATGACCTGGCTTGCGGCGACCGCGAGTATGCTGCCGGGTTGGTTGCTTTTAACAGCATCTTTCAGGTATTCTTCTATAGTGTCTATGCTTACCTTTTCATCACGGTGTTGCTGCCTCTGTTTGGTTTCCAGGGAACTGTGGTGCATATCACCATCGGTGAAATAGCAAAAAGTGTTTTCATCTACCTGGGTATCCCCTTTATTGCCGGTTTTTTAACCCGATATGTTCTGCTGCGAGTAAAAAGCCGGGACTGGTACGAGAAAGAATTTGTTCCGCGCATCAGTCCCATAACGTTGATTGCGCTGTTGTTCACCATCATCGTTATGTTCAGCCTGAAGGGTAACCTGATTGTGCAGATTCCGTTGGATGTGGTGCGAATCGCTATCCCGTTACTGATTTATTTCATCCTGATGTTCGTCATCAGTTTCCTGTTGAGCTACAAAATCGGTGCTGATTATGGAAAAAGCACCACGCTTTCCTTTACGGCTGCCAGCAATAATTTTGAGCTGGCTATTGCTGTATCAGTGGCAGTGTTTGGATTGAATTCGGGGCAGGCTTTTGCCGCAGTGATTGGTCCACTGGTGGAAGTTCCGGTGATGATCGGTCTGGTGAATGCAGCGTTCTGGTTCCGCAAAAAACTGGCATTTAAGCCCCCTGTGTAATTTGCCTCGAATTATTTCAAAAATCTGTACCCAAACAGATGAATTAAAAATGGAAAAAAATTGAATTGCTCTTTGTATCTGTAAAATTTCTTTCAGTCGATTACGACCATCTTCTTTGAGGTAACCCATGCAGACAACTTCTATTGTATCCATCACCCCAACCCACTCAACCCTGACCCGTCGTGACCATTGGGATCATTTCCTGGCACGTTGGGGCTACCGGCGAGGCTCTCACCGGGTGCAGCCAGGGTTATATAACCTCGGCAACCCCGACGAGAACTCACCGGTGTTTGTCACCGCAAACTACACATTAAGCTTTGATGCGCTGCGCAGTGCACTCGACGGCGTGGATGCATATATCCTGGTGCTGAATACGCGCGGGATCAACGTTTGGTGTGCCGCTGGTAAAGGTACATTCAGCACAGATGAACTGGTGGATAAAATTGAAACCACCGGTCTGCGTTCTGTGGTCAGGCATCGCCAGTTAATCCTTCCTCAACTGGGGGCTCCGGGTGTATCTGCCCATGAAGTCAAGCGCCGCAGCCATTTTAAGATCGAATATGGACCCGTCAGAGCCTCGGATTTGAAAGAATACTTGAAAACCCATCAGGCAAGTGTTCAAATGCGGAAGGTTGAATTTCCTCTGGTTGAGCGATTGGTTCTAATCCCCATCGAGATTGTCCACTTTTTTCTGCCTTTCCTGATCGCATTTGTGCTGTTGTGGCTGCTGTTGGGCACGCTGGCAGCCTGGGGGGTGCTGGCTGCTGGCTTGTCGGGAACATTTCTTTTCCCGATTCTCTTACCCTGGCTACCAACCCGGCAGTTCAGTCTGAAGGGTTTCTTCCTGGGGGCATTGGTGGCGCTTCCTTTTGCTATTTTAGCGTTTTCATGGAATGGCGCAACGCAACCGTGGATGTCCTGGGTATTTGCCCTGTCCTTCCTGTCCGGTATTTCGTCTGTAACTGCTTACCTGGCGCTCAATTTTACCGGCGCTACGCCAATCACCTCACAAAGCGCAGTTCAGCGTGAGATGTCACGTTTTATGCCATGGATGGCTATACTCGGAGGTGTGTGCCTTGTTTCGTTAGCGGTGCTTATCATTTTTAAATGGCTAATCTAAGAGGAAAAAATGCGGATAGAAAAGACTTCATCAACTTGCTGTAGTGAGATGCTGGGTATCTCAGAAAATACATTGCGCTATTCGCCGGCGCGCTGCATTAACTGTGGGATGTGTATTGCAGTATGTCCACATGCCGTCTTTGGCATCGGTGAGACCCGTGTAGTTTTGTTGCACCCACAGGATTGTATCGAGTGTGGGGCTTGCCAGATGAACTGTCCCAGCGGGGCAATCCGCGTGAACAACGGTGTGGGTTGCGCAGCCGCCATGATCAGCGC
>CAYRRA010000028.1:4627-27994 GCA_964426355.1 uncultured Anaerolineaceae bacterium
TTCCATCCAGGCGATCATATCGTCCAGCACCTGTTCTTTCTCAGGCTCGTTCAATATCTCGTGATAGAGACCTTCATAGAGTTTGAGGGTCTTGTCTTTGGATGAAATTTTCTCATAGACCATCTTGCTACCTGCCGGGTTGACCAACTTATCTTCTGTGCCGTGCATGATCAAGATGGGCAGGTTAATGTTGGAAAGGTTCGCCTGGATGCTTTGGGTAGCGCGATTTAGTTCTGCCGCTGTGCGGGCTGGCAGTTTTCCGCGGAAATTAAGCGGGTCGCGGTCGTAATGTTCCACCACCTCTGGAAGGCGGGAAACCGTACTGCCATCCAACTGCATGGTGGGCAGGTTGGGTGCCAGCGCGCCCAGGATATTGGCGATTTTTATCATCATCGGCGAAACGCTCTCTCCCACCATGACCAATGAACCGGAGACCAACGCGCCATTGATTTTCGGTGCCCGTTCAATCAGGTATTTGATGGTGATGCCTCCGCCCATGCTGTGACCAAATAAGAACAGCGGTTTCCCATTGGCTTTTTCACGAGCGCGTGCCAGGAACAGGTCAACCGAATCCAGGAATTGGTTGAATGTTGGGATAAACGCCCGCTTGCCGCTTGATTTCCCATGCCCCAACAGGTCAAACGCGCCAACTGCATATCCGTGTCTGCACAAATAGCGAGCAGCAAAATCATAACGATCGCTGTGTTCAGCCAGACCGTGTACAATCATCACCAGCGCTTTATATCCTTCCTCCGGCAGCCACCACTGCTCGAAAAGCTTTTCTCCGGTTTGCGTTTCGAACGATCCCTCTTGATGCACTACGTTTATTTCTGCCATACGGCGTCTCCTTTTGTGTTCTGATGAGAAAATTAGTTTCAATCAACCGGTTTCTGCTCAGTAATTAACCTGTGTCACCGGGAATAAGATGAAAACGACCTGTACATTCATCCCAATCAATACAATTTTATAGCCAAAAGGGAAATCTGTTTCAAAAAAAAGCTTTTTTGTATTATCATACAATCGTGCTGCGAAAATTTGAGTATCCCTTTTTTGCGGATTGGTTCGCTATCTCGCTACGCTGGTTGGTCTTGCTCGGTGTTGCGTATTCTCTTGTGCTGGCAAACGTCTTTAATTACTATATCGCCGGTGCTGTATTGGTGGGTGTTTTGTGGAACTTTCTCAATACATTCATGGCGATTTTCAACCGCAGGCTGCCAGCTCATCGTATCCTTAATGTTACGTTTGATTTTGTCGGCACCACACTACTTTTTTATTTTAGCAACGGTTTCTTTGGTCCGCTGACCTGGGTGAGCTTGCTCAACCTGTTCTCAGCGGGCATCTACTTTGGTTGGGTAGGAAACCTGTTTGTGGCACTGCTGATTTCTATAACACAAACCGTAGGCACTGTGGCGATTTTTGGCGCCCATGTGGAAGCGCAGCACATTGCAATGCTGACCGGCTTCAACTTGCTTTCCGGGTTGCTCTTCGGTTTGCTCAGCCAGCAATTGTATATTCACTTACGTGAGCATTTCATGACATTGAAGACTTCGCGCCAGGATAGTGATGACAAACTGCGCATCACAGAACGGCGCCGGATGCAGAACCTTTACCATCTCATTGAGTCGTTAAGTGTCTCGCTTAACTATAAAACCGTTTTACAAATTGCACTGGACCTTTCCAACCAGGTATTGGGCAGTGAAAAGCAAGAACCCGGCAGCCTGGTCAGCGCTATTTTGTTGTTTCAGGATGAAGAACTTCAGATTGCGGATGCACGCGGTTTTCCCACCGGTGATTACCGGCTCACCTTTCCCGCAGCCAATGGCGCCTTACAACAGATTGTCCAGGAAGGCGATATCCTTGTCCTGTCCAACCCATCCCAGGACCCCGAACTGGGTAAATTGATGGCATTGCGTGACAGCCAGTCTGCTGTATTGTTTCCTCTCCTGCGTGGACTGGATTCCTATGGGCTGATGTTGTTCGCTCATCGCAAGAAAGACTTTTTTGATGTGGAACGCCGTGATTTACTGGAGGTCATCAGTCACCAGGTGGTCATAGCCATTCAAAACGCACAGTTGTTTCAGGACCTTGAAGCAGAGCGCGACCGCCTGGTAAATGCCCAGGAAGAAGAGCGCAAACAGCTCGCACGTGAGCTGCACGATGGACCTACACAATCGGTTACCGGTATTGCCATGCGAGCGGAATATATTCGCAGGCTGATGGAAAGCCGTATTGACCCGGATGAAATTGCCAATGAATTGCAGCAGGTAGAAACACTGGCGCGTAAAACTGCACAGGAAATCCGCCACATGCTTTTCACCCTGCGCCCGCTGGTGCTGGAAAAAGAAGGACTGTTGCATGCGTTGGAAACGCTCACCCAAAAAATGCAAGAGGTCTATGGGCAGAGCATACAGCTCAACCTGGATGAAGACCTGGTACATACACTGGACGCCAACAAACAGAAGGTTATTTTCCAGATTATCGAGGAAGCTGTCAACAATGCGCGCAAACATGCCCAGGCAAGCCTGATCCAGGTGGGTTTTCGGAACATGCCCAAAAATAACGATATTGCTTTGCTAGAAATTATTGATAACGGTGTTGGTTTTAATGTGGAGGAAGTCAGTGGGTCGTATGAACGACGCGGCAGTTTTGGCATGGTAAACTTGAATGAGCGCACCAGCCTGATTAACGGGCGTCTACACATCGATTCGACGCCGGGCAAGGGTACGCGCATCCAGGTTGCCATTCCGCTAACGGAGAAAGGGATCGACTGGCTACAAAGCAGGTCGTCCACAAAGAGGTGAGAAAAATGCCGGTGAGCAACGGTTTGTACTATTCGTTCTCGGAACGGGGATTGCAGCGGTACCCGCCAGTGGTTTTGATTCACTGCGCAGGCGGCAGCCACCTGTCATGGTCTATGGAAATGAGGCGGCAAAACAATTTACAGGTCATAGCCGTAGACCTGCCCGGGCATGGACGTTCCGAAGGGATTGCCTTGCAGTCCATCGAAGGGTATGTGCAGAAGCTATTTGATTTTCTGGAGAGCTTGAAAATTCATCGAGCACTGCTGGTTGGGCATTCCATGGGGGGAGCGATTGCTTTATCCGCTGCGGCAAAACAACCCGGTATGGTAGCCGGTCTGGGGTTGATTTCCACTGCTGCCTTTCTGGGCACAGAAACTGGTATATTTGAACATCTTTCTACACACTTTGGTTTCTCAAGAGCGATTCAACTTATCCAGGAAAAATCCTTTGGCTCGCAGACTGACCCTGCCCTGGTTAAACGCGTGATGGAACCGCTTGCAAAAACACGCCCCGGTGTGTTGTTCAGCGATTGGGCTGCCTGCGCTCAGTTTGACCTGCGCAATGAACTGGAAATGATCCAGGTTCCTGCATGGGTGGCAGTCGGCGCTGAGGACCGCATTACACCCCCTGCCTGTTCCTATTTCCTGGCTGACCGGCTGCCGGATGCGGTCTTGCAGGTCGTCCCCAATGCGGGTCACATGGTGCCGCAGGAGAATGGCAAGGAACTGGTGTTGGGGTTGCGCGCCCTGCTGGAACGGCTCGATTATCGCAACCAGATCCATCTTTATCACGACGAGTACACACAATCCGAATGGACTGATCCGGAGAGCAGCGGCTCCATCGGTGTTCTTTAGTAACCCCTCGAATTTCTCCAGGTTTCATGACTTGTACAGGTGAACCGTGATCGGATCTTCATCCCGCTGCACGCCTGGATGGGTATCATAATTCCTGCTGACCCGCTTATCAAATACGAGAATAGAAGATTCCGACTCAACCCCGTCCACCGGAGAAAAAATCCCCCTCAGCAGCATCTCTACTGCGAGGGGGATTTATACCAGGGTATATCAAAATATTTCGTGGGCAACCCCGAGGTTGACCAGGTTATGCAAAAAGGACGTACTGGCGCAGGAAGCGTTCGGTCTGCTGCAGAAAATCAACATTCGATTCGGTTTTACGGAAACCGTGCCCTTCACCTTCGTATTTGCGGTAAATGTGCGGCACGCCGTTGCGCTGCAGGACAGCTACGATATCTTCAGATTGATCCGGGGGGACCACCGGGTCTACAGACCCCTGGAAGATTGCCAGTGCATCGCGGATTTTGTCGGCATGGTAGATAGGCGAGAACGCCCTGTATCGGTCGGCTGCATCGGGCAACGGTCCGACCATGGAATCGAGATAGCGCGACTCGAATTTGTGCGTATCCATCGCCAAGTTGAACAGGTTGCTGACGCCAAACAAGTTGATCCCGGCTTTGAAGAGCCCGGGGTGGTGCACCAGGGCATTTAGCACCAGGAAGCCGCCTGCGCTGCCGCCCATGATTGCCAGGCGGTTGCCGTCTGCCAATTTTTGGTCGACGAGTGCCTGTGCAGCCCCGGCTGCATCTTCTGTATCTACATCTCCCCAACGCTGGCGCATGGATCGTTGATAAGCCAAACCGTACCCGGCACTGCCGCGGTAATCCACGTCCAGAAAGGCGTATCCGCGTGAAGTGAAGTAGGTGCGCATGGCGCTGTATGCCACGGGTGAACCACCGGTGGGACCGCCATGTACATAAATGATTGCTGGTGGAAGCCCCGTACCCGTGAAATACGGGTTTGCAGGTGCGTAATAGTGGGCATATACCGTCATGCCATCCGAGGCTTTCCAGGTAACCAGTTGTTCGGGGGACAGGTATGCGCGATCAAGTACTTCAGGCGAACTGTGCGCAATGGTGGTCAGGCTTCCGTTCCAGCGCACCACGCGTTCGGGAATATGCTCTGCCGAAGCGAGGAAGGCGACCTCATCGCCCGTTGGAGAAACGGACAGTTGGTGAATGTAAGTGTATTCACCGGTATCGACCTGGCTGGATTGACCGCTTTCGACATCGATTTGCCAGAGGGTTGAACGCCCGGCAAAAATACGCAGGGCATACAGTTTCTTTGAGTCCTTGTGCCAGCCGTAGGAATGCCCACCCTGTCCCCATGCCGGGTAAGTGAAGAGGAAGCCCTCGCCGTGTATTCGTTTTTCCTGGCGGGTTTCCAGGTTTAACAAAACCAGGTCTTCCCATTCGCCATTGCTGGTGATGTAGCTCAACCAGCGACCATCGGGCGAAAAGAGCGGTTCCACAGAAGGCATATCGGTTTTCAACGCAATGGTTTCTTTTTCCACAAGGCGTGGAGGTGTGCCTTCCAGTTTACCAAGAATGACCCGGGTTTCGTCCCAGGGCATATTAGGGTGATCCCATTCCACCCAGGCAATGTGCTTCCCATCGGGGTGCCAGGTAGGTTGCATGTAAAAATCGGCGCCTTTTGAGATTTGATGGGGCCATTCGCTGCCTTCAACATCCACCATCGCAAGCATGTCATTATGCCCATCGCTGTAGATGAAGAGCAGCCAGCGTCCATCGGGCGATACCGTGGGGGAGCAGGTTCTGCCAAATGCGGGTGTGATGGGTCTTGGCGTTTCTTGTGCCAGGCTACGCCGATAAATGCGCCCATTCAGTTCCACGAAAAAGACATTCCCCTGGGAAACGCCAAAGTCGCCGCCGCCATACCCCACCCAGGCGCGCACATTTTGTTCCACTGTCAGATCGCGTGCAGCCCCTTGACCGGTTCGGGTCACCAGCACACCCTTATCGGATCGCCCTTCCATCCAAACCAGGGTATCTCCATCGCTGTCCCAACGGACATCAGACAAGCGAAACCCCTGACCGACCATCAGGGCAGAAACAGGGCTTTGCCAAAGCCCATAAGGCATCATTTGTTTTTGGTTTTTTTCCGACATTTTTTCCTCAGTCATGTGTATAGGTATGGGTCTATTCTTTCTCGAAGCGTGTCAGCTGACTGTAAGCCAACGATGACCGTTTGCTGACTGCCGTTTTTGAACAACATCATCGTGGGCAGGCTCATCACTTGATAGCGCATTGCCAGTTCAGGGGATTCATCTACATCCAGCTTGGCAAGTTGGACACGCCCACCCCAATCATTCTGCAATTTTAATAATAATGGCTCAAGGCTTTTACACGGTTTACACCATACTCCTCCAAACTCCAGCAGCACAGGCACTGGTGAATCTAACACCAACTGTGCAAAGTTGCTTTCGTTCACGAGCATGAATCCGTCCATTTTACCTCCTGGTTTTATAAGATTTTTGTGCCCTAAGGCATTCACCCAACAGTAAAAAATCCTTGTGTAAAAAGGTTTTTCTCTTCGAATTACACCTTTTCTCAAAAAAAGGTCTGGCAGCATTTTGATCGATGAAAAACCGATTCAATGCTGCCAGTCGTAATTAGATATGAAAGAATGGGCTGGTAAGAACCCATTCCAAAGGTGATCTCAATCAGTTTCTCGCGGCAGCCAGAAGTGTTTCAACTCGCCGGTGGTATCTTCATTGAAATCGTTCCAGTGTTCAACAGACAGGTTTACGTGTGCCACTGCTGCCGTGGGCAGGCTTTTGATGTCGTTGGTGATCATTTGCAGTAGTGTTTCAAGACCGGGGTTATGCCCGATAATCATTACACAGTTATAATCCGGTAATGTGCGCAGCGTGTTGAAAAAGACATCGGCTTCTGCCATATAAAGGGAATCAAGATATTCAATGGTTCCTTTATACTCCATCTCTTCCAGCAGGATGTCCGCAGTCTGTCGGGCTCGTTTGGCTGTTGAACAAAGCACAATATCCGGGATCAGCTCCTTTTTCTTGAGGAGTTCACCCATGTGAGCGGAGTCTTTCTTCCCGCGTTTCTTCAACGGTCTTTCAAAGTCCGGGAGTTTATCGTCCTTCCAGCTTGATTTTCCATGCCTTATGATGATAAGTTTTTTCATTGCCGATACCTCCAGGTAATCTGCATGTACCAAAAACAGTATATCACAGGTTCATTGGGCTAATAACGCAGGATGGCTCCAATTTTATTCTTGTCATCCAGGGTATCAACATCATGTAGAATTTCAACCTCAGCGTTGCTGCGTAAGGCAGCCGCTACCGCTGCTTCAACGACATCCGAGACGTGTTCCACATCTTTTCCGCAGCCTGTGCAATGTTCTTGGGGTTTAGCGGTGAGGATTCCACAATCTTTGCAGAAATATCCTGGTATCCGATAATTTTCGACCATGACGAGCGTTTTCACCCTGTTGCCTGTCACAGCTTCCAGGGTAGCTTCAAGACCGATTACAGCACCCTGACCCTTGCCTGCCCCGGTGGTCAGGATATCGATGAGGTGTTTGATCCGTTTTTTATCCGCCTCACGACCGACTTCCAATGCTTTACTGAAGACCTCGGTATGGCTGGCGGACATGCTGGTGGCAAAAGTACCTACCACAAGGCTTTGCCAGGCTTTTGGAAGCTGGCTGCGGAACTGGGCAATGTTGTCGTCCGTTCCGCCAATCAACACTCGCCTGACGTTATTCTCTTCAAAGAATGCAACGGTAAATTCGGCTGCCTCGCGCATGTTCCGGTCAATGGTCTCGTCCATGGCTTTTGCCTGACCGGTGCCACCGCGTCTGCCGCCCATATGAGAAGCACCGCCGCGCTTCATGCGTTTAACCGCTTCTCCCAGAACGCCTTCTTGTTCTTTTAGCTCACCCAGGTGGAAAGAGAACAATCTTGCCCCTTGTTTATCAACCAATACTACTCCATAACCGCCGTAGTTTTCCAATAAATTCGCCAATGGCTTTATGCTGGGTGTATCGCCCACCTGTACCATGTCATAAACGGGAATGGCGAGAGTATAAGCACGGAAAAAGTCTTTCTCTACACTGGAAAAAATAGCAATTCCTCTGCCGGACCAATCGTATTCCGTGTTAATGTATCGCTCGACTACTTCAACATCTTTGGAAAGAGTCACTTCTTTGAGCATATTCCTCAAACGAAGTTTATACGCGTCTGCGTTACCAAGTGATGGGTCAGTATTCAGGTAAACACTCAGAACGGCTTCAGGTGCACTGCAATCCAGCAATTCTCTCAAGTCATTTTCGTTGAACATAGACGGCTCCTTCTATTATTTTGGGGTCAAAAAAAGAAAAAATTACGCCGCTTAAGGTCTGGTTCCTAGCGTGAGTTCCACCTCCTTCTCTTCATTATCGCGTATAAAGGTGATAGTAACAACATCTCCAGGGCTTTTCTTGGTCATCAAATAGCTTAAAAAATCGGAAAAAGTCATCACGCTTTGTCCGTCGATGCCAATGATGAGGTCACCCCCGGCATATAGTCCGATGAATTCGGTAGGAGTGCTGCCAGCGCGCAACCCAGCCTGGTCTGCCGGACCGCCTGGAACAATCTCTACTACATAAGCGCCATTTTGATACTTCAGCCCCAGCGCCAGGGATTCGATCAAGGTCAGCTCAGGTCGCGCTGATACCCCCACGTAAGGATAATCATAACTACCCTGGGAAATCAGTTTGGGTACAACACGTTTTAGAATGTTAACGGAAATGGCAAAACCAATACCGGTATTGATGGGATCGCCTGATTCGGTGACACCGCTCAGTTGAATGGCACGGTTGATGCCGATCACTTCACCTTCCAAAGTCAGCAGCGGACCACCTGAGTTTCCAGGGTTGATCGAGGCATCTGTCTGAATCAAATCACCAGCAGAGAAGAGCCTGCCATCTGGTGTTTCACGCAGCGATGAAAGCGTTCTGCCTTTCGCGGAGACAATTCCCACCGTCATGGTGCCGGTCAAACCGTATGGGTTGCCAATGGCAACTACCATTTGCCCAATTTGTAGCTGGTCTGAATCGCCTAACGACACCGGGAAAAGCTGTTCAGCAGGTACATCCACTTTAATCACCGCAATATCCGAGTCGAGATCCACGCCAATCACTTCGCCAAATACCTTTAGACCGGATGGAAAATCTACTTCAATGTCGGTTGCGCCTTGTACTACATGATAGTTGGTGATGATATGCCCCTCGTGATCATAGACAAAACCTGAACCCTGGGTGCCGCCCTGGCTGTCCAGGGTCTGGATGGAGACAACTCCTGGACTGACCTTTTTGTACAACGCAATCTGGAGCTGCTCCATATCACGTATGTTCTGTGGTATTTCCGGCAGAGAAGTGACCGGCTCACTGGTTGGTGACAGCTCAACCGTCAAGGCATCCACTTCCGGTGATACAACCTGTTCGATTGAGTTATTCGAAAAGATATCGTCTGGCAGCCAACTGCCGACCTGGCATGCAAGGGTGGTGATTGCCAGAACCGTCAAGACTAAAAACATGCGGTTTTTTTTCATGTGTTACCTTTCTAGAGAAGCGCGAGCAATCAACTGCCCCGTAATTTTTCGAAGAGCTCTTTTTGCTGTTTGGATAGATTCTTTGGGATTTGTACTTTCATTCGCACGTATAAATCACCGTGTGTTTCTGGGCTACGGAGGAGCGGCATGCCACGCCCGGAAAGCCGAAAGGTCTGCCCTGGCTGTGTTCCTGCAGGAATCGTCAGAACTACTTTTCCGTCTGGGGTATGCACATCAGCCTGCCCGCCAAGAACAGCCGTATATAGGTCAATCTTTGCCTCTGTGTACAGGTCATCTCCTTTACGTTCAAACTGTTTATCTTCCTGAACTTGAATAACCAGGTAAAGGTCTGACCGGTTTCCGCCGGGTTGAGCTGGACCCGCATTTGCCATGCGCACCTTTGTGCCGTTTTTTGCTCCAGGCGGGATCTTCACCCGAAGGCGGCGCCCATCTACCTGTACCATGCGTTCAGCACCTTTATAAGCTTCTTCAAAACTGATTTGCACAGGTTGTTCGAGCTGTTGGCTGATGGGTCTGCGGCGCACCGTTCCGCCTGGGCTGCGTGGTCGTTCCTGGCGTACCGAGCCGCCAAAGATCATGTTAAAGAAATCGGAAAAACCGCCCCCGAAAACGTCACCCATATCACCCATGTCGACGCGCACATTCTGCCCGCTGCGCGTTCCGCGCGCGCCCTGCCCCGTGGTTGCATACGTGAACCAATCTTCCCAATTGAAATTATCCCGTCCCCCGGTCTGCTGCCACTGCGAATAAGAGGCGCCAAGCTGGTCATAACGGGCGCGCTGCTCGTCACTTCCCAGCACCTGGTATGCCTCGTTAATTTCTTTAAATTTTTCTTCAGCACTTTTATCCCCAGGATTGTGATCGGGGTGGTATTTCATGGCAAGTTTTCTGTATGCCTTTTTTATGTCTTCCGTTTGGGCGTTCTTTTCTACACCCAGTACTTTGTAATAATCCTTATACTCCATAAATCCATTTTATTCTCAATGGTCACACAGAGTCAAGCGCTTTTGACCGGTCTAACAAGAATCTTATCTATTTTTAACAAGGTGAGAGTGAGAAGATGAGAAAAGGGAATTGTGGCATGGTAATTTGTGATGAGTGTTTCGTTCTAAAGTGCGTTCGGCATGACAAAGCGGTCACAGATTGTTCTTCCGGGCGGAGCGAGAAATCCACCCGTGTGGACGCACGGCAGGCTACCCTGCCATGCAGGGGCAGCGGTGATCCCTCGCTTGCGCTTCGGGATGACAACCTGGGCGTACTGTCATCCTGAGCAGAGCAAAGGATCGACCTGAACCTATGCTTTGCAACACTGCCTGTCAGGCAGTGGCAACGGTGACCCCTCGCTGCGTTCGGTGGGACAACGCAGGCTCCGTTCCAATTCCCCATCGAAACCAAACAACATTACCTGTACCCTGCCCCAACCCAATCACCAGTTACCCATTACATCTGACTATACTCCAAATTCCGCTTGGCACAACTCTCCAGTCTCTTCTCTCTACAATGTGAATTCCTTGTAAGGAATCATCCTCCAGGAAGGGTATTCATGCTATCATATACGAGTGCAGAAAAGGCGAAAAGAAAACATACTGGTTGTGGAACATGATCCCATTATCGGCGATTTAATCGCACATCAGGCATTGGAGGCTGCTGGCTACCAGGTAAACTGGGTGCGTGACAGCGCAGAAGCCATACAGGTTGCCATGCAATCTCCGCCGGATGCCATTATCGTCAGCCTGGAAATGCCCGGTTTGAGCGGTAAGGACCTCATGATTGCGTTGACCGCACAGCGCATTGACATCCCGGTGGTTGTGCTGGCGCGGAAAGGGATGGAAGCCGATATCATCCAGGCATACCGCCTGGGTGTGTTGGATTACCTGCTCTGGCCCCTGCGGGAAGCAGAAGTGCTCACCGTAATTGACCGCATCCTCAAGCAGGGGCGCACGAAGAAAGAGAAAGAAATTCTGGCGGTAGCGCTGCAAAAGACCAACCAGGAATTGCAAGCCCGTGTGCGCTCGATGAAAACTATCTTTGCTGTGGGAAAGGCGGTTCTTTCCATTAACGACCAATCCGTCCTCCTGGACCGCATCCTGGAAAATGCTGCCGGTGTGGTAAAAGCAGACATCAGTTGGCTGTTACTGCGTTCCGAACACGACCAGCAATTTTTGCTCGCAGCCTATCACCATCTGCCCGAATCGCTGGCGGCATATCATAACCAGCCCTGGGATGATGGTATCAGTCCATTGGTGATGCGTTCGGGTAAAACCTTGACGTTAGAGGGGGAAGCTCTGAAGAAAACAAAGCTGGCAGCCTTGTGCCAGGCAGCCATCATTGCGCCAATCAACGTGCAAGGAAACATCATTGGCTCTATGGCGCTGGTCCGCAGGCAGTTGGAACCCTTCAATGAAACCGAGCAAATCATGTTGGAAGCCATTTGCGATTATGCCTCAATCGCTTTGGTCAACGCGCGCCTCTTCCGCGCCGTCAGCGAGCGCAGCGTGTCTCAAGACAGTGGTCTTTACTATGAACGCCTGACCCACAAAGCCGACAGCGAGCGAGTGGCAAAAGCCCTGCGTGAGATTCGAATGCTGCTGGATGCTGGAGAGGAGCCAGATGAGCGAAGCGGTTCCAAACCCGGCAAACCCCCAGCAACTGTCGTTTCGTCAGAACCGGCAAAGCAGCAGGTCCAAACGCTGCTTGACCTGGTCACCCTGCCGCCTGTTTCGGAGTGGGGCTTTTCTGCGCCATTTTTGCCGCTCAACGCATTGATTACGCAAATGACCACGCGTTACCGCCCGCTGGCAAAGTCGGTTGGGGTCACGTTGTATCATGAACTCTCCTCAAAAGAGGTTGAGGTGTTGGCAGATGTACACCTGGCTGCGCTGCTGTTGGAAGCGCTGATTGGAAATGCTATACGCTATAATCGACCTGGCGGGCAAGTCATCATTCGACTGCAAAAGACCAAAACACAGGCGCAGTTGACTATTACGGATACAGGCATGGGGATTTCATCACAAAAAATGCCTTATCTGTTCTCTGGTAATGGACAGGCAGCATCAGCATTGCTCACATCCTCACCCGCAACCCAACCGGGTGGACCGGGAATTTGTCTTTTCCGCGTAAAAGAGGTGGTTTCTTTCCTGAAAGGAGAGATTAACGTGGAAAGCAAGCCCGGTAAAGGAACTACTTTTAATTTATACCTTCCTCTTCGCTGAAGGTAGCCGGACAATGAGTGTTGCCTTGACCGATCGGATGCTTCTCCAGGATTATCTGGATCAAATGGATGACTTCTTCATCCTTCTGGATGAAGGGTTACTCCTGGTGTATGCCAATCGTTCGGCACGCGAGTTTTTCAACCTGTCTGACACCGATTTCTCACAGCCATTTTCGCAAGTCTTTCAATCCTGGACCAACCTGGTAAAACTGCTGCATGACCCTCAGTCAATCCCCACCGGCTCATTGGATGTTGAAATTGAAGATGAGTTGGTGATGGATGTTCAAATTGTGCAAAGCTCGCGCGATTACCTGCTTTACATGCACGATGTCAGCCGGTTTTCTCTGCGCAACCGCCTGCGTGAAGAATTTGTGCGCTCGCTTTCACACGACCTGCGTTCGCCGCTGACAGCCATCCTGGGGTATGTTGAGTTGATTGACCGGGTGGGTGAATTGAATGAAATGCAGCGTGATTTTATGCAGCGCGTGATTAACAGTGTACAGCACATCAATACTCTTATTGATGACCTGCTTAACCTGGCTAGCTTTGAAATCGACGAAAAGACCCCCAAAGAAGCCGTCTGGTTCAACCAGCTTGTCCATGACGCCGCGAGGGAATATTACAAGAAAATCCTTGACCGCAGCCAGGATTTGCAAATGAATGTGACAGAGGAACGTCTGCTGGTAGAAGGGAACCGCTCACAGCTTATTTTACTGCTTGAAAAATTGCTGAAAAATGCCATCAACTACACCCAATCCGGTGGGAAAATCACGTTGGACTGCACTGCCGAGGATGACCGGATCGTTTTACAGATAAGTGATACCGGTATCGGTATCCCATCAGATGAGCAGCAACTGGTTTTCACCCGTTTTTATCGCGGCAGTAATATTGATGGGCGCATATTGGGTTCTGGTTTGGGCTTGGCGATTGCACACTCCATCGTGCAAAACCACGGTGGGCAAATCTATGTCGAATCAAAATTGAACGAAGGCAGCACATTCACAGTTTTGCTGCCGCGCATCCGTGCATAAACCGGGCAAAATGCCCCTTCGCTTTATACTTCTAACCCTGATAATTCCCTTCTTCAGGATCGCTGCAAAAACCGCGTCAACCTCGATTCACTTCTCTTGACAGCCTCAACAGACCGGTTTATAAACGATGTTATAAACCGTTTTCATTTTAACAAGGAAAAAACTTATGAGTTTATTCGATGGGAAACGCCTGACCGATGCGACATTTAAGCTGGATAACGAGCGCATGCGTGCAGGATGGTACACCGATAAATATTTTGTCAATATTATGAAAATGCTGACCGCCCTGGCAGAGGAAGGATATACCTATCATGGCGAGGCATGTTGTCTGCCAGAAGGCATGTCGGCAAAAGATATTTCCGTTGGCGATATCGAAGTGGAAATGCAGTGGTTTACCCGCCATCTTGGAAATACGATTGTGGTTGGTGTGGATAAAGCCCTGGTGATGCTCAAACACAACACCGGGTACTGGGAAAACGACACCTTCGTTAACAGCGCCGACCAGTTGCAGGTTTGGGCAGTGCAGGATGGATGCAAAGTACAAAGCAATGGCGACCCGCTGAACATAAAACCCGTCTTGCGCGTGCGCGGGCGTTACCGGGACTTTGCAGCGCTGGAAACCCCCACGTTGGGTATCCTGGCGCGTGCCAGCCGCGTAGCAACCAACGTCTACAATACTTTGATCGCCGCCAATGGCAAACCGGTCTTGTTCTTCCCGGCTCGTTTTGATGTACACGATGTTCAGGCTGCTGACGGCTATGCCTATAACATTGCGGTGCAGCGTTTCAACATGGATTACGGCAACAAACTCGGTTCACTGGTGTCCACCGATGCACAGGGAGACTGGTGGGGCGGCGCAGGCGGTGGCACGGTGGCACATGCAGCCATTGCCTGCTTTCTGGGCGATATAGCTGAAGCCATGCTGGTTTTCTCGCGCGTGCTGCCCATTGACCTGCCGCGCATTGCCCTTGTCGATTTTGGCAACAACTGTGTGCGAGATTCACTGCTGGTCAGCAAAGTGATGTTTGACCGGTATATCGAACTGCTTGAAAACGGGCAGCCAGAGGAAGCGGAGAGATACCGTCTCTATGGCGTCCGGCTGGATACCAGTTCATCTCTGCGCGATGTCTCCGTCCCGCCGCTTGGCGACCCTGCGCTTGACCTGGGTGTAACCCCGCGCCTGGTCTTCCTGGTGCGACAGGCATTGGATACCGCCTGGGAAAGTTGGGACGTTCCGAAAAAATGGTGCAAGGAAGCACAAAATTTCTGCGAAAACGTGAAGATTGTCGTTTCAGGCGGGTTCAACCCTGAAAAAATCACCCGTTTCGAGAAATTGCAAGTACCAGTCGATATTTACGGCGTGGGATCTGCACTTTTTGATAATTCAGTCACCACGCAAACCGATTATACCGCCGATATAGTGCGTGTGAAAGTTCATGGCGAATGGGTAGATATGGCGAAGGTGGGTCGGAGGGCATGCGATAACCCCGACCTGGAGCGCGTCTGGTGAGATTAAATCAATCCACTGCCTGGCGCACTAAATCCAATACGGACAGGGCTGTCACTCTTCGAGCTTCCAGACCCGAAGGCGTCAGGTACATGTATCCGCCCTGGCGGTAGGGGTCCAACCCATGCCCAGGCAACTCCTGCACGGCGCGCCATAAGTTCCAAAGCGGGATGTCATAATCACTGGCGATTTGAGCGATCTGGTAATTGATGCTGTAATCGCCTTCCAGGTTGTCGGCTTTGGTCGTCATGATGGGAAGCGCGCCAGCGTCAATGATCGTTTCAACGATGGTATGCAGATATTCACCATTACGGTTCGTCCAATGGGTGCCGATGTTGATGATGACAAAAGAGGGTCGGTGTATGCGCAGTTCACAGGTTAATGGGCTTTCATCGACATTGCAGTAGTTTCGGTTTGCCCACCCGCGTGAAAGCACGGATGCAGCCGTTGCCCCGTCGATGATCGTCATGCCGTAGTGGGAGAAGGAACCGGCAAAAAATGAAACCGTCTCTTGCAGACTACTGCTCAGGTTGTCGGTTGAGTACCACGTGCCGTCGTACATCCCCATGAACAGGTAAGGCACGCTCTGGCAGTCACCCACAACCGAAAATGCCTGGGGGTTGTTCCCCTGGCTGATACCGCGTTGGTAGATATCCACCCAGTTCCAACTAAATCGAGGCAGCACATCCCAGTGCATCCAGTCGGCAGGATCCAACCCCGGCTCTTCTGTGGCGGTTGCGGTTGCGGTGGCAGTGGGCGTAGCCGTTGGGGAAAGCGGCATCAGCGGGGTGAGCGTGGGTGTAGGCGTGATGGTGAGGGTCACATCGGCTGCAGGTGGTGTTTCGGTCATAACGTCTTCCTGTGCCGGTATGCCCTGCTGTATGTTCCCGTTCCCTGGTGAAAACCCGGCGAATGGCATCACAGCGCTGAACTGAGCGCCGATCACCGGTTTGACCCAAAAGGTGATTTCCCTGGGAAGTTCAACCACTGCATGGTAGTTTTGCGGGGCAAGATAAGGCAGTGCAACCAGCAGCCAGGCGGCGAAAAAAACACCGAATACAGCCAGCCCGATACGCTGGGTGGAATCCAGACGCCCTCTGAGTGGTTTGAGCCCGTTATTAAGCCTCTCCATCGAGATAAAGAGCTGTTGTTTTGCGCCGCTGATGGTGTTCAGCAAAGCCAGCAGCCAGAGCAGCAGCCCAAAACCTGCCAGGGGAAGCAGTAAGACACCCATGAGGATGAGCAGTTTGTTCCAGGTGGACGGCAGCACCAACCATGCGCCGTTTTTGTCGGTTTTGCTGATCGTCCATCCCTGGCGCAGATACTCGTGCAATGCCTGGTGCAGCAACCTGCGCCCCGAAACCTGCTCTTTCTCGCGCGGGGCTGCATCCGTTTGGGTGATAGGTTCATCGGTTCCCCGTTTTTCTGCCCGGGGATGGTTGATGCGTTGACTGCTGATCAATCTGGTACCTTAATGGATCTGTTCCAGGTGGTCTGTAAATGAATGGCGGTTTATCAGGGCATTGTGCAACATCCATACCAGTTTAAAAAAACAGCATACATTTGCCTTGAGAGATATCTACTCCCCAGCTTTTGCAGTCAGAATCAGAAAAGACAGGCGCCTGTTGGGCGGCACAAAACGCTGGGTTTCCACAAAGCCGGCTTTCTTCCACACGCGCTGCGCTCGCTTGTTGAACTGGGCGATGGTGACGCGTAAGGCGGAAGGTGTATAGGTTTTACGGGCAAAACCCAGCACAGCCTGGACAAAATCAGCGCCCAGCCCTTTACCGGTCAGGTTCGGACGGACGCCCATGCCAATATCCAGTGCTTCCTGGCTGTAATCACCGCCGCGCACGCGGGCGTCTTCGCCAAAGGTGCAGAAACCGATCAGCTCGCCTGTTTCATCACAAATTTGGTGATATGCGAAAGCCGGGTCGAGGAAAACGGCAAGCACCTCCTGTGCATCCTGGGCTGGGATGTTGTAGATATCATAAGGGGGAGGGTATTGCCATTGTAAAATGGCTTCAGCAGACGAACGCTCTATAGGCGAAATGACAAATCGTTCCATGTGGAATGCTACGCCTTTTCTTATTCAAGATGTGAACCGCAGCCAGTTACCGGCGGCGGCGGTCGCTGAAATTCTTCAAGTTTTGGGCTAACCGCCAGCTTTGCACGTTGCGAGCCAGTTCAGCGTTGTTGCGCGCCAACACCAGCACTTCTTCACCCTCAGGCGAAACGAGCTGGGTTGATTTTTCCAGCATATCCTTTACCAGTTCTTCATTTACGCCGCTTGCCTGGATGATTTCTTTCCAGACCTCTTTATCTTCTTGCAAAAAAGGCAGCTTATCAATCGATTGTAAAATTCGGGTTTCTTCTTTACTGATCTTGTGTGCCATAAGATTACTCCTCACTGTTTTTGTCCAAATGCTTTGGTGCTTGTAGGCTTTAGGCGCTTTATTGGTTAAATTTTCTAATTCCACTGCGCGCCTTTTCTATTTCGTCTTCCGGCAGTGGGGCAAAAATCACCACCACGTTATGGCTCGACGCCATCTCTCAACTCACCACGCTGGCGGTAAAAATCTACTTCCCAATCCAACTCCGGACCCTCCCACCCAAAAAGGTTAAAGCTGGTTTTTCCATTCTGATCGAAAACGACACCTTCGTCCATCAGCAGCGTGCGCTGCAGTGAAGTGCCGAAGCCGTCGCCGTGCTGGCTGACTTCTCCCTTGCTGTTAATCACGCGCTGCCAGGGGACGTTGTGTTCCGGTCGAACTGCCGACATGGCATACCCCACCATGCGCGCGGTGCACCCGCCAACGATGCGGGCAACCTGTCCGTAAGAAACTACTTTACCATAGGGAACCTGCCGAACGACGTAATAAATGCGCTCGTAAAGCCGGGAGGACTGCTGACTGCCTGCGTTCATGCCTGTTCCTTCTCAACCAGTGCCGAACATATCCTCATAGTCTTTGATGGAAGCTTCTACTACTCGTATGGCTTCTTCAAACCCATACACCTTTTCAATGAATACCTGCATCTCCTCACCCGGCATACGTTTGTAGTTGAGGAAATAATGCGTCAGCCGGTCGATCAATGCCCTGGGTAACTCCGAGATATCGCGCACATCCCCCCAGAGGCTGTCTTTTTGCAGGACTGCAACGATTTTGTCATCCGCTTCCTCATGGTCGATCATCTGGATGCCGCCAACGACGCGCGCGTTAAGAATGACTTCCGATTTGTCAATCTGGCGCTCGCTGAATACACAAATATCCATCGGGTCGCCATCGCCACGCAGTGCTTTGGCGTTAAGAGCGCCAACGCGCTCACCGCAGTAGGTTTGCGGGATAAACCCGTACAGCGTAGGCGGTTGGGAAGAGGTACGCTGTGGGCGGTCGACTTTGAGATAACCGGTTGATTTATCGATCTCGTACTTGACCAGATCGTAAGGTGTAATTTCAATATATGCGTGGACGATCTGCGGCGGTTCAAGCCCCACCGGTAAGCCGTGCCAGGGGTGTGGTCTCCAGCGGTAAAATGGCTTTGGAAAAGACATAATGATTCTCCGATAAAATTTCTTGTTTTTATTGTATCAGTCTTTTTTCATCCAGCAAACAGGCGCATTGCCATTGCCGGGGAGTTTTCTAGATTGAGTTTCAAAATACGCCCTGTTCTGTATGGATTGAAACATTGTACGCCAAAGGCTTTGCTTACCTGTTCAACTGGCGAAGCAGCAGCAAGCGACCTGCCTGGATGAAGCGGTCGAAGACCTCGGTTGGGTGTTTGCGCCCTTCCTGATCCAGGCTTTTGAACATCATCTTTCTCAACCCTTCGCTAATCTCAATCTGCACCCCTTTTCCGGTTCTTCCCCGGTTGCAAATATTGTGCGGGCTTCTTCCTGATATCCTGCCCAACCCTGTTTCAGCAGCAAACCCTGCCTGCTGAAATGTGCGGATAAATTCTTGCGCCAATTCTTCGTGCAGCCCGCCAAGAAAGACCTTTGCACGGCTGCCGCCATAGCCGTGCACCGCCACCACCACCTCCGCCTGCGCGACCATCGCCACACCCAACGGTTCGTCAAAACGAGTACTGGTAATATGTAATCCGTCGTTGCCGGTACGTTTGGTCCCCTCAAAGCAATAGCAAGAGAATTCCTCGCCGGCAAGACCGCGCACCATCTCGGATGTCCCTGGCTCAATACCTCCACCGTGCGGCGTCATAATCAGGATTTGGCTGCTGCGCTGGATGTGGACTACCCGATAATGTACCAGTTCTTCGGAGCCTGACAGATGAGCAAAATTATCATAGCGGCTTGCATTCATCTTGTGCCTTTCATTGGATAATCATATCAGAACATTTCCTGCCTGTGCTGGCTGCCGGGTTTGGCTTCGGGTTTGGCTACTGCCCGGAGAAATCTGCGCTACAATGGTGTAAGAGTTACCCCGCGAAAAGGTGAAATGAAATGGAAATTCCAAGACTTGAAACCGAACGCCTCACCCTGAGAGCCCTTTCAACAGAAGACCGGTTCGCCATCTTTGAAAATTACGCCGACCCGGACGTGGCGAACTGGTTTTTCGAGCATCCTTTGACGCAAATCGAACAAGCCGACCAGGTCATCGGGCATTTTCTTGATAAGGCTGCTCAGAGAAAAGGGTTTGCCTGGGCAATCCTATTGAAAGCAAGCACTGAGTTGATTGGTACATGCAGTTTCGAGAACCTTGACGCTGCCCATAGTGGTGAAATCGGGTTTGACCTGGCAAAGAAGCATTGGGGGCATGGTTACATGGTGGAAGCCCTGACCGGGGTGATTACCTGCGGCTTCAGCACACTCGATCTGCTCAGGATTAAGGCAGTGACCTATTCGCACAACGCACGTGCCAGGCGGGTACTTGAAAAATTAGGCTTTAAAGTGGTTCACGTCAGCGAAGATTCGCATGAGTACGTCCTCGCAAAATCAGACTGGTGCGATGATATCCGCCGTGTGTGATTTTACGAAAAAGCTATCTGACCTGCACAGGTCAAAAATCCTCATGAAGAAAGAACAGGATTGATTATGGAAGAAAACCATCCAATCGTGTACGTGGAACAACCTGACGATGCAGCCTGGAGTGTCATCGGCGGTGGGATCCATCATTACAATATCGAACAGGCGGGCGAGGATCATGGCAAGATGTTGTGTTTCCTTCTGCGCGGAGCCGATCAGGAGCTGCTGGGTGGGATCATCGGCGAGACTCACTGGGGCTGGCTTTACATCAGCCTGATGTTCGTCCGGGAGGATTTGCGCGGGCGCGGTTATGGGCACCGCCTGTTGACGCTTGCCGAAGAAGAAGCGCGCAAACGCGGGGCAAAGAACGCCTACCTGGATTCGTTCAGCTTTCAAGCACCGGAATTCTACAAAAAACATGGCTATCAGGTTTTCGGCGAGCTGCAAGATTTTCCTGCCGGGTATACCCGCTATTATTTCAAGAAACAATTATCGGGCGGGGAATGAACTCAGGCGGGTCGTATCCCCTGTGAGCACAAAGAAGTGACGCTCATGAGGGTCAAAGACCCTGTCTTCCACGCTCGTGAGGGTCTCCGACCCGGTCTCCAACGCTAGCGAGGGTCAAAGACCCGATCTCTGAACCGAGCCCTGCACGGCAAACACTCACCCAGCAAAGCCGAGCAACCAAAACCGAACCTTGACACTGCATACAATTTTAAATTGTGGGATAATTACCCCTGCCTGGGGTGCGGGTCATCCTGCGCCGGGTGGTTTTCTGAAAGAGGGTTTTTGCGAAGCAAATACAAGATTGCAGATGGGTGGAATAGTGAATGATGATTCATCAAGGTGATATTTTCTGGTTGGCGCTGGAAGGAGAAGATGGGGCAGAGCCTGGCTATGCCCATCCGCACGTGGTCATCCAGGAGGATGTGATTAACCACAGCCGCGTTGACACAGTGGTGGTCTGTGCGTTATCCACCAACCTCAAGCGCGCAAGCCTGCCGGGCAATATCTTGCTCGAACATGGCGAAGCAAATTTACCCCGGCAAAGTGTGGTGATGGTTTCACAGGTATCGGCTGTGAATAAAGCACAATTGGGCGAATATATCGGCTCACTCAGCCAGCAGCGCATCCACCAGATATGGGCTGGCATGCGTTTTCTGCAGGCGATGGGTGGAAATCGGTAAGCGGAGGGGAAAAAAGATGACGGGCATTTATACAGCAGCCATGGTTACGCTTGTTTTAGCATTGATCCCGGTTCTCTGGGTTATTTTAAAACGGTTCCGATCCTCGGAACGATTTTGGGTTGTGATTGGGGTTTTGGGCAGCGCAGGGTTTTTCTTTGCTGCATTTTACCTTTTACGCCTTCCGCTGGATGATGCGCTCCAGTCTTTGCTGCTGCCCATGCACCCGGACTGGTATCGCTTTGCGACCACATGGTATGCGCCTCTCACGGAAGAGCCTGCAAAATGGATTTGCCTGCTCCCGTTGCTCCTGGCGGGCAAGATTAAACAAGAAAACAAAGGCGCCTGGGCGGTCAGCCTGGGCTTTGGGTTTGGCATGGGCGAAATCGTGTTTCTCGCGCAGCGTATCGCTCTCGCCGACCCATCCGCGCTGAGCATCCCCTGGTATTATTCCAGCGGTTTCATCATCGAACGCTGTATGGTCTGCGCAATTCACAGCGCTTTGATCCTGCTGGCTTTGAACGCGCTGCTTGCCAGAAAGCCCTGGCAATTAATCCTGCCGCTTGCCTTTCACTGGCTGGTCAACTATCCCATCTTTTTGTCGCGCCAATACCCGTTGGATGCTGACGGAATGATTTGGTCGCAACTGCTTTGGGTCTGGAATACGCTGTTGTTTACCGCAGCCCTGGTCTTTCTTGGGCGGCATCTCTTCACCCAGAACGAACGCGCAGCCTATTTCTTGGGGAAAGCGATTTGCCCGGAATGCCAGACGCTGTATGTGCGCCCGCTTTGGGGCGTCAACCGCCCGGGAAAACGCTATGAACGCTGTCCGTACTGCAAGCGCAGCCACTGGACGACGCGCTATGTTGAGGAAAAAGAGAAGCAGGAGAATCTCTGATCCGAGCCCTGGCATAAAAGCAAACGCCTGCTCCCCGGCGGATGCGGATAAAACGTTTTCGCTCCTTAGCCTGATCACGAATCACCTTTCACGGATTACTGCCCCACAAAGTTTTTTGGGCAAGCCCCTGTGAGCAAAACAAGACCCTGACTGACAAGGATGACCATACTATGGGATTGAAAGCATCTGTCGTATCGCTCGAAGAAATCCGAACGCTGCTCGAGCAGCGTTATCCAATCAGCGCGGTAGAGAAGGTCGAACCCTTGAGCGGGGGTGACGACCACTGCTATCACATCCTTACACCAACAGGGGAATGGGTGCTGAAAGAGATGCGCCTCAACGCGATGAACCACCCTGAACAGGAGCCATTGGTCGCGCAGCAACTGGCGCGGGATGACATCCCCGTACCCGGCTATCTGCCAACGCTGGAGGGGGCGTATGTCTGGTATTTGCGCGAAAAAGCTTTTCATTTGCAGCAGTTTATCGCCGGTCAGCGATACGAACGCAACCAGGCTCCGGATTGGTTGCTGCGCGATTCGGCGGAGCTCCTGGGCCGGATGCATGTCTCGTTGAGCCATCTCCCGCGCCTGAGCGATGGGATGGGTTTGGGCTGGCAGCAGAGTTTGGATCTGGAAAAGCTGCGCGACGGCTACCGGCACACCCAGCAGATGGCTGAAAAGCAAGGCGAGGCAGCCCTGGCGAAGGACGCCGAATTTAGGTGGATGCAGATGCCCTTTTTGGAGCGCTTCGAACTGGATTTTTCCCGCCTGACCTGCCGCAACACGCACGGTGATTTTCACGTGCGCCAGTTGATTTGCAGCGAGAACGGCATCCGCGCGGTGATTGACCTGACCACGGCTTGCGTGCATCCGGTGATCTGGGAAGTCCTGCGCTCATACGCCTTCGCCGATCCGGTCTGCAAAGAGGGCGAGATCGACGTGGAGCATTTGAAAGCCTACATTGCGCATTACCTGAAATTCGGCTGTCTGAGCGCCTACGACCTGTGCAAACTGCCGCATTTTTTCTTTTATCAACTGCTGCGCTCCAATTACATCCAGCAGTACCTGGACGCCGACGCCAGCGGCAAAGCGCTTGCGCGGGATGCGGCTGTCTGGGCAACGCAGCTCTGCCGCTGGCTTGCAGCCAACGCTGATTCCCTGGCGGACGAGCTGGCGAAGTCGTTTTGAGGGGGGCAAAGGGGGGTGCTTAAAAAACGAAAATTCCGAACCGTGTTGATGTATAATATTTTTTAGGGTTATTGGTACATCGCTGAAGTTTTCAAGTGGAATTGTAGAACAATAGA
>CAYRRA010000029.1:0-27492 GCA_964426355.1 uncultured Anaerolineaceae bacterium
TTCACTTTGGTCATTTGATTTATACCCGCGCTCGAACCATTCTCGCGCTTCCAATTTTCTCTTATCAACCTCCTCCTCTGTTGCCGCTTTCTGTTGTGCAACAACAATCTTGTCAACATTCTCGGATACCGGGTGTAACACAACAGACAGAGGAACATTCAAAAACTGTGAGCACAAACGTGAAATCCCCTCCTCAAAGTATGTGGAAATAACGGGTAAGCCGTTGTACCGCGGCAGGTTTTCCACTTTACCAGTCAGGTATTTCTTTGTTTCAGTAGAATAAAAATCAAACCCCTCCAGCATAATCGGGACAATGTTGCGTTTACTCTCCATCGCAATTTCGATTTCTCGGCGCAGCCAGTCATTTGGTCTTTCGCAACCTTCCAGGGCAGACGGGGCGAGGATGATCAAGAAATGTGCACGTGCTTTAATATTTTCGGTTATAGCACGATCAAAATCCCCTGGTCCGATATTAAGATAATCGATAAAGACATCATACCCGCGAACTGTTAAATATTGATATATTGCCAATGCCCAGGGAATATGCCTGCGTCTGTAGCTGATGAAAACCGTCTTTTCAATGCGATTCATGTTTTTGACTACCCCTGCATGTAATAGAGGAATTTTCTCCATTCAGAATAGCATATTTCCCTTTCATGTCAAGTAAATTGGCGTTTGAATAGAGAAAAATAGTCATCTACTTACGGTTGGGTATTTTCGTTACCTTTTTCTCTGCTATAGCAGCAGGTATCGCTGTCAGCCTTTCTTCTTTTGTAGAAAAAACAAAAACTACACCTTTACAGCTTTTCAACTCTAAAGGTGCAGTTCAAGAGAACAGGTAGTAAATCGATGTCGAGAATCGCGGGATGCCAGGGCTATGCCGATTTCCGAGAAGGCAGCAAATCAGACAGGTGGAAGGTGCGCTCGCCGCCCACGCGGATATCACGCCTGCGGAAAATCACCCAGGCTAAAGCCATTATCAAGAGCGCGACAGCCAACAGCCCCAGGTTCCAACCCCAGTTGATGCCGTTGACCGCGTCTCCGCCCTGGTAGAAATAAAACGGGGTGAGCTCAAAGATGGATTTGAGGTCTGAGTTGAGATTGCTCAACCCCACCATGAGGAAATTTCCAACCAGCAGAGCGCCAGTGAGCCCGCCTGCCAGCCGGGATGCGGGCAACAGCATACTGAATAACAATGCGAGCGCACCGAAAAGCAGCAGAATGCACAACAACGGTAAGTATGGAGCCAAAAACTCCAGCCAGCTCAGTTCAAGACCTGCGTTCTTGGCAGGGATGACCCAACCCAGCCAACTTAGGAGGAGGATCATGATGATGGATGCCGTTATCCCCAACACTCTGCCCCAAAACACGCCCCCGCGGCTCACCGGCTGCGCCAGCAGCAAATCCAGAATGCCATCTTCTTCCTGCTTGGAAAGCATGCCGGCAAATGTGCTGATGGCGTAAATGCCGATGATCAGATGCATCAGGCTGAAGAAATAGGTGTCCATGTATCCCGCAGGTGAACCGATTTGAGCGATGTTCGGAAAGAAAGCCAGCATTTCTTTCGGATAGCTCTCCAACAGCATGGTGATGTCACCAAAAATGTTGTCAATGGAGGAGTAAAATGAAACCATCATCAGGCTGTACAGGAATAAGCTGACGCCCCAACCGATGATGCTGCCGCGCTGGCGGCGTAAAGTATGTTTGAACTCTGCGAACATGGCAGTTATTCTCCTTGATCGTTATTTTTGTAGAATTTCAGAAAGGTTTCTTCCAATGAGTGGTGTTCCACTTGCAAGTCACGCAGCGGAAAACCAGCCAGCGCTTTGACCAGGTTTTCCATATCTCCTTCTACCTGCAGGGTCAACTCCTGTCCGTTTCGCCTGGAAAGGATGCTGACGCCTTCAACCTGTGCAAGGGCAATGGGATCGATATCGTTCTTAAATCGCACGGTTACACGGCGCATTTCCATGCTTTCCAGCGTTTGCGGCTCAGCGATTTCAACCATCACGCCTTTGCGGATGATCCCCACCCGGTCTGCCAGAACCTCGACCTCGTTGATGATGTGCGAGGAAAAGAAGACGGTAGCGCCATTGCGGCGCGCTTCTCTGACCAGGTTAAGAACCTCATGCTGGATCAGGGGGTCCAGACCGCTGGTGGGTTCGTCGAGCAGAAGCAGTTCGGGTTTTCCCATCAACGCTTGCACGACACCCACCTTCTGCTTGTTTCCTTTGGAAAGGTTCTTGATGGGTGTTTTTAACTCCAACTGAAGTCGTTCCGCTAACTGGCTGACAAATTTCCAATCGGTCTTTTTCCCGCGCAAATCGTCAAAATAGCGCAATTGCCCCATCACGGTGAGGTTGCTTTCCAAATTCAGTTCGCCTGGTAAGTAACCGATCCGTTTACGGGTCTCTACCGGATACGCCTGGGGGTCAAGACCGAGTACTTCCAACCGCCCGCTATTGGGTTTGATCAGGTCGAGCAGGCAGCGGATGGTGGTCGTTTTTCCTGCGCCGTTCGGTCCTAAAAAACCGAATATTTCCGCACGTTTAACCTCCAGGTTTACCCCGCGCAGCGCATGGGTCTTTCCATACTGCTTTTGCAAACCCTCAATGCGGATTGCGTCATCATAATGGTTCATCATTTTGCTCCTTTGCAAATAGGTTTTCTTGTTCTCTCACCAGGATCATCGCATAAATCGATAAATTGAGGTCCCAAAGTCTGTTCAAGAGTGAGCGGAGCTCGGATGGGTCTTGAACACGACAGGTCATTTCTGCCGCAGGGAGACCCTCGTAGACAACCGATTCTGATATGGAACTGACCTGTAGCCAGTCACGCCAATCTGCATCGATTGACCCAGAGATGGTTATTTTGTAAATCAAGCAAGTATTTCCTGGTTCCATCTACTATCCATCTTTCTCTTGTAGGATAGCATAGAGGAAACAGCCAGGATAGACCCAAAAGTGTTGTTAATGGGTGGGGTTCAGGATAGCAAATTCTCCTCGTGTGCGGTTTTAATCGCTTGAACCCGGTTTTTTACATTTAGCTTGGCGAAGATGTTGCGAGTATGCCCTTTTACCGTATCGAGCGCGAGGAACAAGCGGGTAGCGATTTGCTTATTGGTATAACCCTGCGCCATCAACTCAAGCACATCCAACTCGCGGCGCGTCAGGTTGTACGAAAAGTTCTTTTCCCGAAACATGGGTTCTTCTTCGGGTAAATACGCTTGCAGCAAGGATGATAAAAAAACGGATGGGTTCTGTTTGGTTCTAAGGGAAGCCAACATCGGTTGGATGTCTTCTGCTTCATCCAGAAATGAGCGCAGGCAGCTTTCTTTTTCCCCCAATATCAAAGCATGATGGAAGGTTTCAGATGCACGAGATTTCTCCCCCATGCCATTTAATGCAATTGTCTTCAGCAGCAGGATTTTCACCTGGCTGCGATGGCGGTTTACCTGATTTTCGATGGTTTCAATTTCTTCCAGGAGTTCCAACGCTTCTTCATATTTACCTTGTTTAATCTCAAATCTCGCCAATGTGATGGCATCAAAACTCAACGTTGGCTCACCCGGAGTGGGGAAATTTTCATTGGCTCTGCGCAGTGCTCTCATCCGGTCGAGTGCGCGCTGGGTGTTCTGCAACCAGGTAGAAGCACGGTCGATCTGTCCCATCCGTAGCCAGAGATGGCTGCGATAGCCGGCAACGATGCGGTCATCCATTTTGGTGGCTTCAAACTGCTTGGCGATTTGTTCGGCTTTCAGCATGAGTTCTTCCGCCCCTAAAAAGTCACCGCGTGCTTCTCTGATGCGCCCAAGACTGACATACGCCATTACTGCACCGATTTCTCCATAATAGCGGGTCAGCGCCAGCCCTTTTTTCAAGGTGTTTTCAGCCTTCTCCAGTTCATTCCACTCGCGTTCGATTTCACCCAAGCCTATCAGCGGTTTACAGGCAATAGGCAGGTATTCACCTGGGGCGTGTTGTGATTGGTCAAGCGCTTTTTGAAAAAGTTTTGCTGCATCCTTTAGTTTTCCCTGGAGGAGATAAATGCCCGCTATGTTGCTCAACGCCGCGACGGTGATAAGTGTGTTCTTTGTTTGTTCACCTATCAGCATCGCTTCTTCGAAATATTGTATGGCTGTGTGGTAATCACCGCGGAGGAGATGGAGAATACCGAGGTTGTCGATCATCATGCTTTTGATGAACAGTGACTCTGGAGGCAGGATTTTCAACGCCTGCTCGGAAAATTCGATACCCCTCTTTATATCTCCCCCCATTACAGCAATCATCCCGCGCAAGGCGATTAACCCGCCGAGGGTTTGTTCGTCGAGGGCATTCTCATCAATCCCGAACAGGCACGCCTCGATTTCAGCACCTGGACGGGCAAGGATAAATCGCGCCCATGCATGGTAGACTCGCAATAACGGATACCCCAACAGGGTGTCGGCGGGGATCGAATCGACCCACTTTTCCAGCGTGCTGATTTGACTGTGCATCAAAGTGGATACAGCATGTCGTTGAACCAGTCCCGCTGCCTGCGGGTATTCTTTTGCTGCTAATGCGAGTTGAATAGCTTCACCCAAATCTTCGTGGGCGGAAAACCACTCGCTTGCGGTTTTTTGCAGCTCCGGTAAACGGGATGGAAATTCGCTGACCAGTTTCTTTTGTAATAAATCGGCAAACAGGTGATGGTATCGATACCAGTCCCGCTCATCATCCAATGCAGTGACAAAGAGGTTGGCGCGTTCAAGGTCTTCCAGGATGCGCTGAGAATCTTTTCTGCTGGTCAGCGCTTCGCAAAGCGAGGCATTCATACGGGTGAGAAATGAGGTTTGTAAAATAAAGGATTGCATCTCTGCGGTGAGGCGCTGCCAGACTTCTCCAACGAGATAGTCCATGATGTACCGGTTGCTACCAGAGAAATCCTGAATGAAGCGCGCAGGGTTCGGATGGTTTTTCAAAGATAGCGCAGCCATCTGCAAACCGGCTGCCCAGCCTTCAGTGCGCTGGGTGATTACCTCCATTTCTTCTATAGACAGATGGGTACAGTCCAGTTTATTCATCAAAACTACGCATTCTTCTGTGAGAAAGCGCAAATCATCGGCGCGGATTTCGATTAATCTTTGACTGGTACGCAGTCTACCGAGTGGAAACTTGGGGTCTTCGCGGCTGGCGAGGATAAGATGGACTTTTTGGGGCAGGTTTTCGCTGATTCGTTGCAAAAACTCATGCACCGATTGGTTTTCAACCAGGTGGAGGTTATCCAATACCAAAACCATTTCAGGCGTCTTTTCAGCCAGCACATTGATGAAAATAGCAAGCATCATTTCACGTGTTGGTTTGCTCGGCGGAAGCAGCAAAGGCAACACTTTTTTTTCAAAATCGTTCACGATGTAGCTGATAGCATAAACGATATGGGTCAGGAAACGCATCAGATCACTGTCGTTTTCATCCAAAGTCAACCAGGCAACGGGAGAACCGCATTGATTACACCATTCTGTGAGCAGGGTCGTTTTCCCAAACCCTGCCGGAGCTGAGAGCAGGATGATATTTTTCTGCCGAAAACCCGCATCCATCTTTTTTAGCAGCCTGTCCCTGGATACAAGGGCAGCAGGAACCAGCGGAATGGTTAACTTCGCTGCGAGGATTGGAAATGGTTTTTGGCTTTGTATGTCCAGCATGAGCTTCAATTCACCTCCATATTGATTATACTTTCACCTTATCCGGTTTTGTTCATTGACCGACCGTTGTTTCAAAAATCACCTTTTCCACGGTTGATTGCAACATGCAGGATAACAGGTATAATGCAAAATAACGAAATTCTCTTGCCAGGATAGCCCGGGTGTGCCTGCGGGTGATGGTTTTTTTTATATCTGTTTATCTACCCTGGCGTAGCATAACCGTTGGTCAACCGTAGACCAGGCAAAGAATAAACGACGACCTGCCTGGACGGGAAACAACTATATAATTGTGTACATTAATGTTGGTTGAAACTTTTTTTGCCAGAAAAAAAAGGATGCTAATTCTTCGTGGATTATTTGGGTCTCACGTTGTGTGTGGTTTAACCCAGGTGATTGCGATGCAAGGTGTAACAGGGGCGGGGGCGCGTAAGCTCGTTAGCATGGACAGGTTTGAATGACTGAAAAAACGGTTGTAACCGGACAGGCTTCAGCGTGGCAGTTGTTAAAAAAGGTGGGCGAAGGGGACGCCGGTGAGATTTACCTTGTTCGCTCCATGGTGGATAGCAGCCATGCGATTTTGAAGCGCCCGCAGAGAAGTGCATTCACCGCCGATGTTCTCAGGCAAGCCAACCAGATTGCTTCGGAAGGGAAAATCTTAAAGAGCCTGAGAGATTTTCGGGTTAAGCTTCAATACAGCCAGGTTTCCATACCGGTACTGCTTGATCATGCAAAACCCGAATTTGAGGATACAGCAGATTATTTCATCGTATTGGAAAAAGCAGGTGGTGTTGACCTTCTGGAATTAAGCAAATTCCTTCATTTGCTGCCTGAGCATATTGATGAAATTTTGAAAGGACATGACCCCAAGGATGCTTTTTACTTGCGTTCGTTATTCAAAAAGGGTGAATTGCCTGAATATGTTTTTTTGCGTTGCCTTGATTCGGTCATCGCTTTGTTTGAGGAAATTCATCGTTTTCCAATTGATTTGGACGGTGTAGAAAAAACTGGGGTGATCTGGAACGATGTAAAACCTGAGCATATCTTTTGGGATTTTGAAAATGCCCGTTGTACGGTGATCGATTGGGGTAACGCCCAATTTCTTGAAGCAGATGGCACAACGCGTGACCGCCTTTTTACTTCTGTAACCGACTACCTGCAATTTTTTGACAGTTTTGGAAAATTCCTGCGAAACTCTTTCCCCACACTGCATAAACAATTGAAATGGGTTTCACACCCCATCTCGGTGGAAAATTACTATCAAGAGGTGCGTAACCTGAGCGAGCGTGTGGAGCAAATGCTCGCCGTTTTTGCTGAACGTGTTCAAGCATTACGAAAACGCGAAGAGACGTTAACACAATCCGAGAATATTCGTGTTGGGCAAATCAAAGACCTGGAGAAGATTCATCAGGATTTATTCTCACTGGGAGAGATGCCCGATTTTGATAAAGCCAGCCAGGCTGCTGAACGTTTTGCAAAGAATCTGGTGACGAAACAGAAATTTGTCGAATTGCGTTGGCTTGCTGCCTGGGCGAAAAATTTGCCGGTGAGCAAGAAGACCCAATGGCAGGTACTAGCCGTCCTGAGCGATATTGGCGCGGGTTTTTCTGAAGAGACACGCAAAGCCCTCATTAAGACAATCGATGAAGGGCTGCAAGGCGATTGGCATAATACGCTCTGGCATTTACTGGTTGAAACCCATCCAAAGACAGAAACAGGATGGTATTACGAGCTCAGTCAACTTTTACGACAGATCCAATTGGATATTCATCCCACCACCCCTACTCCGCTGGAAAGCTTGCTTCAATTTCAATCTCTTCTGGAAGGACAGATCAAGCCTGGAGAGAAGCGCACTGAACAGGGAGAAGAGGTCTTTTTACAGGCAACGGGTTTTATTGGAACCAATGAAAAGAACCGTCTTTTCATCAAGTGGTATAAACAGCTTCAACAGGAAATCGTACCGCGATGGAGCCAGGTTGAACCTGATCCACCCCATGCCGGCTTGGATTACAACGAAGTAACTGCTCTCGCCCGTGACATGGGGAAATACTACCCACAAGCAGAACAAAAGATCCTCCGGATCGTCTATCAACCTGAAGCGCAGGTACGAATTTTGTTGGATGCCTGGGAGCGCAAAGATTTTCAATTTATTGCGCGTGGATTAAAACGTTTGCTGCTCTGGGATCCTGAGAGATGGCGTGTGTTGACTGCTGAAGGATTGGTTCTTAAGACCCAGGAATGGCTGGACAGGCTGGCAGAAGGACCACGCGAAAGCGAATCCTTGCAGGATTACGCAGTTCGACATGAAGTGTTGGCGCGCGAGATACGCAACCGGGTGGGGTCATCATCCTGGCTGGAGAGGATCTTGGGCGGGTTGAAGGATTTGCGCCAGGGGAAAAGAGCAGACCAGGTGTTGCGGGAATCCCAAGACATAGTGAAGGAAATGCCCTGGCTCAAGTTTTGTCTGCAGCAAAATCCCGTCAAAATGCCCGCTCTCAGCAAGATAGAAGTTGCGAAGGAGATATTTTCGCCGGTTTCTCTTGAGAGAAAACCCAAAAATCGTGTCTCCGATCAGATGTTTGTGGGATACTGCGATACTACATTTGGGTTTGAGGGCGATATGGTCTTAAGTGAACCGTTGGATGCCTGGAAACCTGAAGCGCAGGGTTCTTCTGCCAGGGTGTTCCAGGGTTTTGTGAAGCTGAATAACGGAAGCCTGAAGCAACGTGCCATCAAGATCATGCGCCCTGATCAGGTGGATTATGCTACCCCTTTGTTTGAGGAAGAAGTCCGGATTTTGAATATTCTCAGGGATGTACCTGGGATTACGCCTTTACTCGAATTTGGATTTATCCGCCTGGATTGCAGCACTGAGGAGAGGGTGACGATATTTAACCGCCCGGAGAGTATGAAAGGGCAACTTTATCGTTTCGGTTGGAATTACCTGGATGAATTTCTTCAGCAGATGCCACAGATGGTACAAGATGGCTGGCTGCCATACCTGGCAATGGAAAAGAAAAATTTCGAGGATAACCTGCTCATGCTCTGTGATGCCGGGCATACGCAGGGAAATTTGCTGCGCGTTGACCTGGCTTTGCTAATTGCGATTCAAATTTGCGATATCATCATTCATGCACATCGCAATCAAATTGTGTACCGGGATCATAAAATTTTGCATTATTACTGGCTTCCGGTCTACAACGGTGTCTTTATGATTGATTGGAATGTTGCAAAACTATACGCGCGCCCGTTGACTGAAAGCGAACGCCAGTTCGATCTGGTTCAGTTTGGTGCAAGGGCGCTTCATCACATCCTCACCGGCAGACCGGCGCCAGGTGCTTTACCGTTGGGACCGACTCGACCTGAAGAAATCGAAAAGGCTTCTCAGCAATATAATGTTGCATGGTCTTTTGACGATCAACGTCTAAGTATACGAACAAAGGAAATCCTGGAGAATACTCTCAAGGGGTTCTATAATAATGCAGAGTATCTGAAACAAGACCTGCAAGAGGAATTTAATGCTCTACGGAGAGAACATTCTCCGGGCGAAACAGATCGAATTTTACAAGGAAACAACCATGATTGAGCTGGATAATTTGGAAAACAGGGCAAATCGTTTACTCAGCCAGAGTGCACCATCGGTGCTTGAATTGAGCAGGTTGCTCGTAGATGTAGATGAATTATTGCATCAAGAGGAATATTTTGAGCTTCCCCCGGAGGACCAGGAGCGTTTACAGAATATTCACCGTGATTTGAAGCGAAAAATTTCACAAAGCGAAACAGGCGAAGAAATCTCAACCGATACTGTGTCACAGAATAACCAGATCGGTTCTGTTTATCCGCCATCCCGCCCTGAAAAAGCTGCGGTTATAGAAAACAATTCCTCATCGCGCCGTCACACACCCAAGGCTGAACAAATCATGGAAGAAGCGGAGAAGATGTTTTACGGCGGGCGCTATGCCGAATCTATCCGGCTATACGACCAGGTGCTGCAAATTGAACCCGAATGGGAACGCGCGTCACAACACCGCTCTGAATCAGAGGAGTATCTGCGAACCGGCTATATCCCGGCAGTCGCCCTGCCACCCGAAGCGGCGTCCGCTTTTGGCAAGGCGCAATCGGCAGCCAGGGTGGGGCGGTATTCAGATGCTCAGACGTTCTTGAACAAAGCACAAACCATCCTGCGCGATCTGGGCATTCAACGCTGGCAGGAAGGACAAGATTTTGAACAGAAATTGCAGCAAAATATTGATGCCGAAAGTGTTTATCAGGAGGGCATTAAGCTCTTTCAGGATGGAAAACTGGAGGAGGGCATTGATCGAGTAGAAACTGCAGCCCAGGCAACTGGTTTACCAAAGTTCCGTGATAAAGCGCAGGAACTGCGTAAAACACGGGAAACCATGCGTTCGATCAATGAAATTTTGTTTGCCACCACCCCGGATGCGCGCCAGGTACAGCAAGCCAAAATGGACCTGGAAGTGCTGATTGGTGATTATGGTGAAAATATTGCTTTGCAGCGGCTGCGTTCACGTATGGAGTCGGTCATTCCACGCATCGCTGGTCCTCTTAAAGAACAGGCGCGTGCTTTTAAGAACCAGGCGGAGCGGTCACAAACACTCGAATCAGCGCAAAACCTCATCCGTCAGGCACGGCAATATATCGAGCAGGTTCGCAGCCTCGAAGGACTTGATGAGACGATTGAAGAACTACAAACCAGTGTAGATGGATTGGCGCGGGAATTTCAAAAACTGGAAGATGAACTGATGCAGGCGCTGGATACCTGCAAACGCAGCAAGGGAATGCCCGTCAGTGCTTCCCGATTAAGCGATGAAGTGCGCAGACGGTTTCCCAATGACCCCCGTGTAATGGAATTAAATAAATGCTTGAGCGGTTACCATGCCATGCAAGGGGGATTAAAGGCACTGGCTGTAGTGGGAATAGTCGTTGCGCTGGCTTTGTTGGCAATGTGGGGGGGAGGTAAAGTAGCTGACTATGTAAAAGCGCTCACACCCACTGCTACCGGAACAGCCACTCCAACAGCGACGGCTACAGCAACTGTAACGATGACGGCGACTGCAACATCTACGCCAACGGCAACATCTACGCCCACATTAACACCAACGCCATTGAATGGTGTGACCATTCGTTCTGTGTATGTTCGTAATGGCTGTTATGAAACGTACGAAGCCATTACCCGCATTCCTGAAGGCGTTGTAGTTCGATTTTTACCCTCTGAACGGCGTTTTGATAACTTCTCGCGAGAATGTGTGCTCATTGAATATTCGTCAAAGGATCAAACAGCAATTGGGTGGATTTTACTGAGTGATTTAAGTGGTGATTGACGATGAATTTATAACTTTTATCATCCGAATGATCCTTGACATTGACCTTGAGTGGTGATAACCTAAGCGCTGAAGATTATTTCATGATGGAGATGTTATATGTCAGAACGTTATGTTGGGACCGTCAAGTGGTTTAATGCAGCCAAAGGATACGGCTTCATTGGACGTGATGAGGGTGAAGACGTGTTTGTTCATTTTTCAGCCATCAAAATGGATGGGTACCGCCGACTGGTTCAGGATCAAAAAGTGGAGTTCACCATTGAAACAGGTCCAAAGGGTCTTCAAGCAGCGGACGTTGAGGTAGTGGAATAAACTACCAGAGCAGTCAAAAAATATATGATGAGGCTGTCATTTGAGAGTGACAGCCTCTTATTTTTAAGACGGTAGGATCAGATAAAGTTATCCCGAATTGAGGGTATATTGGATCATTATCCAAGCCCCAGAAAAAAGCCAAAAAGTTTTAGATATTCCTGCGCGGTAACGCGCCAGCCTGCCGGGCTCATCCACCAGTCTTTGGAGCGGTACCAATGGCTCCTGACAGGGTGTACAAGCACTCGGATATTTTCGTTCTGAAAGACTTTCTTGAAGACCAGGCGGGTCCGCAGGGTATGATAGGGATCGGTGATGACGATGATGGAATCAAAACCACGTTGATGTACCAGTTTCAAAATCGCGCGTGCTTCATCGACTGTGCTTGCAACCTGCATTTCTGTAATCAAGACCGCTCCCGCGGGCAGTCCTTTCTGAATAGCGGTAAATCTCATCACGCTGCTGTAATCGGTGCTCTGTTCACCTACTGTCACTCCGGTCTCTGTCAGAATGGCGAAATCGATGTACTTCTCCTGGTAGAGCAATACTGCCTCATCGATACGAGTGCTGTCACCGCCGCTCAGTATCGCCGCTGCATCAGCAGGTTCCAGGGGGTCAGCTACGACAAGGATTGCTCCCAATGCCCGCAGCGTTAATTCGCTGCCTGCGAGAAATATCAACGCACAAACACCCGCAGCGAAAATAATGATCAACGATTTAAGAAAAGTCTGTTGATTGGTTTGGTTATCCATATCTTTTTGACTGCTGAAGAGTAAATGAAAGAAAAAAGAGAACCTGATGGTACCTCATGCAGTCAGTGCTTTTTTCATCCTTTCCAGACCTTCAATCAATAATGAGCGTGGGCAGGCAAAATTAAGCCGGGTAAAACCCTCTCCTCCCTCACCAAACCAGGCGCCGTCATTCAGTCCAACCTTCGCATTCTCCAGGAAGAATTGATACGGATTGGGGGTAAGGTTGGCTTCCCGGCAATCTAACCACGCCAGGTAAGTGCCTTCTGGTCGGGTCATTTTAATGCCCGGCAACTCTTGATTGACGAACTCGTAAACCAGGTCACGGTTTTTTTGCAAATATACCAGCATCTGGTCGAGCCAATCTTTACCCTCACGATATGCGGCAGTCGTGGCAACCTGTCCAAAGATGTTTACCCATCCCATGAGTCCTTGTTTGGTGTTCTCAAGGCGATTTCTCATTTCCGGGTCAGTGCATACGATAATTGAAGAAGTCAACCCGGCAATATTGAAGGTCTTGCTGGGTGCAAGGATGGTGATGGATTTTTCCTGCACTTCTTTGCTGAGCGAGGCAATAGGGACATGTTTGCTTTCACTAAAGACAATGTCATGATGAATTTCATCGGAGCAAATCAAAACATTGTGGCGCAAGCAAATTTCAGCCATTTTTTCCAGTTCTTGCCTGGTAAAGACTCTGCCAGTTGGGTTATGCGGATTACAAAGCATAAACACCTTCGTTTTTGGGGTGATGGCTGCTTCAAACTGGTCAAAGTCAATCGTATAACGATTATCTGAACCAAGAACCATCTCAGTCCCCCGCTTTTCAAGCTGGGCGTTTTTCTGCACGCCAAAGAATGGGGGATAAGCCGGGGTTGGCAAAAGAAATTCGTCGCCTGGCTGCGTGACGGCATGGCTGACGAGGTTGAAACCACAAATAACCCCGGGAACCATCATAATATCATCGGGTTGTACGACCCATTGGTGTTGATTGGAAAGCCAGTCGATGACAGCTTGTTTCAATTCGCTCGTTTCGCACGGGTATCCATATATTCGATGTTCGACACGTTTTAATAATGCTTGAACCACCGGTTCGGGGGAGGGGAAATCCATATCGGCAATCCACATCGGGATAACACCTTCATCAAAATGGTCCCACTTTACACTTTGGCTGCATCGCCGGTCGATTATTTCATCAAAATTGTATTTCATGGATCTATCCTTTCAAAAGAGTTCGAATTGTTAAATTCCTCACCATTATAATTGTCTTTTGCCGGGTAATTTCGATTCTGTGCTTTTCAAACGTTGATTGACGGGCGAGTACTTGATAGAAGCTATTAATTTATAACAGGGTGAAATACAGTGGAAGGTGGAAGAGGGAGCGGTATGAAAAAAACGATTCACTGGTATACTTTTTGATTGCCTGTATCGTTATTTTAGTGTTTCCGTAATAATAAAGATCTTGATTGATGGGAAGTGCTACAAAAGAGAAGAATTTAAGAAGATGAAATCTGAACCCAAAATCAATCTGTTATCTTCACTGGATTGGACGGATTATGCCTTGCTGGACAGTGGAAACGGGAAGAAACTGGAACGGTATGGCAAATACCGTTTGGTGCGACCTGAACCGGAGGCAATCTGGAAACCAGCTTTACCTGTACGTGAATGGGAGAAAGCAAACGCAATTTTTGAGCCAGGTGCGGAAACACACGGCGGGCATTGGAAGACCAGTTCCTCCCTGCCTGAACGTTGGGAAATGACATACAAAGGTTTGCGTTTTTGGGTGCAGCCCAGTGCATCACGTCACCTGGGGGTTTTCCCCGAACAAGCGAACCATTGGGACTGGCTGCGGGAAAGAATCAACGCAGCCGGGCGACCAGTAAAGGTACTCAATTTGTTTGGATATACTGGTATGGCAAGCCTGGCGGCTGCCCAGGCGGGCGCGCAGGTAACTCACCTGGATGCCTCACAGCGGGTTATTCAATGGGCAAAAGAAAACCAACAGCTTTCTGGTTTGGACGACAGATCCATCCGCTGGATCAAGGATGATGCGCTGAAGTTTGTTCGCAGGGAGGAAAGGCGTTCTTCATTGTACGATATCATTCTTTTAGATCCTCCAAAATTTGGTCGTGGACCGCAGGGTGAAGTGTGGGAGTTTTATGACTTAATCGCCACATTATTGGATTGTTGTCGTAGAATTATGAGCAGCCAGCCGTCAGGTGTGATTTTGACGGCGTATGCTGTAAAAGCCTCTTCACTTACTCTTTATCATGCGGTTTCCGAGATGATGGGCGCATGGGGAGGGACTACAACGGCAGGTGAAATCATAATCCGGGAAGAGAGCGCGGGTAGGCTGCTATCCACAGCAGTATATGCACGCTGGAATTCCGAGTAAAAACGAGCAGGAGAAGTGATGATCGCTAACAATTTATCAATCGCTTTAATTGGTTCAGGTGTGATGGGCGAAGCATTTATTGCTGGTTTGTTGCGTAATGACCTGGCAAGAGGTGACCAAATTATTGCCAGTGACCCTTTGCAAACCCGAAGGGATACCCTGGAAGCGCTATATGGCATCCGAACCCATCACGAGAATGCCGCGGCGGTTCAATCGGCGGATGTCGTGATTGTTGCCATTAAACCTCAGCATCTCGAAAAGGTGTTAGCCGATTTGAAACAGAAAGTGAAACCAGGAACACTGGTTCTCTCCATTGTCGCTGGCGCAACCACCGAATTGATTGGCAACCGTTTGAATCATCAAAGTATTGTGCGCGTGATGCCCAATACACCCGCACAAATAGGGTTGGGTATATCCGTCTGGACTGCTTCAGCTGGTGTTACTGCTCAGCAAAAAGAGCTTACCCGGCAGATTCTGTCTGCTTTGGGTCCTGAGATTTTCATGGAAGATGAATATTTCCTCGATATGGCTACCGCGCTATCCGGTACGGGTCCAGCGTATGCTTTTCTTTTCATGGAAGCGATGATTGATGCGGGGGTTCACATGGGTTTTCCACGCTATATAGCCGAAAAACTGGTGATCCAGACCATGCGTGGTTCTGTTGAATATTATGATATGAAAAAAGCCCACCCGGCTGCTCTGCGCAACGAGGTCACTTCTCCGGGAGGGACCACGGCTGCTGCGATGTATTACCTGGAGAAAGCCGGTTTTCGAACTGCCATCTCGCGTGCGATTTGGGCTGCGTATGAGCGTTCGCTTGAGTTGGGTAAAGGACGTACCAGCCAACCCCCCGATGGTAATGGATGAACGAAACCCAGGTTGTGTGGTGACACCATCTGGTACGAAAATCTGAATGGAGCACTTCCCTCACGGACTGGTCTGAGTTGGGTACTGGCACTGGTTTGTGCAGGTGCGGATTGGTTTTTATGGAAGCCAGCAATTTTTTGCCAGTGTTGAGCCGAATTTTACTGCCGTTCATAACAGCGGTGGTGCTGGGTCTTTCCCCTGTTCCTGAAAAAGTGCAGCGTGCTTATCAACAGGTGCATGCTGCATTGCAAGATGAAAACCTGGCGCAAGCGGCTTCTGGCTTGGTGCAGATTGTTGAAATTCAACACTGGCGGGATACCCTGTTGGAACGGGCAGGATTTCTTTATGTCCGCAGCGGGGATATTTCAGAAGCCGTGATGGTGTTGGAAGAAGCTGCCCAGAGAGGTGATTTATCCTCACAAGGTTACCTGGTACTGGCAGATGGCTATGAACGTTTGGGCAGGCTTGCAGATGCTTTGGATATCTGGCTTGTTCAGGTTGATTCATCCGTCCTGAATGCGGATTTGTTCGCCCGGATCGTTGCTGCTGCCGAAACGATGGGGGATGAGGAAAGATTACTCTCTATCTTTGAAGCCTGGATTGAACAACACCCGGAACAGGCTGAACCGAATTATCGGTTGGGTTTGTTGTTGCTTTTCAATGATCCCTCAACGGGTATGATGTATCTTGAGCAGGCTGCTCAATTGGAACCTGTATATCAAGGAAAAGTCGAAACAATCGCATCTGCCCTCAATCTATCAGATTCTGAAGCCCCAGCCAGTTATCAAATGGTTTTGATCGGTCAAACGTTGGGAAAAGTGTCGGAGTGGGGGTTGGCTAAAAGGGCTTTTCTGAAGGCGATAGAGATTGACCCGGATTATGCTGAAGCATGGGCATATCTGGGCGAAGCTTTGCAACAACTGGATGAGCCGGCTTTGGATGCGATTGAAAAGGCGAATGCGCTTTCCCCTGATTCAATCCTGGTCAAGGCAATTTCATCGCTCTATTGGCGCCGACAGAACCAGCCTGACAAAGCCATTGATATCCTGGTAGAAATTCGAAATGCGAACCCGGATGAAGGAAAGTGGGTGGCTGAACTGGCAAATGTATATGCCCAACAAGGCGATTTGGTGAATGCGGTTGCTTTTTATTCTGATGCCATCCAAAACGACCCTGAAAACCCATTATTCTGGAAAAACCTGGTCGTATTTTGTTTGCAGTATCAATATGAGATACGAAATACTGCTTTGCCCTCTGCCCGACAGGTGGTGATACTGGAGCATGAAAGCAGCTCATCGTTGGTTCTGATGGGGCAAGTGATGATGTCTTTGGAAGATTACCTGAGTGCAAGACGATTTTTTGAATGGGCATTAGAGAAGGATAATTCAAATGCGGTTGCTTACTATTATTATGGACAACTGCTCCTCATCGAAGACAATTTGCCTGTTGCTCATCAGTATCTTTCAATGGCAATTTTGTATGACAAAGGGTTGTCGGAAGTGACCCATGCAGCCAGGCAGTTAATCGACAAATATTTCCCTGATACTCCATGATCGTATGAAACATGTTCATATCCATTGTGTAAAAAACCTGGGGCAAACGCTTTTCCATGTTAAAATGAGTTTTTATTGGGTACTCATAAATTGAAAGGCTGGCACGGGTGATAAAACGAAGTAAAACCTTTCTGGTTTCGTTCATTTTTATGTGTTTCATCATGGCTGGTTGTGACCCTACAGCGCGCATCCGTTATCTATTTGACCCTCCCCAAAGTGGAGATATTCTTTTTGAAGATGATTTCTCCCTGGCAGGTTCATGGGATGTCTGGAATGATACACAATCGATCGTGGATTATAACAGCGGGGGTTTAAGGTTTTATGTGAACCAACCGAATTACGAGTACTGGTCAAGACCCAAGCGTGACTTTCAAGATGTGTTGATTGACGTGGATTCAACAAAAGTCAGCGGACCGGACGATAATCATTTCGGTGTTATCTGTCGATATAAGAACCGCGAGAACTTTTATGCCTTTCTAATCAGTAGCGATGGGTATTTTGGTATCATGAAAGTGATTGACAACCAGTATCAGTTAATCAGTCATGAGCAGATGGAATATAGCGAGGTGATTCAACAGGGTGATGGCGCTCAGAACCAGATAAAGGTTGAGTGCAACGGACCAAACCTGTCTCTATCGGTCAATGATCAAAAGCTGGCAGTGGCTTATGATACAGACTTTGAGTGGGGGGGAGCAGGTCTGATTGTTGGAACCTATGATATGGTCGGTGTGGATATTTTGTTTGATAACTTCCTCATTCGACAGCCATAATTTAACCCATGAAGATATTTGTTGACAGCATCGGCTGTCGTTTGAACCAAAGCGAGATCGAGAAGATAGCAGCAGATTTCAGAGCCAGGGGGCATGAGCTGGTTGATTCACCTCAGCAATCCGACCTGGTGGTAATTAACACCTGTGCAGTAACCGGTAAAGCCCAGGCTGATTCACGCCATGCTGTTCGGCAGGCTGCCGCACTAAGCAAACAAGTCATTGCAACCGGCTGCTGGGCAACGCTGGAACCAGAGCAAATCCTTTGTTTGCCGGGGTTGATAGCCGTGGTTGATAATTACTCAAAAGAGCAACTGGTTCCCAGTTTTTTTCACGAAGAAGGCTCCCAGGTGGATTTAGGTGCGCGGGTGCCTTTGCCCGGAAGCCGGTTTCGCACACGGGCATTTATTAAAGCGCAGGATGGCTGTGACCAGCATTGCACATTTTGCGTCACACGTGTTGCGCGTGGGCGATCCAGGAGCCGACCCGTACAGGAAATTGTTGATGATATTCATCTTGCGATGCAGGGGGGGACAAAAGAGGCAATTCTTACCGGTGTGAATCTGGGCTCGTGGGGGAAAGAATATTCGCCTCCCCAGGCTTTGGCAGACCTTATCCGTGTCGTGTTAGCTGAAACCGATGTCCATCGCTTGCGGCTTTCTTCGGTAGAGCCGTGGGATTTGGGAGAGGATTTCTTTGCTCTCTGGCAGGATTCGCGTTTGTGCCGGCATTTACATCTGCCATTGCAGTCTGGTTCGGATGCGATTTTAAAACGCATGGGGCGGAAAACAAGCCAGGAGGAATTCTGGAAACTGGTTGAGATGACAAGGCAAGTCGCCCCAGAGATGGCTATCAGCACAGATATGATTGTCGGCTTTCCAGGGGAGACGGAAGCCGATTTTGAGGAAACGAGGGAGTTCGTTCGCTCAATTGGTTTTGCATCCGGGCACGTTTTTGCTTTCTCTACAAGACCTGGCACCCCCGCTGCCCTCATGTCAGAAAAAAATACCTCTGATGTGATTAAACGACGTAGCAAAATTTTGCGTGCAGACTTTGCATGGATGCAAAAACAATATCAGCAAACCTTTACAGGTTCCACGCTCAGCGTGCTTTGGGAATCTTCACAGCAACTAAAAAATGGATATTGGGAATTGTCTGGGTTGAGCGACAATTACATCCGTATCCATGCGCTTTCTCCCGAGAATCGCTGGAACCAAATCGATTGGGTAACAACAACAAAAATGTTGGAAAACGGGATGCAGGCAGCTTTTTCTTAAAATGAGACAAAAGGTTGACAAAATTCTGAAATCCGATACAATTGCGCTACTCAATGTGGATGCCGGAGTGGCGGAATTGGCAGACGCGCTACGTTCAGGGCGTAGTGAGCAATAGCTCATGTGGGTTCAAATCCCACCTTCGGCACAATAAGAACTCCAGTTTCGGGGTTCTTTTTTTACAACACTTGCACTCATTCAAACTGGCTTGAAACCTGCATCGATTTCCAGTAAGATAAAGCCATGGAAAAGAAACAACTCCCTATCAAACAATTGCTCATCCTGGGATTGATTGTTGTCGCAGTATTTTTATTGCTTGATTTTCAAGCGCGAAAAAATCAGCTTTTCCTGGTAGAAACACAACGCGAAAAGATATTTGAAGAGGTGGTGAACTTAAAGCAAACTGCAGCTGCACTCGAAGACGAGCTGGAGTTTGCCAGTTCTGACGAAATGGTGGAGCAATTTGCGCGCGAGGACATGCATGCGGGTGTACAGGGAGATGTGTTGGTGGTACCGATTTCTCCATACGAAGTGACACCCACTCCGCAGCCCGTCATTACGCCTTCACCGCAGGCTTTCAGTAATTGGGATGTATGGATGGCGTTGCTTTTTGCAAGCCAGGATGAGGAGTAAGTCAGGATTGTCTTTTTAAACAGACAAGAGTGACATCATCAGAAGGGGGCATATCGGCAGAGAATTCTTTCAGTTCTTTTTCCATTTCATCCAGAAGGTCACGTGCCGATAGGTGAGTATTTCTTTTGATGAACTCGAAGAGACGTTCCTGATTGTATGTTTCCCCATTTTTTGCGAAGGCTTCGGTAACACCATCGGTGTAAAGGAGAAGAATATCTCCAGGGTTGATATTGGTCTCGTAATCCTGAAAAGTGCTGTCATCCAGCACACCCAATGAAATTCCGCCTTTGCGTAATAATTCGATCTCACCGCTTTTTTTACGTGCGATAATGGGAAGGTTATGTCCGGCATTCGCATAGATGATTTTGTTGGAACGCTTGGATAAGATGGCGTAAAAAACGGTTACAAACATGCCTTCATGAGAATCCGGCATCAATAAATTGTTGACCTTTTCCAGCACAGCAGCAGGAGATGTCTCATTCTGTGAATAGGCTCTGATGAGTGTTCTGGTCACGGTCATGTAAAGGGCAGCGGCAATCCCTTTGTCCGCCACATCTGCGATGACCAAGCCGATGTGGTCTTTATCGAGTTGGATAATGTCATAAAAATCCCCACCCACCTGCCGGGCGGGTTTCCAACGTGCATCCAACTCCCACCGCTGTAGCCGCGGCAATTCTCCGGGTAAAAAGGTTTTTTGACTTTGGCGTGCCAGTTCAAGTTCCTGCTCGATACGCTGTGATTCAACAAAGTCTAACTTGTATTTTTCGTTCTGGATGGCAAGGGCTATTTGTTGTGCAATACCGGTGATAATTTCAATACGCTTTTCCTGGAAAGCAAGAGATGTCATGGTCTCTTTAGCGAGCATGATGCCGAATGTTTCGCCTTTGGCTGACAATGGGACAGCCATCAAGATGCTTCCACCGAGTTGGATGAGGTTTTGAGAAAGGTCATTTTCTGAATGTGGGTTCAGTTGAGCCCATTGGTCAACAGGCATGTTCGTTTTGGTCGAGGTGCTGAAATGAAGCCGGTTTTCCGCATAAGTGGCATCCAATAATGGGAATTCTCCACTCCTGTATACATTTTCAAGTAGAACGATTTCATCTTCATCGTTACCGGCATATGCCTGAACGGGTTGGTAAAAATCCTCTTTTTCGTTACGCAAGTAAATCACGCAGGTATCGATCCCAACCAGTATGGGCATTAAGTGGACGATGGTTTCAAGAATATCATCCAATTCGTTTTGACTGACCACAGCCTGCGCAACTTCCAACAAAACGGCTGTAATATAGGCTTCTTCTTCCTGGGTTTCTTCCAGGCGTAAATTCTCGAGTGCAACTGCCGTTTGGTGGCTGATTCCTTGCAGAATAGCCAGTATCTGTTTGTTTAATTCTCCATCTGAATCAGACCCTGACCGCTGCTGATATCCAAGCAGGAATGCACCAAGAAGATTTCCGCGTAAGACCAGTGGTACCATGACCAGATTGCTAATGTTTTCAGGGATGGCTTCTGCAGGGAGGTTCAAATCGGTTACGGCATCTTCGATAAATATGGTTGAACGGGTTGCGTTGAGCTTTGCCAGGGCAGGAGTATCGTAATCGAAGAAATGAGTTTGAGAGGGTTGTTCAGCGATACCGTACCAGTTTTTCAAGCAAAATGAATCACTTTCGTCCTCCCAAAGAAATATTGCACTCAAGCGGACACCGATCAGCAGGGGAGGGAGGCGCACCATGGTAGTTAACAATTCATCCACATTTGAGGCAGATTGGCTGGCTTCTGCCACTTGCAAAAGCACGGTGGATACCCAGGCTTGTTCCTGGGCTTCCTCAAACAAACGCGCATTCTGGATTGCGACCGCGGCATAACTGGCAAATGTGGCAGTCATGTCATGGGCTTCATTGCCGTACCGTCCGGCTGTATGATGCGCCAGGGCTAATATACCCAGCGTGACATCGCCTGCGCGCAGTGAAGCGGCAATGGAAGAATAATCTTTTGGGAATTTCAAGGCAGCACCCAGGGGTCCATAGGGGTCGTCGGGGTGACGGATGATGGGGTGCGTTTGGGCAAGCGTCCTCTCCAACATTGAGTGGACGTCTGGGTTTTCAAGGGAATTATTGATTTCTTCTGGGTCAACCCCATGAGCTGCTGCAAGGGTGAGCAGACTGTCTTTGTTTTCGGAAGCATCATTATTGAAGCGCAGCCAGATTGCAGAGGAATCACAGGGTAGGTTCTGCTCCAATTTTTGCAATATGGATTCCAAAACATCGTTCAACGGCGCATTCGCAGAAATTAATTCTGAGACTTCACGGAAGCTGTCAGCCACCTGGACGCGCCATTTTTCAGAGCGGTAAAGAATGGCATTCCTCATTGCGATGGCAATGCTGGAGGCAAGCGCTTCCAACAAAGAGATGTCATCCTGATAAAAAGAATTCTTTTGTTCACTCTGAATATCCAGTACCCCCAGTACCTCTCCAGCGTAGATGATGGGCAGAGCTAATTCGGAACGGGTGAGGGTTGGTAGAAATTCCAGCTTGCGGAAAAGGGCTTCTTGACTGATGTCATTTGCCAGGTATGTTTTTCCATGCCGGGCGACCCAGGGGATGATGCCGTGGGGGTCATCCAGGTCATACACGACTTCTTTTTCACGCATCATTTGTGAACGAGAGCCAAATCCGGTTCCATAAATGAGCTTCCGCCTGACCGGTTGTACCGTAAAAATGTGGATGTATGGATAACCAAAACGGTCATGGATTAACTGGGCAACTTTTTCGCTCAGGTCATCCAGATCGAGGATGGATGTAAGTGCCTGGCTGAATTGAACGATGGTTTCGACTTGGTTAACGCGCTGCTGAAGGTCCTGGTAGAGGTCAGCGCTTTCAATCGCCAGTGCAATATTGTTTGCCAACGCGCGCAAAACCGTAAGGTCATTTTGGTGAAAACCATTGATCCGGTCACTTTGAAGGTCCAAAACCCCGAAAATTCGTTCTTCGGTTTTCAGGGGAAGGGCAAGTTCTGCTTTTGTCTCCGGAAGACAATCAATATAGCGGTAATGAGGTTCATTGCGCACATCGGGTGCCAGCAGTTCATTCCCTGTTTCACCGACATAACCGATGATTCCTTTACCGCTCTCAATCATCTGGGCGGGTGCAAAATCTTCACAATCTGCCAGGTGTTGCATGGCTCTAAGCCTGAACTGCCCATTTGTCTCGTCCTGGATATAGATAGCAACGTAATAAAACTCGAAAAGTTCGTGGATCAGGTCTGTGACTTTCAAGCAGAGGTCGTCAAGTTCGGTCATGTTTGCGATTTGTTCGCTGACCGATTGGACAAGAGATAACTGCCGGGCACGCCAGTTTTTCAGTGAGACCTGCCTGGATACCTCCAATGCTAGCGCAACCATGTTTAAAAAGCTGTCCAGAAAAACCCTATCTGTTTCTGTAAAGGGTTTTTCGCGCCGGGCAACCAAAACACCCATGATCAAGTCTTGTGACATTACAGGTAGTGCGATGACCTTCGGTTCTTGCGGCTGTGTAGAGATACAAGCAGTGGGATCCAACTCTTGCTGAAAATGGATTTTCCTTGTTTGGAGGGTTTCTTCAACAATTTTCTCAACGGGAGTGGAAGGAATTGTATCGATTTCATTTTCACCCGGCAGAGGGTAAAGAGGTTCAACCAGCCACAATTTTGCAGCACAAGACAAACGCTCCTGAACTGCGTTTTCGATGAAAACGCATCTCTCAGCAACATCAGGTAATTTAAGTAATTGTTCGCCTAAATGGATAAACTGCTTCCATTCAGGAACGGTTAAATGTCCCGAACGCATGCTTAATCTTGTTCCTTGAACTTTACCAGAACGAGTGTATTTCCATCTATTTCGTCAAAGCAAAAGCTCACCTCGTCCATGAGCTGTTTAATCAGGAAGAGTCCTAACCCGTGATTGTCTCGTTTTTTGAGGGGTGCTTTTATATCAGGGGTAGCCACATCATGAGGTAGAAAAGGTTGACCATGATCTTGCAATTTTATGGTCAACCCTTTTTTGTCCACTGAGTACATGCATTCAATATCACCAACCCCCTCACCGCCGTAAGCATGTTCAATAATATTTGTTACCGCTTCGTCGATAGCCAACTCGATATGATATGAGGTCGCGCTATCAAAGCCAGCTTCTTCGGATGCTTTTCGAATAAACTCAGCAATCTTCACAAGGCTGGTGTAATAGCCCGGAAAGGTTACTTTGTTCATGGCATCAATCATCAATGGCTTAGAAATTGCCTACTGCAGTCAATACGTCGTCAAAAATCTTGAACAAGGCGGTGAAACCAACAAGGTCAAGTGATGAATAGATATTGGATGGTACATTAGCCAGGACTACTTCACCGCGATTGTAGCGTTTGCAGATTTTTTGCGTGTTGACGAATACACGCAGACCTGCGCTGGAGATGAATTCGAGTTGAGAGAGGTCCATGACAATTTTGTACCTGCCGTTTTCAAGAATGGCATTGAGTTTCTCGCTCAATTGAGGTGTGCTTGCACTGTCCAGACGTCCTTTGATTTCAATTAGATCACAGTGTTTGAATTCGCGGGTGATGATCTCCATCGCATTTCCTCCATAGATTGATATGATTAGTCATTATATCATGCCGGTAGAACATCAATCACACAAAAGGGTATATTTTTTTTCAAATATACCCTTGAGAGTTAGTGATTGTTTGTGTTTCCTCGACCAATGCCGTAATACGTAAAACCCATTTCGGTTAGTCGCTCGGGCTCCCATAAGTTTCGCCCATCGATGATTAAGCGGTTTTTCATTACCTGGTAAATCTTTTTGAAATCAATTTGCTTGAATTCGTTCCACTCTGTTGTAAGCACCAATGCATCAGCACCTTCAGCCACTTCATACGGATTTTGACAAAGCTGAACCCGTTTAAATTCCTGGGCGGCGTTTTGCATTGCCTGGGGATCATACGCACGAATGACAGCCCCTTCGTTCTGAAGAAGATGGATGACTTCTAAAGCGGGAGCATCACGGATATCATCGGTGTTGGGTTTGAAGGATAAGCCCAAAATGCCAATCACTTTTTCGTCCAGATTACCAAGAGCTTTGCGAAGCTTGAAGACCACTTTACGACGCTGGTTTCGGTTGATTTCCATGACGGCTTGCAAAAGCTGCGGGTGGGTGCCGTGCAGTACTGCCATGTGCGCCAACGCTTTAACGTCTTTAGGGAAGCAGCTTCCGCCCCAACCCAGACCGGCGTCGAGAAATGAACTGCCGATGCGTTTATCGTAGCCCATTCCCGTGGCTACTTCGCGCACATCTGCCCCCACTTCTTCGCAGATGTTTGCGATTTCGTTGATGAATGAAATTCTGGTTGCCAGGAATGCGTTGGATGCATATTTGATCATTTCGGCGGTGCGCAGATCGGTAATTTGAATTGGACAGCGCAGGGTTTGATAAAGTTTTGCCACTTGATTGGCTGCCTCGCGGTTGGTACATCCGAGCACGACGCGGTCAGGAAACATAAAATCATTAATCGCTGAACCCTCTCTTAAAAATTCAGGGTTCGATACGACATTGAATTCTAATGTCTTGCCATTGCGTCTCTTCTTGATGATATCCGTTACCCAGTCGCCTGTTCCCACCGGCACGGTGGATTTATTCACTACGATGATGGCATGTTCCACATGGTCAGCGATGGCTTCTGCCGCGGCGCGCACATACTGCATATCGGCTTCGCCATCTACACCAGAGGGTGTGCCTACCGCAATAAATGCAAAATTGGCGTCTGATAGCGCTTGTTTTGCATCTGTTGTAAAAATGAGCCTGCCTGATTTGGCATTGATATTCACGATTTGTTCCAAACCAGGTTCAAAGATTGGCATTTGCCCGTTTTTAAGTTTATTGATTCGTTCTTCGCTTACATCATAACAAACAACCCGGTTTCCGAGATCGGCAAAACAGGTTCCTGTAACCAAACCGACATAACCAGTTCCAATGACACAGATATTGCTCATAAAAACAGCCCTTTAATCCTTCCCGTGAAAGAAATTTTTTTGTCGATTCCTAAATCGAGTGAATGGGTGTAAGTAATAACCTTTTCCTGGATTAGATAGAGAGTTGAAAGTTTTTTATCGAGTATAATGTGGATGAAATAACAGCATTTGTGTAGTTTCCCATTTGATTTCAGTCAAATTTTATCATACAAATGAAGGGAGAAACCGATGACAGCGAGAATCATTGATGGTAAAGCAGTTGCGGAAGAAATCCGTGCAGAAGTTTCAGCGGGAGTAGAGGAATTGGTTAAAGCCGGAAAACCTCGCCCTGGATTGGCTACCGTGTTGGTGGGTGACAACCCTGCTTCACAGGTTTATGTCAGTATGAAGCAAAAAGCTTGTGCCGAGGTTGGGATTGAGTCTTATGGCAAAGTGCTCCCCTCCACAGCGACCCAACAAGAAGTTGAATGGCTTGTTAAGGAGTTGAATGCCGATCCGCGTATTAACGGCATTCTGGTGCAACTCCCACTACCAACGGGTCTGGATGAAGAGCGCGTTTTAAGTGCCATCAATATTGAGAAAGACGTGGATGGTTTCCACCCGCTTAATATCGGGCGACTGGCACAAAAAGGTCGCGATCCCCTGTTCGTCCCCGCCACACCCGCAGGTGTGATTCACTTGCTTGAAAAAGAATTACCTTCTTTAGAGGGGATGAATGCGGTGGTGTTGGGGCGTTCAAATATTGTGGGTATGCCTGTGGCACTGTTGTTGGTACGAGCAAATGCAACCGTGACCATTTGCCATTCACGCTCAAAAGACCTGGCAGGGAAAGTCCGCCAGGCGGATATCCTGGTTGCTGCGGTGGGTAGAGCCCAAATGGTTCGCGGTGATTGGATTAAACCCGGGGCGATTGTAATAGATGTAGGTACGAACCGCGTAGACGACCCCAGTAAGAAACGCGGCTACCGGTTGGACGGCGACGTGGCGTATGATGAAGCATTGGAAGTTGCCGGTGCAATCACGCCTGTGCCAGGTGGTGTTGGTCCAATGACTATTGCTATGCTGTTAAAAAATACCTTACGAGCAGCAAAACTGGCAAACAATTCATGACAAATTTCCTGCTTGTCAGACAATTGACAAGCAGGAAAATAATTGCTACACTCATACAATGATATTCTTTTCCCTGTGTAGCCATTAATTATTGAGAAAACAAAAAGCCGAGCCTTTGGGTGGCTCGCTTTTTTATTTCGATTTTTACGATTGATCTACTTGGCAGATTCGAAGGAAAACAGAATGAGCCTGAGATATTTGGTTCTGAAAGACCGAAAGGAATTGGTTCAATGTGCATCAGGAAAAATTCCTGCTGACATTGTGATCCGGAATGGAAGGTGGGTCTGTGTGCAGTCTGGTGAGATTGTGCCAGGAACGGATGTTGCCATATTGGGTGAAAGAATCGCGTATGTTGGGGCAAATGCAGAGCATACCATTGGACCTGACACGCTTGTTCTCGATGCTGCCGATGGCTATCTCACTCCTGGTTTGCTGGATGGTCACATGCATGTGGAATCTGGGATGATGACAGTTACCGATTTTACCCATACTGTGATTCCGCACGGAACAACGGGGATGTTTGTTGACCCACATGAGATAGGAAATGTCTTCGGTATTGAGGGTGTGCGGTACATGGTCGAGGAAGCATTACAGCAACCGATTCATGTGTTTGTTCAGGTTCCTTCCTGTGTGCCATCTGCACCTGGGCTGGAGACTTCCGGTGCCGAGATTGGGGCGCAGGAAGTGAAAGAGGCGATGGAATGGGATGGCATTGCCGGTTTGGGTGAGGTAATGAATTATCCCGGGGTAATCCAGGGTGATGAGAAAATGCATCAGGAGATTGATGCCACGTATCTTGCCGGAAAAGTTGTGGGCGGTCATTTTCCTTCG
>CAYRRA010000030.1:0-27163 GCA_964426355.1 uncultured Anaerolineaceae bacterium
AAAGAGTTGCAGCGAAATTGAGCGCATCGCGCTCAATTTCGCTGCAAAAAAACATTTTCTCCACTTTCTGCATCTGGAAGGGGCTGGGGGATGGGTGAAAATGCATTGCTCTTTCCATAAAATTGATATGCGACTACCCTGTTTTTTTCCTGGAGTATTGATAATGAAAAAAGAAATAGTGCTAAAATAGTTTTATATAGGGCAAACAAACTATTATCCCAAAAATCTACAATTCTTAGATAATTAAATCAGTGAGCATTTAATCTGTGCCAGATGGGAGTATAAGATGAAAAAGACATCTATTTTCTTTCTTTCTGCTTTAATCCTTCTTCTTATCGCCTGTACCTGTTCGCCGATGTCATTGCTGCAAAAAGGTGGCGAAGATAGCGATATTGTAGAAGAGGCAGAGCCGCCGGTAACAGTATATGAACCGGGACAGGATTTGCCACAGTCAGATGGGGAACCCTATTTCAGCGAGATTGTTTTTTGCAAGGACGTTACCGATGATGGCGTCCCGATTTCGCCTGGGGTGAGTTTTCCCTCAGGAACCACAGAAATTTGGGCATATTTCACCTATGAACACATGCAGGATGGCATGACCTGGGGGCGAATGTGGGAAACAGAAAGTGAAATTTGGGTGGATGGTCGCGGAGATTCCTGGGAGGACGGCGATAACGGCTGGGTAGCGTATGGGATCAGCGAAGACGACCCCAGTATTCCCTTGAACGGTAGGTATTGGTTCTCTCTTTATATCGGCGATGAAATGGTTCGCCAGGCATCTTTTTTTGTTGCGGAACCGCAGGTGCAACAGACGAGCAGCTTCCCGGCTTTTGGGGCGATCCAGTTTGCTGAAGGCATTACAGAGGACATTGTACCGTATGGAACCGCAACCGTTTTCCCGGAAGGAACGATCGAGGTTTATGCCGTTTTCCCCTTTGTTGCCATGCAGAATGGGCAGAGTTTTCGCCGTGAGTGGATCAAAGATGGTGAAATCTACGCTGAACGCGATATGGTCTGGGAGGAGGGTGAGAGCGGCATCGATTATGCTTCCTTGATTGAGGAGGATGGTCTGGATCCCGGAGTATACACACTCAACCTGTATATCGATGGGCAGATTGCGCGCAGCGCGAATTTTGAGGTGCTTGGGTCGCAGGCAGCCGCGCCCGGGCAGGCTTATTCCGGACCCGCTGCCCCGGAAGATATCATTGATGGGTATTTAATGCCTGCCTGGGAGAACCTGTATTACTCGAATAACGCCGTGCTGAGCGACCTTGCTCAGTGGGCATTGGATAATCACATTGATATCTATGTTGATATGAACTACGATGGTGATGCGGCTTACCGGCATTCCTGTACTGAACCGCCCGTGATCGGCGCAGTGATCATGTCTTATGCCTATTGGAATGATCAGAGTTGGGATGAGGTTACCGCAGCTTTAGCGCATGAGTTAACTCACGCAGTACAACACATGAGCGGAAATTACCGCTGCGAGTGCAGCATTGAGAAGGAATACTATGCCCATGTTGTGGAGTTCTACGTCCTGCAGGAGAGGGGTCGTATGGATATCTTGGAAAATAAATATGGCGGCATCTACGATGAATACACGGGAAAATTCAGCCCTAATAATCTCTGGGAAGCACTGCGAAAAACATATACCGAATGCCCGGATTATTGAGATTTCTCGCGGATGTTTTTCCGGCGAATGAGCAGGATGAGTACCACGCAGGCTGCGCCATTGACCAGCGTGGTGAACAGGCTGCCTTCCGGTCCAAACGCTCCTCCGCTGAGAAGGGAAGAGCCTTGGGCACCCAGGTGAAATAATGCCGGACCGCTGAATTGAAAACCACTGACGGAGAAGCCGAGCAGGCTGCCTTGTGTCCAATTCCAGGCGGCATGCAGACCGCAAGCGCCCCACAAACCGCCCTCCCATAATGCCACCAGGGCAAACAGCAGCCCTGCGACGACCAGGTTAACGACTGCCAGGATGGAAATATTGGGGTTCAACAGGTGAAGAACGGCAAAAACGGAGGAGGAAATCAACACGCCCCAAAACGGTGATTTGCGCACAGCGATAACGGGCATCAGCCAGCCGCGCATCACCAGTTCTTCGATTGAGCTTTGAAAGAGCCATGCGGGTAGAACCAGAAACACCGATAAGATGGAGATAATATAACGCCCGGGCAGGCTGGAAACGGGCTGCAGGCATCCACACACAGCCAGGAGAAGCGTGATGAAGAGGAATAGTCCGCAGCCTATTAGCAGACCACGCGCCAGTTTGAACAGCGCGCCGTTCTTCTCCAACCCCAGAGAGCTCAAGCCGCGTTTTTCTACCAGGCGTACCCACAACCACAACAAGAGACCGGTGGGGGCAAGGGTAAGAAGGAAGAATACGGACATCCACAGGGCTGCGCTCAACGGTTCTTCTCCGGTAGGCAGCAAACCAAAGAGCATCAGAAAAGCCAGGGGAATGCTGCCGATCAACTGCCCGCCAAATGTGAAGACGATAGCCAGAACGAGCGCCAGCAGCACTGGGGGAAGCCAGCGGGCATTGCGCGCCAAACTGAACAAGCGGTTTTCGGGGTTGAATACGTTCTTTATCATGTGGTTATTTTAACTTGAATTCGAAAACAAGATTTTTTTACCTGCCTCTCCCGCTCCCAATGTGGAGGCTGTCCCAAAAGCTGGAGGAGCGTTCATTGTGCCCACCGCAACCCAATCATACCTGCGACCGGTTTGGCATCCCGAATAAGATGAGGGGTCCCCTTTGCCTCTGCGTGGCAGGCTGCGCTGCTGTACATACGCCTGCGTACATCCGCACGGTTGGATGGGGAGCGAGGAGAGTAAAGAGGAAAGGCAGCCACAAAGTACACGAAAGAACACGAAATATTTCCTTTTTTCTTCGCCAACTTCGTATCTTTGACCCGAGCTCTGGCACAGAAAGAAAACACGTAACGAGGCTGTCTTTTTTGGACAGTTTCACACAGTGCTAAAAATCAAGAGATTTATCCTGCATCGGTTCACATCCTCATCCGCAGGAGAATAAATTCCTCCGGCTGTAAAACAGCGCTCCTGCGGGACTGCGCATCAGCGGTGTATGTAAATTGAGCCGGATTGATTCCGCGCTGTCAGACCTTCTCCGCCGCGCAAACAAACCCGCTTGACCTTATCGGTGTGATGACCGGGGCAGACAACTGCGATAGCTGTGTTACAGTATTGGGGCGGGAGTAAAAACCCCAACCCCGAATTTTTGCGGCATTTTTATCAAGGGATGGCAAATTCAATCTTGAAGGTAGTCCCCGGGTTTCTTATCACCTCTAACTCACCTTCGATTTGTATGGCGAGCATCTTGACGAGCCGCAAACCCAGAGATTGTACCTGGTCGATGTCGAAATCAGGGGGCATGCCAATTCCGTCATCTTTCACAATTAACTGGATGACACCATTTTCCAGCCTGATCAATGAAAGGTGAATGGTGCCCTCATCCTGGTTGGGGTAGGCGTATTTGAACGCATTGGTCACAAGCTCGTTGATAATCAAGCCGCAGGGAACCGCCAGGTCTATGGGGATCATGACCTTTTCCATTTTTTTATCGATTCTGATGGCTTTTCCGCTTCCGAGGTAGGAATGCATCAGGTAGGCAGTAAGCTCGTTGATGTAATCTTTGAAGTCGATTTGTGCCAGGTTCTCGGAACGGTAAAGTTTTTCATGGATGAGTGCCATGCTGCGCACACGGTTCTGGCTTTCTTTTAGCACCCCTTTAGTGGCTTCATCGTCCATTTTTCCAGACTGTAAATTTAGCAGGCTGGATATGACTTGCAGGTTGTTTTTTACCCGATGATGAATTTCCCTGAGCAGCACTTCTTTTTCCCGAACGGAGGCATTAAGCTGGTTAATCGCTGCTTTACGTTCGGCTGCTTCGATTGTAAGCGCATCATTTAGCTGGCTCAATTCTTTTGTGCGTTCCTGAACGCGGTATTCCAATTCCTGGTTTAAGATTTGCAGTTTCCCTTCTGCCAGTTTGCGTTCCTTTAACTCATGTCGGATTTGCTCATTGAGGGTTAAATTCTCCACAGCAATGGCGGTTTGGTCGGTGATCAGGTGAAGAACGCGCAGTTCTTCCTCGGTAAACTCTCTGTAGGTATCCAAAGCGATATTCATGACGCCTACCACCTTGTCCCCAATTTTCAGCGGGAGGCTGATCATGCTGGCTGGGACGGTTTCGATATATTTTCCCTTGGTAGAGTGATAATCAAAAACGAAGATGGGCTCCTTTTGGGTAGCTGCCTGGTATGTGATGCCGTCTTTATCTGGGGCTACGATCATGAAATCTTCCCGCCCGTTCCACCAAAGCGACGTATTGAAACTGAGTACACCATCTTCATAGGAAAACAGGTGAATATTGAAGACATGACTCACCAGCCGCATGACAGACCGGGCAACGGTGGAAAACAATGTTTTAAGGTCGCATTGGGAGATAGTGCAAAGGCTGATTTCGAAGAGAGCTTCAAATTCATTGGCGCGTTGGTTTAACTGGGTGTTTTGTTGAGCCAGGTGTTGTGCCATGAGGTTAAACGCAGACATGACCGTGCCAATCTCATCCTGCGGGGGTTGGGTAAACTGGAAGGAAAGATTACCATTGCCAAGCTGGCGCGTGCCTTCGATGAGGGCTTTGACCGGTGTAATCACCACTTTTTTCATCACATTGCTGGAGAGGAGCATCACCGCAGAGAGAAAAATGGACAGGATTAATAAAAGGAAGAAAAAGACAGCGCGGCTGCTGGCATAAGATTCCTTCTGATCCACTTCAGTGATCAGTGTCCAATCAGTGTTTCCTACAGGCACAGCATAGGAGACAACTGGTGTGTTTTCAAAGTTGACAGCATGCCCGTACCACTCGATGCCTGGGTTATCTAAAAGCTCTTGGTATTGGGGGTGGTCAACGATAGAAATATTTGAAAAGATAACGCTCTGATCGGTATGCGCCAACACTTTTCCGGTGTGATCGACTAAAAACGTCTTTCCGGTTTCTCCAAAGCGAATGTCAGAAACCGTGTTCAAGAAGATATCCACATTCACCCTGGCTGCGATCACGCTGCCATCGGGTGTAGCACGCGCCAGGATGAGATAGATCTGGTTTGTGGGTGAAAACAGTGTGTCGCTGCGGTATCTTCTCATCATTTGAGCTTGCGTGAACCATTCAGAGCTGGCAATTGACCCATCTGCAATAAAGATCGTTGTTGCAGGAAGTACCCGGTCTTTGAACTGTAAACTGAAACCTGGCGAAAACCATTCGTGTACAGAGTCTAGGTGGATATCCCATGGATTCTCCAGGTTGCCACCTTTTTTTCGCAAGTAGTGATGAAGAATTTTTCCGTTCGGGTCAACATAGACCAGTTCATCTATGGAGGGATTGAGTTCGGAGAGGTCTTGTAACCAGGTCGATTGCATGTCAAATTCATCTGCACCGAACAAGTAGAAAGCTTCAATGGCGTATTCGTTGTACCGCAGGAATTCGTATATCTTTGTTGATGCATTACGTGCGGCTTCCGCCTGGCGTCCCTGCCACATTTTTTGTTCTGTGGTGTAGGTGAAAATTGTCCCTACGGTGATAATGATAATTGTGGTGGCAAAAAAGAGGATACCCAACTGAGTCAGGAAATTTCTGCGCAGTTTGAATTTTGGTTCTGTAAACGCTGAAGCAGCTTTTTGATTGTCTATACGGTCTTCCATTTTTATTTGCGCATTCTGTTCATTTTATTCTGAACCCTGGGGCTTTTGGTCAGTCAGGGAGGAAAGCAGGACATTGATTCCATTTCCACCCAATGGCTGGTAAAAGAGGCTGCCTTGCCCATACATACAGCCCAGATCTTTCATCGTGCGCTGCTGTTCCTCGGTTTCTATACCATCAGCTACCACATGCGCTTTCATTTCTTTTGCCAGCTTCATGATGCTGAGCACCAGTTCTTTTTTTGTCTCGTTGTTTTCAATATCCTGGATGAATGTCTGATCAATTTTGATGGTCAGGAGCTCATATCCTTGTGAACTCCCCAGGGTTACATACCCGTTACCGAAACCTTCGATGGTGACCTTGATACCTGCGTCGGATAAGACACTGAGATTTCTTTGTGCGTTTTCTTCTCTGGTGATGAAATTTCTTTCTGTTATTTCAATACTCAACACCCCTGGCTTTAGCCCGGTTTCTTGGAGCGTAGACAGGATGTATTCCGCTAATTGCGGTTCGGAGAATTGCCGTGCAGAAAGATTGAGGCTGAATGAAAGGGGGAGGGTTTCGCTTTGGCTCTGCCATTGGCTAAATTGTTTGCATGCCCGGCGGATAAACGATTTTCCAATTGGGCTCCACAGTCCGGTCTCTTCAGCGATTTTCATCACTTCTTTTTCTGAGAGGTCTTCGTGTCCGGGTAGTTTCCATGAAAAGAGAGCTTCAAAACCAACAATACGGGAATCATTTAACGATACAACAGGCTGGTACGAGATAGGAAAGCTGTCTTCCTGGATAGCCTTGCGGAGGATATTCTCGATCTCAATTTTGTTCAGGAGCTGATCCCGTAATTCGGGTTTGAATATTTCGTAAAGCGCTTTCCCGCGTGCTTTTGCCCTATACATGGCGATATCGGCATCCCGGAGCAGGTCGTTTGCGTTCTGGTAATTGTCTGTGCTGATGACGATACCGATGCTGCCACTGATTTCGATGGGTTCACCATCCAGTGGAATGGGCAGTTCAATCTCTTTGAGGATGCGTTCAGTGATGAGAATTGCATCTTCCGGTCTGGCAAGATTTTCGAGTAGTATGACAAATTCATCTCCACCAATACGAGCAGCAGTATCGGATGCGCGCAGCAAGCCAGAAAGGCGTTCTGCGATGATTTTGATCAACAGATCACCGGCGTGATGTCCGCGTGTGTCGTTCACCAGCTTGAAGCGGTCGAGGTCAAGAAACAGAACGGCGTAAACCTCGTGGGGTTGTCTTTTAGAACGCTCAATACGTCTTTCCAGCCGATCCGTTAACAAGGTGCGGTTGGGCAGCCCGGTGAGGTTGTCATGCAAGGCGTTATGGACGAGTTGATTTTCCAGGGTCTTGCGTCGTGTAATGTCTGTCAGTGAGCCGCTCATGCGGAGCGCTGTGCCGTCCTGGTCTCTTACTGCCATGCCGCGCGTCAGCACCCAAAGTGTGTGTCCTTTGCTGTGGAGCATTCGATGTTCTATTTCCAAATGTGGGCTCAAACCGGCAATATGGCTATCGATGGCTGTTTTTACACCTGGGAGGTCTTCTTCATGGATCAGTGCGAACCAATCCATCATCGAATTATCAAATTCATCCCCTTCATACCCGACCATTTCTTTCCAACGGTTGGAAAAATAAACAGTGTCACTGCGAAGGTCCCAGTCCCACACACCGTCATTGGAGCCGCGCAGCGCCAGCATGTAACGCTCTTCGCTTTCTCGCAGCGCTTTTTCCATACGGTGTTTATAAAGCGCTGTTTCAATGGCAACAACCAGCTCCCGCTCTTCAAATGGTTTGATGATATAGCCGAAAGGTTCAGTAAGCATGGCGCGTTCCAACGTGTTTTCGTCCGCAAATGCGGTTAGAAAAACAATCGGTACATCAAGCTGGTCTTTTATTTGGGATGCTGTTTCAATGCCGTCAATCTCCCCACGCAGGTGGACATCCATGAGGATCAGGTCAGGTTTGTGTTTCAATGCTAAATCGATTGCTTTTTTTCCGGTAGCTGCGATGTCGACAATTTCGTACCCCAGGTTTGATAGTCGATCATGGATATCCAGCGCGACGATACTCTCATCTTCGACAATCAGGACACGTTTTTTATTCACTAATATTTCCATTTTTCTGGGCGAACAGGATTCACTCCTAAATTTTTTCCATTACTCAAGCGACATAAATTGCCGGTGTTTAACTTTTAAATGATGTGGTGTCAATAAACCATCAAAAAGGGATAAATAACAGGTAAATATTTTAGGAAAAATATTCCATCAGGAAAATGAGCCAGATGATGGTTAACCTCAAATGGGATTACTTTATTCGGTCCCACCCATCACCCTTATTACGGTAAGGTGCTCCACATTAAGGTGGGAGGGTGGGAAAAATTCCAATCCCGAATTCAAGTTTCTTAGGAAAATGGCGAGGAGGAAAATTGGCTTTTATCCTTTGTGGATAACGACCCAAATTGTGTGATCCTGTGCAAAGTACTCTTTGCGGGCATTTTCACACGGGAACAAGGAAAGGATGCGTTGCGGGGAGATGATGCGGGTACGCATGAGCGCCAGTTTCTCGGCAACTGCGAGAAATTTACCGCTGAAGGTGCGGATGTCTGGTTCTTCGATGACCAGGCGCCCCCCGTGTTTGAGCACGCGCCATAATTCTTGTGCTGTTTCTGATTGGCTGTAAACATGATGGAATGCGTCCACCATCAATACACGGTCGAAATGTTCCTGTGGAAAAGGAAGTTTTTCAGTCTGAGTGCAGGTCGTTTTAAGACCCCTCTGGCGGGATTGCAGGAGCATGCGGTGAGAAAGGTCGGCAACAATCAAATCGTCGATATAGGGTTGTAATGCCTGGGCGACGCGCCCGGTGCCACCGGCTGCGTCCAGTATGGTTCCGGCAGCGGGCAACCCGCACATCTCCAGGATTTTTTCCAGGCTGGGAAAGCGAATGACCCGGTCATAGATGGGTGCAAGAATGTCAAAATGATCGAAGCGCATGGCGTTTATTGTATAATCATACCAGAGAAGCCAATTACAGGTGTGGGTTAGAAAAAAAAGGAGAAAACAATGCTGGAGGAATTTAAAAAGTTCGTCATGCGGGGGAATGTCTTGGATATGGCTGTCGGTGTTGTCATTGGGGGTGCATTTGGCGCGATTGTGAAATCTCTGGTGGATGATATGATTATGCCACCCATCGGGCTGCTGTTAGGAAAGGTTGATTTCAGCAACCTGTATATTTTACTGCGCGAAGGCAGTACGGTTGCGCCATACGCTTCACTCGCTGATGCTCAAACAGCCGGTGCGGTGACGTTGAACTATGGGCTTTTCATCAATTCGTTGATCAGCTTTTTGATCGTTGGGTTTGCGATATTTCTGTTGATTCGCTCGGTAAATCGTTTGTATGTAAAGAAAGAAGCACCTGTAGAACCCACCACCAAAGCCTGCCCATACTGCCAGACAGAAATTTCGATCAAAGCCACGCGCTGCCCACACTGCACATCCCAGCTTTAAGCGGACTGGGCAGGGGTTGGTGAAAAATCAGACGGGATTAACGAGAAAACCGCGGCATCGTGCTGCTTGCCGTGAATATTTAGCCGGTTGCGCAAGATGCCTTCGTAATGTGCTCCAGCCTTGGTGGCTGCTTTTTGGCTTGCGATATTTTCAACCGCTGCGATGATTTCCATGCGCTGATACCCCAGGTGTGCTGCGCCATATTCAGCGATGAGGCGCGCTGCACTGCTGGCAGCTCCTTTTCCACAAAAACGAGTGCGGACCCAATACCCCAGGTTTGCTGTAAAGTGATATGCATCGACCTCGTTCAACCCCCCTCCGCCCGCAAACTCGCCGCTGTCAAGCTCAAAAATGACAAAGTTATGCTCTTTGCCAGATTGCCAGGCTTCCAGGCAATGGTGTATCCAGGTGCTGGATTCTTCTTTAGTATAGTCCGGGTGGCACCAGGGCAGCCAGGGGTAGATTTCATTGACGGATTCACTGGCAGCCTGGAAAAGGTCAGGGATATCTTCCAACCTGTACGGTCGGATGCCGAAGCCGGTTTTGGGGTCCTTCAAGGTCAGTTCCATAGTTCCACCTGCAAAAAAAGAGTTTATCCCATTATAGCTTTGCTTTGATAGACCGGGGGATTCCAAGTGCTATTCTTTTGTTTCCAGTCATCGTCTTGTTTTTGATTAATGACAGGGTTGTCGTCTGTCGGCGCGCGAAAAAAAGGGAGCAATCTGCTGGCGGGTCAATGGGGAGTTGCCCACGAATGAGAAAACCAGATGAGCCATACGGTACCAGGGTAACGCGGATATGCTGGCAGAAGATAAGTTTGTTTTTTGGCTTTGACTCATATATAATCACTTAAGTGCCGCATGGGTACAGGATTAAGGGGTATGTGCTGCATGAAGCGCAAGTATTCTCATAATCAGGAGCCTTAAATGAAAATTTTATTTTTGGGGGGCACACAGTTTGTTGGTCTTCACATGGTCGAAGCAGCACTTGCAAAAGGGTATTCCGTCACTCTATTTAACCGAGGAAAGACAAATGCCAACCTGTTTCCACAAGCTGAAAGAATTATTGGAGACCGCGACGGCGGCTTGGAGCCTCTGAGAGGGCATACCTGGGATGTTGTGGTTGATGTGAATGGCTATGTTCCGCGCCTGGTGCGGGATTCCGCTCAATTTCTCAAAGGTTCGACGGGGCAATATATTTTCGTCTCCACAGGGTCGGTTTATAATTTCCCGATGCTGAAGGCATATAGTGATGAAAGCGCCCCGCTGCTGACGCTTGATGACCCTACTACTGAGGAATGGAATGGTCCAGCGTATGGCGGGTTGAAAGTGCTGTGCGAGAACGTTGTTCAGGAGCTTTATCCTTCAAACTCTATGATCCTGCGCCTGGGTGTGGTTGCTGGTCCTCATGACCCCACCGACCGGGTGACGTATTGGGTTGCACGGGTGGCAAGAGGTGGCGAGATGCTTGTTGCAGGCGCACCTGACCAGCGCATACAGTTTATCGACGCGCGTGACCTGGCAGCATTTACCATGTTGGGGATGGAAAAATCGCTGACGGGGATTTATAATACCATCGGAAATTCGGTCACCTGGGGTCATTTCCTGGATTCTTGCAAGGACGCCTGCCATAGCGATGCAAGCTATACCTGGGTCAACGACATGGCATTCCTTGCCGAAAACGTCGATCTGCAATCCAGAGAATTTGGCGCCATCCCCATGGCAATCCCACCGGAATTTGCTCATATCAGGACGATTAAGAGCGAGAAAGCTTTAGCAGAAGGAATGGTATTTCGTTCCTGCCTCAACACTGCCCGGGATGTACTTGCCTGGGACAAGATCCGCCCGGCGGATGAGCCACGTGTTGCGGGCTTGACGATCGAGCAGGAAACTTTGCTGCTGGAGAAGTGGCATGCCAGAAACAAATCTTAAAAATTAATCAACCAAACCTGATGCTGTTGTGGAAAACAGATCACGAATGGTCTTGTTTTTCACAACAGCGTTCACCGTGGTTTCACGGAAGGGGTGCAGAAGACTCGATTCTTCCATTTGATGGATGATGGGAAAGTAAATTCTCACAGAAGTAACCTGAAAAAGGAGTTGGGGTATGTCACCTGTTCAAATTTTTTTGCTGATGATCCTGGCAATTGTTGGGGTCAGCCTGATTTCCAATTACATCGTGACCAGGCGCGAGGAATCGCGCTGGGCAGCCCTGAAAGAAACCTGGAAAAAGGTAACTTTTAGCGAAGAGGAAATCCGTAAAGATATTGAGGCTTATAAGTCGATGTATCGACGGGTTCACCCGGCGCCATTTCAACGCATCAGCGAGGAGGAATTTGAGCGCCAAATGGACGGATTAGCAGCAGAAGTGAATAGCCCCGTCACGCGCAGCCAGTTCTATTGCCGGCTGGCGGGTACGGTGAGCAGCCTGAATGATGAGCATACGCAAGTGCTGATGCCCGCGCCAGAACTGGATGACATGGTCGAACGCGCGGTGAAGCTCTTTCCTTATCCGGTTTGTTTTCTGTCCGGAAAATGCTACCTGGCGGCACATACGCCAGAGCAGCAACTGCTGCCCCCTGGAACCGAAATCCTGGCGATTAATGGGGTGACTACCGATGAATTCATCGCTGAAACCGCGCGCCTGTTTTGGGGTACGCGCGCCGAGCAGCGCCAGTTTTATGCACAGCAGAATTTCGCCGAAGCGTTATATTTTCGCTATGGATTTGAGGAAAGCTTCACGCTGTTGGTCCGCGAGTCGCCCGATGCACCACCGCGTGAGCGCAGGGTGGTTGGGAAGGAGTTTCAACGTGTAAAGACTCCGCCGTTTTCTTACGAAATTAAAGACAGCTGTGCTTTGTTCCGTTTTTATGCGTTTGAAGATCCCCAGGGTGGGTTCAAGGCTTTTCTGGATGGCATGTTTACCGAGCTAAAAGAGAAGGCAGTTCAAAAACTGGTGATCGATATTCGTGAAAACCAGGGCGGCGCCAGCAGCCTGGGTGATTTACTGTTACGATACCTGGCAAAACAACCCTTTTCCCAGTTTAGCAAAATTGAAGTTCGCTCCAGCCCTGAGGTGAAACGTTTCTTTCTCAGTTTTTTGCCTGCGTTTATGCACTGGCTTCCGCTGCCGTATATCCACCCATTGCTGAGCAAATTGTGGCGTTCTAAAGAAGGAGCCCTGGCACCGGTGAATTTTAAACCGATTGTTCCCCAGGAGAACCCGCTTGTATTTTGTGGAAAAGTTGATTTATTGATTGGACCAGGAAGCATGTCCAGCGCCAGCTTGCTGGCTGCCACGATCAAGCAGGATGGACTTGGCAGGTTGTTGGGCGAGCCAACAGGCGGCACAGCCACGCATTTTGGAAATATGCTTGACCTTTTCCTTCCTGAAACCGGTTTGAAAGTGATGATCCCCAGCTCAATCAACTATGGCAACGGCAGCGATGTGGTAACGCCGGATCATACGGTGGTACAAACCCCGGCGGATTTGACCCAGGGGAAGGACAGTGTGCTTGAGTATTCCCGGCATTAAACAGCAATTACCCGTTGACTTCCTTGATATAATCGCTTTGTTGTTCAACTCACATTAAATACTTTCTTTGCCAAAAAAGATTACAAGATGGGAAAGAACGAAATGAAAATTGCGCTTTATCAACCGGTCATCGATAGCCAGGTAGAATTGAACCTGAAAAAAACACTTGCTGCAATCCGTGCGGCTGCTGAGCAAGGTGCAGATTTGATTTGTTTTCCTGAAATTCAATTTTCGCCCTTTTTTCCGCAATATCCAGGGCGCGATGCCAGTCATTACGCCTTTACACTTGATCATCCGGTGATGAAAGCCATGCAGGAAACCTGCCGCCAGGAGCGGATTTTCGCTTTTCCTAACCTGTACCTGGTGGAAAATGGCAGCTATTATGATGCAACTCCGGTAATTTCATCGGATGGAGAAATTCTTGGGGTTTCAAAGATGGTGCACGTTGCACAGATGCCGTATTACTACGAACGGGATTATTATGCACCTTCTGACAGCGGTTTTCATGTGTATGATACGCCAATGGGTAAGATTGGCGTGGTCATCTGTTTTGACCGTCACTTGCCAGAGAGTATTCGGTCCTGTGCACTAAAAGGGGCTCAACTGGTGATTGTTCCCACCGCCAATATTAAAGGAGAACCCCTGGACCTGTTCGAATGGGAAATTCGCGTCCAGGCGCTCCACAACAGTGTCTTTATTGCCATGTGTAACCGCGTGGGGCGTGAAGATGAGATGGATTTTGCCGGTGAGTCTCTGGTGGTAGACCCGCAGGGTGGGCTGCTCATCAAAGCCGATGACGCGGAAGGTTTATACTTTATTGATCTTGATTTGGAAAAAGTGGAAAGCACGCGGGCTACACTGCCTTATTTGCGCCTGCGCCGCCCGGAATGTTATGACCTGGATTGATCGAAAATATCCCTTTTGTTCTCTTTTAACTGGTTAGCTTATGACCACTGGAAAGACCATTCATGTTGAATGCCAATGTGGTCAACCGTTGTTGCATTATTATAACGAGGGGAAAGGGCGGTTGATAAAATGCTTTTTATCTGAAATTTGCTGCGATCATGTTGGGTTGGTGAGCCTGCCTTTAGGAACACGTCCTGTTTGTCCACGCTGTCAGAAGGTGCTGGGAGAAATCCGCCTGGTACACGGAAAACCTGCCTTGAAGCTCAACCAGGGGACGATTAAAAAAGTGAGGTTGTAAATAGTTGAAGAGGAGAAAACGCTGATGCTTTGGATGATACCTGTCATTGTTTTACTTGCCATATTTCTGTTTTTCGCGTATGTCAACCCATTTGGGCAAGGAAACGCTTATCGACCCGCTGCGCTGAAAATCGAAACGTTAAAAAACCTCAAGGTGCTCAGTGATGAGGCAGGAAAGAAGGTTTTTGGGGCTGGGCGGCTGGAAAAGCGCGGTGGGTTGTACGTACTGAAATTAAAAGGCAGTGCTTATGAAATGGGTTATCAGCACGGACAGCTTCTGCGGGAGGAAATTCGGAACGGAGCGATGCCTTACCAGGCTTACCCTGTTTATACTCATTCCCCATATTACCCGCTGCCAGGTGTCAAGAAGTGGTTCCTGACACGGTATTTTGATTGGGTCATTTACCACCCGTTGATGAAGAATGCACCGTTGCGTTTTCTTGAAGAAATAAAGGGGCTTGCCGATGGAAGTGGGTTGAAGTTTGACCTGGTGCTGAGAGGAAACCTGCTCTCGGAGTTCCGCATGATCACCACACCGCAACTTAAAAAAACGATGCTCAAACGCTTGCAAACGGATGGCGAGTGTTCGTGCTTTGCTGCATTTGATGATATGACGCGCGATGGAAATCTTATCGTGGGACGCAACACCGATTACAGTGGTGCGGGGTTGTGGGATCAAACGCAAACGGTGTTCTTCTATGAACCGGATGATGGCTATCGTTATGTCAATGTGGGTGCGGCAGGGTTGATAAAATGCAATACTTGCATGAATGAGCATGGTTTATGCCTGGGTGGGCATTTCATGTACTCGACCGATGTTACATCCAATGGAGCCGGGTTCACCGCGCTAGAACATGCCATCATGCTGCGCGCATCCACAGTCGAGGAAGCCCATGCGTTGGTCCAGAGCAGTAAACGGGCAGGTGCGTTTGCTTACCTGCTGGCGGGCGGACGCGAAAAGAATGCTGCTGTCGTTGAGGCGACTGCAAGCCGGGTGGGGCTTCGTTATGCAGAAGGGGGGTTCATTTGCGAGACCAATTTCATGACTACCGATGAGACCAGACCGGTGGATAGCATCCTTGAGTTGGGAATTGCAAAAAATGCGATCTCCCGCTTCCGCCGCCTGGAGGAGTTAATCCGTGAGAATGCCGGCAGCATAACGCCGCAGAGAGCCGCACAGTTCATGGGGGATCATAAGGATATGTGTTCGGGCGATATTCGCCCTTTTGGCAATGTGATTGCGACTCTGGGAAACCTGACCAGCACCGTATTTTTGCCTGTCGAGCATGTGTTTTGGGTGGCGGATGGATTGGCGCCGGTTTGCAACAATATTTTCCTTGGGTTTAACTTTTTCAAAGAATTTGAAAACCAGCCGTATCTCGTTACCCCGGAAATCCTTGAACCGAACGAATATGTGAAAACGGTCAGTTACGAGGCTTTGCGCGAATTTTATCCGCTTCGGGTGGATGCAGTGCTACCGCCGTTTCGACGTGAAGACTTGCTGGAACGGGTGAGCGAGGTGGTAAAGATGACACCCGGTGAGGTGGTTTATCGTTTACTGGTCATCAAACTGCTTCTGCACCAGGGCAAAGCCACTGATGCTGCCGAGCAGCTTAAGCTGATGGTGGATTACGCGTTAAGCCCCAGCGAACAAGCGCAGGTAATGCTGTTGTTGGGTTTCACCTATGACCTGAACGGTGACCGTGAAGTAGCACGCCGCTGTTACCAGGACATTTTGCAGAAAACGCAATCTCCGCGTCAGGATGTGCTCACTGCGGTCAATCCGTTCATTCTTGCGGACGCAAACCGATTTTTACAGCGTGCATTTACCAATCAGCATATCGCTTGTGTTGAAATCAGCCTGGATATGGGCAGTTCGTATGACCGTTGAGAAAGAGCTGTTTACGCGTTAGATAACCAACACAATTCAAGAACACCTTGAAGTGACTCGAGAAATTTTTCAAAAGATTGTTTTGCGATAGGGAGAAGATAAAAGAGACGATGCATCGATCAGGATGTACGAGGGTAGGAGATACGAAATAACCATTTGATAGAAGAATTAAGATCATGAGCGTGAAACAATCGATTCGAAATACACCCAATAAGGTTCTATTAATGGATTGGCTGATGGTAGGAATCAGCCTGGTCAGTCTTGTCGCTGCGCTGGGGGGTATGGCGAAAGGTGGGGGAACCATTGTGCTGATGGGCAGGGCGCTCAGGCATGCTTTGGCACAGCCAGCTATCATCCACCTGGGTGCAGCGATATTGGCTACCGTTGTAACATGGTTTGCTGCGAGAGATAGGCTTTTGCGCTGGAGCGCGGGTCTACTGATTTTGTGCGTCATCATCACTATAGCAGGGTTTGCCTTCAGTTTGCTGTATCGGGATGATTATCTTGGGGGTTCGTGCGGACCATACGATCATCCCGCCGGGCATTTGCATGCTGGTTTCCCATATAGTTGGCTGGACGGGGGTATTTGTATCCCGCCGGATGCTTCTTTATCCGAATATGCGTCATCACATCCGGAATTGACAATTTGGCGCGTGGATTTTTTAGCGACACTGGTTGACCTGCTTTTCTGGTTTAATATCGGAACATTGGTAAGCTCAGTTGTCGGTTGGGTTTTACACAGGGGAAAACACAAGAGGAGTCACTCCTCATCTCCCACAACGTAGATTTTTATGGCGTATAGAAAAGACTTTAATCGTTATCCTGATTGGGGTTAAACAACATCCTGCCAGGTTTGCAAATTTATTAAAACTCATTTCAACTGTGCATCACGGGCAAAAGTTTTGTACAATATGAAAATAGAAAGCAACAGCTCAGACTGCTGAGAGGATTGGGGTGAGGAAAAATGGCAAAGTCATTTTTCCTCACCCCCCACCTCAACTGGCAGGACTGCCTGAGTGGTTACAGTAGAATGCATATTGAGGAGTGATGCGATGAGAAAAGGAATGCGAATCTGGCTTCCGGTGATTATGATTGGGATGACGATCCTCGCATGCAGTATGCCCGGTTCGATCAGCAACGAAGACAAAGTGCGAACACAAATCGCAGAGACACAGGAAATCGTACCGAGCAATACCCTTCTTGTTTTTGCGTCAACTGATGTTGTTCTGACACCCACAGTGACGCCGGAACAGACACGCACTGAAACACCGATCCCCAGCCCGACTTTCACAATCGTGGTGATCCCGTCACGCACACTGCAACCCAGCATCACACAGACATCCCAGCCTTGTGATGTGGCTACTTTCATGGATGATATCACTGTGCCGGATGGAACCGTGTTCTCGCCCGGTGCAAGTTTTGTGAAAACCTGGCTTTTGAAGAATGTGGGTACCTGCACCTGGACGACAGAATATGAAATCTTTTTTGAAAGCGGGGAGCACATGGGCGGTCCGGCGGACTTAAACCTGACCAAAAATGTTTTACCAGGTGAGTCGGTCCAAATCTCTGTTTCGTTGACTGCACCCGCAACCCCGGGCACGTACCGGGGAAACTGGAAATTTCATAACGCAAAAGGGGATGTGTTTGGGCTTACCAGCGGGGGTCCGTTCTATGTGGAAATTGTTGTAAAGGCTCCCTAGCGGAAAGGTTACGCATTAAAAAAAGCTTTGCAGTCAACAGGTCTGTGAGGTATTCGGCTTTGAAACGGCAGTCTATTCACCTGGTGTTGTTGCTCTTTGCGGTTCTGTCGGGCATACTGTTGTCGTCCTGTGGTTCGGCTCGCACAGATGAGGAACGCCTGACGTTCTTACAAATCGACCAGACGTATGCTGTTGAGACGGTTGTGGTCATGCTTTCGCAAACCGTACCGGTTCCAACGGAGACGCGAGTTGAACCCACCCCCAGCCTGACGTTTCTTCCCGCAGCACAGACGGTGACCACCCCGCTGATTGCGGCACAACGAACGGTTACCCAGACTCCAACGAGGACTCCACCACCCTGCGATATGGCAGCTTTTGTCCTGGATGTTACCGTTCCGGATGGTACAAGCTTTTATGCGGGTAACCAGTTTACCAAGACCTGGCGATTGAAAAACACTGGAACCTGTACCTGGACATCCGGGTATTCACTGGTCTTTGTGAAAGGCGATCGCCTTTCTGCGCCTATCAGCGTGGCTTTACCGGGTGAGGTGAAACCCTTGCAGGAAGTAGAAATTTCGGTTCCGATGATAGCACCTAATGAACTGGGACGGTATCGCGGAAGCTGGTCTCTGCGAAACGAATCGGGCAAGGAGTTTGGGTTGGCGGACGGCAGCCCGGTCTATATTGAAATCGAGGTTATCGCAGTCCAGGGAAGCGCAGTGGTCTATGAATTTGCAAAGAACGCCTGTAACGCCGCCTGGAGCAGTTCTGCCAGCGGGCTGACTGCGTTAAGCTGCCCTGGAGAACGTAGTGATGAAAAAGGATACCTGGTGATTTGGGAGAATAACCGCCTTGAAGACGGTTCATACCCCGGGCAGAGAATCCTTGAAACGCATCCCACCTGGAGCTCGCATGTGGTTTGGGATGACGACCAGAACGGTGGATGGATCCAGGGGAATTTCCCGGCAGTCGCCATACAGCCCGGTTCGCATCTCAAGACCACCCTGGGATGTTTACACGGTGCAACGACCTGCGATGTTAACTTTGCGATCGAGTATCGTATCGCGGGAAACCCCTGGCAGGAACTAGGCGCCTGGCAGCACGCTTATAACGGCTCGCTCATCCCGGTCGATATCGATTTGGTGAACCTGGTGGGTTTAAACGTGGAATTTCTTTTCTATGTGGATGCGAACAACAACGGGGGACAGGATCAGGCGGTTTGGGTGTATCCGCGCATCGAGAAATAAACCATGTAAAAATTACTCAAAATGTGATTGGCAGAGCGCTGGTCTGGCGTTTGCTCAGTAAATCCATTCGCGCGGGAGAAGATTCCCTCCTATTGCATATTCAAGGTCATCAATGGTGTCCAGGTCAAAAGAAAGGGATGGGAGCGGAACGGTGTGGATTTCTACTTGCCGGTTGTGCGCTGCCTGGAGATGCTTTGCATAAGAGCCCTCCCCAAACAAGAAAGGGATCACGCCAGGGGGGCACATCATCAAAGCGTTGGTTCCGGTATGATGATGATCGGAGACGATGCAAACGCATGGGTCATTTGAACAAGCATTGATCAACGTCTCGATTTCAACAGCGCGGATGGAGGGGAGATCGGCATGCACAATCAGCAGCCGTGAGACTTGCTGCTCACGAGCATGGTTGGCAGCAGCATCCAGGGCAAAGTTGATTCCACCGGGAGGTTCTTCGATGAAATCCACCCCGTTTTTTACAGCAAAACGATGCATCTCTTTTCCGTGGCTGGCAACGAGAATACGTTCGACCCCTTTAACGCTTTTACAGACTGACAGGGTATTCTCGGCAAGATTCTTGTTGAGCAGCAGACGCTGCTGTACAGAAAGGTGCTTCGCCAGGCGCGATTTCCCGCTGGAAAAGGGTTTGATCGGGATCGCTATCCAAAGAGACATACGGGCGAACTCCCTATCTGAGTGCCAAAGCGGATGACCTGCCCTGCCAATTCAGCCTGGTCTTGTGCGGTTTTCATGATGGTCTGCGTGACCAGGCACGAAATCCCCATTGCGATGATTTCACCGGTTTGAGCCTGGTCAATGGTATCCAGCACAAAACCGGAGAGGATATTGCGGTAATGCCGGGCGACATTGAGCGCAGAAGCTTCGATGCCCAGTTCCTGGAACATCTTGGCGGCTGGTCCTTTAACCGCCTTTCCGCCAATGATTGGTGATACTGCGATAACTTTCTTTTCAGCGAGCGCCTGGCGGATTCCGTTCAGGCTGAGGATGGGATCGATGCTGACCCAGGGGTTGGAGGGGCAGAAGACCACCAGGTCAGCCTGACGGATGGACTGCATCACCTCCGGGGTCACGCGCGCCTGCGCGTGGCTGCGAAATTCAAATCCTTTCACCACGGGTTCGCAGCGGTGCTGGACGAAGTATTCCTGAAAACCCAGCTCCCCATGCTCGACGGTGTGCACGATGGTGGGTACGGGGTCATCCGACATAGGTAGAACTGTGTTTGGGATGCCCCATTGTTCGCAGAGCGTTTGCGTGACCTGGGTGAGGGTTTCCCCTTGCGCCAGACGTTTGGTGCGCTCAAGGTGTGTCTGGCGGTCCTGGTCACCGATGTTGAACCAGCCGGGTAGACCTTGCTCTTTGACCTGCTGCATAAACTCCCAGGTTTCATCTTTACGACCCCAACCGGTTACCGGGTTAGACAGACCTGCCAGGGTATAACAGACCGTATCCAGGTCCGGGCAGATTTTCATTCCCAGGTGTTCAAAGTCGTCGCCGGTGTTAACGATGGCGGTCAACGCGGCAGGGGGCAGGATTTGAGCCAATCCGTTGACCAGCTTGGCGCCGCCTACACCGCCAGCCAGAGCGGTTACTTTAATGGTTTCAGGTATTTCTGTGTTCAATGTTCACCTCTTGTGATTTAATCATACCAGTGGTTGCGCGGTTTGGCTATTTTCTGGCGCCTATGAAGAGGTTATCAAAAAAAACCTCAGCGGCTGAATCTGTGGAAGAAATTCCCAGGTTAATCGCACCGCTGATCAACCCGTCATCCTGTCCTTCAAAGACCAACGTTTCATTGATATAAAAACGTAAAACATTATGGGTGCAAACAGCTTTGATCCGGTTTGGTTCGCCGATGGGGTGTATCTCAACGGAGGGTGTCCATTCTTGCAAAAACCGGTCTGTTTGATTCTCAATACGGATAACCGCGAATTCTCCTTTTTCGTTAAGTAAAAAGCGATATTGATCCCCGTTATCCTGCACACGACAACCGATACCGGCTTTCATTGGACTGTTTTGTGAGTTCGTTGTCATCACCATATCAACGGTGATTGAACTATCAGTAATTTGCCTGTTGAAAATGCCCCATAATCCGCCATCGGATGTGCTGACCGCATAATTGTTTTCCATTACATACAGTGTGCCATTTTCAAAATCCCCGGTCTGTAACAGGATTTCTTCTTCATCGAAGAATTCTTCGAACATATCGATGGCAACATTTAGCCCACTGCCATGCGGCCCCAAATCGGCTTTGGCGAAGAGCTTCGCTATATCATCGTAATACCCGTCGTCAATGCGAACCAGGTTATCCCAACCGTATATTTGTTTGACCGTTTGACCTCCATTATAAAATGAGAGGTAAGTCATCGCTCGAACCAGACCGTCCTGGATTTCTTCTGGCAGATTGGGGAGAAAACTGACATTTTCATAAGGAATGGGCAGGGTTTGTCCGATGATGGACACCCCATCCTTCACTTCCTCCAGTGCAGACTGAAAGTCTTGAAATACCTCAGGGTCAACGACACCGGCTGCACATTGACCGGTATAGATCGATTGCACGATTTCCCCAGCATCTGGTAGATCATGGATGGCTTCCAGGTCTCGTAAGGGGTCTAACCCCATAGAGCACAGCATCGCGTTGGGAATTAGCCAGCTTACCAGGTCGCGATCAGATAACCGACAGAAGGTATGCCCGACCATGTCATCCAGGCTGTTGACTCCACTGGCGCTGCCCGCCAGAATTTGCCCGTTTGTACTGTTGGAGCGATTGCTTCTGGAGATGAAAAATGCTTCTGCGCATCCTGCTGCATGTATGTAAAGGTAAGTGGATGTATCCAGAATAGCTGCCTCGGCTTCCTGAGCACAGAGCATTTGACCAGCGTCCGCATAACTTTCGGTTTGAACGAGTTGAACGTTGGCGCCGGTTTCTTCATTAATTACAGCCGCTATCCCTAATAAATCCAACTCGGTCAATTTGACCGAACCGGGGGCAAGAGCAATTGTTATTGGATTACCGCTTTCGCCTAAAGGAGGTGTGATGGTTGGTGAGGGGGTGATGGTATAGGTCGGAGAAGGTGTTTCCGTTGGTATTGGGATTGTGCTGGTTGGCACTGGGGTTTCACTGGCTGAGGTGAACGCACTTTGTGGGGAACCAATGGTTTCATCTGGCTGGTTCGGCGAGCAGGCGGAAATCAATAACACGATGGACAGAAGTCCGCATTGGCAAACGCGCAAAAGAGGTTTTGATAACCGTTCGGAGACAGATCGAATATCATCATGACAAACTGTTGCAGATGAGTGAGACATCATTCTCTCTTGTCTCTAAATCCCATCCAGGGGTTGAAGCAGTGAAATTGCAAAACAACACGCCGACATAAAATCGTGTTGTTTATATTCTATAATAGTTAGGTCAAAAAGGCGAAAGTGATTTTTTAGTTAACCAAAAATTTGCTTTTGTAGATTTTTTCTTATGTGCAAGTTGATTATCGATCCAACATCCGAAACTGCATCACGAATGTAAGCCAGGATGCGTTCGGTTAACGTTGATCGCATTTCTCTTTTTTCGCGGTTATGCCAGCATCTTTATCCGGTTTTTTAGCACCGTGTTATTTGGATTGATCTCTAATGATTGACAGGCATACTTTTGGGCGCTCTCCAGGTCTCCTTGGAAGAAAGAAAGCATGGCGAGCAGCTCATACGCGGCAGCATTCTGGGGGTCGTGTTCTAGCGCCAGGCGGATGAAATCATTTGCGGATGCGAGTTGACCCATTTCGATGAGGGCTGATCCGATGTCCAGCATGGCAGCAGTTTCATTGGCGATCTCTTTTTGCCCTTCGGCGATATACTGATGGAAGCTTTGTCGTAAAGCTGATAACCCCCCTTTTTCATAGATCTCACCTAAAGAGCGAATGTTTGCTGGTTGGGGCGGGGAGATGTTTTCTCCTAGCAGTATGGCTGCCAGGTCAAGAGCGAGGTTTTCAACATGTGCGGGAGATGCATTACAGAGCACGACGATACCGGTAGAAATTTGCGGCAGCAAGAGCAGAAATGAGTTATACCCCAAATCGCTTCCTGAGTGGCTCAGGGTTTGCAAGCCATGTGCCTGACCTGAAAACCATCCAATACTTGCATGCTGGAGGTGAGGTTTGTGGCTTTGAGTAAGGGCATGAGCTTGCCACATCCTGTGGCAGGTCTCTTCTTTCAAAATTCTTGTGCCGTTAAATACACCTTTTTCCAGATTGGTTATGGCAAAGTTGCACATTTCCTGGATACTGGATTGCAATGTGGAAGAAGGTGCATGGGCGCGATTGTATGGATATATATTCGAGGGGATATTCGTGTAAGTATGGAAATGGGGTGTCGTTGCCAGTTTATCTGGGATCGCATGTGAAAGAAATGTACTGTTCTCCAATCCCATTGGAAGCAATACATTCTGCTGGAGGTAATCTTCGAAGGGCATCCCGGAAACTTTAGCGATCAGGTCACCGAGAATATCATAGGCAATATTTGAATAAGCAAACTGCTGCCCAGGAGTGAAAAGGAGTTTTAGATGGTGTAAGCTTTTTACAAATCGTTCCAATGCCCCGTCGTCATCCTCACCTTTGCCCCACTCGTAATCAGTGAGGTCGGGTATACCAGAAACATGGCTCAGCATTTGTTGTATGGTGATTTGTTGGTATCTTTCATCCGCCAATTTAAAATATGGCAAAAATCGGTGTGGTGGATCTTCCAGGGCGATTTTGCCTTTTTCCACCAATTGCATCACGGCGGTGGCGACGAAAAGTTTGGAAATGGAAGCAGTATGGAAAATGGAATGAGCAGTCACTTTTTTTTGACTACGCACATCAACGACTCCCAGGCTGGCTGTCAGCAGGATTGTGTTGTTTTTCACCAAACCTACAGCAAGCCCAGGAAGATAACAAGCGCGAAAGTATTGTTGTATGTAGGTTTCTATTTCTTGTACCAAAGGAAAGTCCTTTCGATCCGGGTTACTTTTTTTCAGGCTGGGTAAATACCGGTCCATTTCCTCCAAGCCGCATACCATTGCGCAAGTGGAGATATTGGACTTTTGCCGGGTCGTCAAATTCCGCACCCGCCGCTTCAACACTGATGATCTCTTTGGCGATGTCTTCAAAGGCTGCCCGGTAATGGATAAAACTCTTTAAAACCAGGATTTGCATGCTTTGTGGGTTCAATCCAAACAGGGTAAAAACCGCTTGATCGGCTGCTTGTATGCGTTTGCTGGAGATAGATATATATATTCCGCCAATTCTTAGCAAAGCCATTTTCCCTAAATCGATCTGCATACCGCGGGCCATTGGTCCTTCGGGTTCAAAAACCCCTTCGAATAATTTCTCAACCTGAAAAATACCGTGCAGCGGTGATTGGTTCGGAAGCATTTTCCCACCCAGATCCATCTCGATTCTCGCCCCTTCGCCTGCTCTATGAGCCTGTTTGACCGCAGCAGGATCATAGAGCAGAGCGACCGCAGCATCAGAAACCTCGCGTTTCAGAAGTTCTTCAATAATAAATATAGTATCTGAGCCAGAACCGCCGCCAGGATTATCCTGAACGTCTGCCAGGATAACAGGGTAAATGTTTTCTTCATTCAACTGCAATGCAAGCGTGACAGCTTGTTCAAGCGGGACAAGTTTGGAGACATACTCAGACTCGTGTTTCAGGATTTCGGTTTCCAAACGGTCCGCAGCATCATTTGTAACCGATTGGTTTTGTGCGTAAACAAGCACAGACGGACCACAGCACTCAATATCTCCGGGTGGGAAACCCAGAAATACTGAAGCGGAGACGATTTCCACTTCATCTTCAATTTGGTCTAGCAAGTCGTAAACGAATTTGCAGGGCGCTTCACCCGTTGCCTGACTGGAGGTTGGGATCAAGAAAGGGATTTGCCGGAAGGACTTTTTGACATGCCCGCCATCCAGTAAATACTTCATCGCAATCGCACACCGCTGCCCGGTTTCATAGCAGTCGATATGCGGGTATGTGCGATAGCCGATCATAACTGAGGCTAAATTAAACGATTCGGCTGCAACATTGGCATGCAAATCCATTGCGGTGACAATTGGGATGTCAGGGACGATGCTGCGCACCCTGGCAAGGATCTCTGTTTCACCATCTCTGTGATCTCCAAAAATCATCGCTCCATGCAAATCAAGAAAAACACCATCAAACGGGGCGTGTTGGCGTAAACCATTTTCTATCAAAGCCATAATCCGGTAGAAGGTTTCTTCTGACATGCGGTTGGAAGGTTCGCATTCCGCCCAAATTATCGGGATACATTGGTAGTCGAATGATGCGGCGGTGCGCAGGAAACCGCTTGTAGCGTTATTCATCTCATTGGATGCAAAATATTGAATGTCTGTTCCTGTGAGAAGCCCTGGCGTGTTGATCCCGCCATTGCAAAAATCCTCAAAGGTGGTTGGAATGGGTGAGAAGGTGTTTGTTTCGTGTTGAAATCCAGCAACAGCGATGCGTGGCATGGGTGGTCTCCTTTTTTTAGGACGATTTGATGCGGTGGAATAAACCTACCCTGTCAATTTCTATTGCGTCTACTTTCCCGTCCTCTTTTATTTTGAAGGTCAGAAATTCTGGACATAAGAATGGTTGCTGATAACGGATTAGAAAGGTTTTTTCTTGCCAATACTCAAGCTCTGCCCGGTAGATTTGGGTTTCACCATATTGAAATTCGAGCTTGCCATCTTGAGAAAAGATGAGTATCTCTCCGAAAAGATCGTTTACGTATTCGCCGCAGAAAGCATCGTGGTTATACGAGACCTCTGGGGCGGGCGGATGTGCAATGCTCATTTGTTGTGCGCCGAACCCGGCTTCTTTTTTCCACTGTTGAACGTTATCCAGCATTTCCTGGGCATAATCCCTCTCAAATCCTAGCAGTGTATCAATCAGATAAAATCCGACCATGGGATGCAGCATGGTTTGATAGGTATTCAGTACGATGATGCCGCCTAATTTTCTCGCGGGTAGATACGCAATGGCGGCGACAGAGCCATTGACCTGTCCCGGATGAAAGACAAATCTCTCCCCGCGATAATCAGATACGTACCAACCCAAGCCGTAGGTCATGATATTGATAGGAAGACCCAAAGCAAGGAGCATATCCATCTCCGAGTCGCCTGAGTTGATCAGCATTTGCGATTTCGTCATTTCGCTGATTGTTTCTGGTTGAATGATTTGTCTCTGATTGAAAACCCCCTGGTTCATCAAAAACTGAAGCCAGATGGTCAGATCATCAAGTGAGGAGATGATTGACCCGGCGGCGTTTTCTCCATAATCCGTCCAGGGGATTCTTTGTACAGGATCCAGTGCACACAATTCGGATGGGATAAATAAATCACACTTTGCCGCATGGGGTTGGGCAATGGAATCGGGTTGGGCTGCTAACATCTTTTGATAGGAAGTAAAACTGGATGTCATGCCAAGCGGCTCAAAAATTCTTTTCTCAATGAAATTTCCCCAGGTTTGTCCTGAAATGACCTCGACAATTTGCCCTGCAATGATGAAATGCGGATTGTTGTAACCGAATTTTTCCCTGAAACCTGCGGTGAATGGCAGGTAACGAATTCGGCGTATGAAGTCCTGACTATCGAATTTCGACTGCCGGTTCATTAAGCGGATTGCACGTCCTAAACCACTGCGATGAGAGAGGATATCACGTATGGTAATTTCATTTGTGACCCATGGATCAGAGAGCTGGAAATCGGGTAAATAACGAATGATTTTATCATCCCATTTTATTTTGCCTTCATCTACCAATATCCCTAAAGCGGCGGCGGTAAAAGCTTTTGTGCACGAACCGATGGGGAAAAGAGTCTGGGCAGTTACTTTTTGATCTTTTCCAATCTCGGTGACGCCATAACCTTTACATGAGGTGACTTCACCAGCGTTCACAATAGCCACTGCTCCTCCTGGTACATTCCAGCTTTGGAGAGCGTTGTCGATGTACTCTTCAATTTTTTGATATATTTTGTTATCAGAGGCTGTTTGAATGTTCATGATTTTACTTCGCCTTTTGTGGTGCGCAAGAGCGCGAGCGCACCGAGGATGCTTCCAACCATAACAACCAGCCAGATATTGCTGTAATTATTACCAAATTTTTCCACAACAAAACCGCCGAGTATCGGACCGATGATGTAGCCGAGTGTACGCGCAATGGAGAGCAATCCTCCTAACGCACCAAGAACGTTATCATTTTCAGCCGTGTCCATCACCATGGGGTCTTGATTGACCCAAACAAAAGCCCAGAAGAAGCCACCGAAAGCGATGATGGGCCAAAGCAATGCCTG
>CAYRRA010000031.1:0-27013 GCA_964426355.1 uncultured Anaerolineaceae bacterium
AAGGCACTGCGAGTATATCAGGAGTGAATCTTCTCCCGCGGCATACCGGACAGGGAACCTCTACTTCAGGAAGAAAATGCATCTTGACCGTCAATACACCTGCACCCTGACAATGCTCACAACGACCACCCGGTAAATTGAATGAGAAATACCGGGTAGAAAATCCTTTGGATTGTGCCTCAGAGGTATATGCGAATGTTGTTCTGATCGATGTGAATACGTCCGAATAGGTGGCAACATTTGACCGCGGGATTCGAGTGATATGCTTTTGATCAATCGTAATCACCTTGTTGATATGTTCATATCCAGTAATAGCGTCATGTAAGCCCGGCTCTTCACTTGTCCGGTAAAGGTGTTTACGAAGTGCTCGGTCAAGAATATCGAAGATTAACGAGGATTTCCCCGATCCTGATACACCCGTTACCACGACGAGCATACCCAATGGGATATTTACAGTGATGTCCTTCAGATTGTGTTCGCGTGCTCCTATGATGACTACCTCTCGATTTCCGGGTGTACGATGGCGAGGTGGGATTGGTAGAGAGGTTCTACCTGACAGGTAGTTTCCGGTAACCGATTTGGTGCTTTGTGCAATTTGATGTGGCGTGCCTGACGCTATGACTTCTCCCCCATGCCTGCCTGCGCCAGGACCAAAATCAATCACATAATCGGCTGCATTGATGGTTTCGAGGTCGTGTTCGATAACCAGTACATTATTACCCAAATCGCGCAATTGACGCAGAATTTCAATCATCCGAAGTGTATCGCGCTGGTGCAAACCGATCGTAGGTTCATCCAAAACATAGGTAACACCACTTAATCCCGATCCAAGCAGTGAAGCGAGACGAAGGCGCTGAGTTTCACCTGCGGAGAGTGATAGAGAGGAGCGCTCAATCGTGAGATACCCTGCTCCTACCTGGATCAATCGGTGGAGACGCTGGTGTAGATCCATCATTATCTGACCAGAAATGAGGGTTTCATCTGGTGTAAGGTTTGCTGAGAGTTCATCCAACCACAGGTTTAGATCGGTGATTGAAAGCTTCGATACCTCAATAATATTTTTCCCGTAAATGGAAACCGACCTGCTTGCTGGTGAAAGACGCGTTCCTGCACAGTCAGGGCAGGTTTGAATGATTAGAAACCCCGCCTGTTTCTCATGATATTCCGAATTGGTGCTTCGTTCTGTGTAGCGGCGCAGGAGATTCGTCGCTATGCCCTCAAATTTTCCCTTGCTGGTAGTTTTTGGCGGTTCAATATTAGGGAAATGCTTTCTGAAGTTTGGCTCATCCACACCGTAAATCAGAAGGTCACGCAATGGTTGAGAATATTTTTTTACTGGAGTGCCTGGGTTAAAGTCAAGCCCATAATATGTTGCAGCGTTTTTTAGAATGGGGATGTAATAATTGATGTAGGAGAGTGATTCCCAACCGGCAATAGCCCCTTCCAGAATGGATTTTTCCATGTTAATAATAAGATCAATGTTTGGTCGATGGACAATTCCTAAACCTGTACAGGTTGGGCATGCGCCCTCTGGTTTGTTGAATGAGAAATGTTCCATCCCCAGTTTTTTTGTTGGGGCGTTACAATGCGGGCAAGGGAAAACCTCATCTGGCTTGGTCGTGTTTTCCTCGGATTCAAAATCGTTTTCCCATTGGTTGCCTGTAAGCATAAAGTATGGCGGGATATCACGGCTGCATACCGGGCAGGGACGGTGCCCAATGCGCGCAAACAAAATTCGAAGGAAAGAAAAAACATCTGTCGCAGTTCCAACGGTTGAACGCGGGTTGTGATTGGTTAGATGTTGGTCTATGCTGATGGATGGCGATAGACCCTCAATCGAATCTACCGACGATTTGTTAAAACCAACTGCAACAAACCCAAGCGCTTCCAGGTATTGGCGTTGACCTTCTCTACTTAATATATCGAAACCCAGAGTTGATTTACCGGAACCGGATACGCCTGTAAGAACCACAAGCTGGTTCTTTGGGATATCAACAGTAATGTTTTTCAGGTTATGCAGCCTGGCACCTCGAATAATGATCTGTGTGGGCATGGTTCCTCCAGGATAAGAAGATTAATAGAATTGTTTTCCTATTTTTATTTTATAACATTGGTGCATTATTGGAGGGTAGATTAGAATTGAATGAAAAGATATAACGAGGTTTATAGAAACTACTTTATAATAGGCGAGAAAATTTGTTTGTGAAGGGACATATTGAATATCATTCCTGCCTTATTGATCAGTGTAAGTTATGTTGCAGCACAAATGCTGTCGGATATTGCCAGTTTACAGATTGTTTTATTTGCCGGTCTGTCATTTGATGCAGGTACATTTATTTACCCAATCACGTTTACCTTACGCGACCTTGCCCATAAAGTCTTGGGTATTAAGGGTGTCCGAATATTGATTGTTTCAGCAGCAGTGATTAACCTGTTCATGGCGGTTTTTTTCTGGTTTATCGGTGGGCTAACACCCGATACAGTAGCTGGCAGCTCGGATGCCTGGGGAAAAGTACTGGCGCCGGTATGGAGAATCACCCTTGCCAGCATCGCGGCTGAATTGGTCTCAGAACTTTTAGATACAGAAGCATACAGAATCTGGATAGAACGGATCACACGTCGATATCAATGGATGCGTGTGTTAGTTTCAAACGCCATCAGTATCCCGGTGGATTCCTTTCTATTTTCATTCCTGGCGTTTTACGGCGTTATGCCAATTAGTTCGGTATTGGGGATTTTTTATGCGAATGTTATTATCAAAGGGTTGGTAACTCTGGTGAGCCTTCCGATGATCTATCTGGTGAAGGAAAAACCATCCACGCCTGAATAGACACGATTGAACTGAGACTAAGTCAATATACAAATTCTCGAATATCATAGCGACTGATATGGGGAGTTCCATTTTCGATTGTGAACCTCAACTTTGTCTCAATCGCTGCTTGCTGTTCGATTCTCTCCTGCTGGTTAAGTGGCGAGAGGTGTTGCGAATAAGCCTGTTTTTGATATTCCACAGCTTCACTTTCAACCAGCTCGGAAAAGTAGATGATATCGTCAAAACCTAATTGCATTTCATTGAGTACAGTAATGGAATCCTTTATATGCGCTTTAGCAAATTTCTTCCCGCCAGCGCCAAGCAGTAAGATGATCCCCACCGAAACCCCGCCTTGTTTAAGCAATTTGACAGTGTTGACAACCTCTTGTGCAGTATTTGGTTTGTGCAGATATCGGAGCAGGTCATTGCTACCACTTTCTAGCCCAATGTAAACTCGTTTGAGCCCCATTGAAGCTAACAATGCATAATCTTGTGCACTTTTTTTCTCGCCGCTGACCCCATCTAGGAAAGCAAATATTCCACCCAGTGCTTCAACATCATAATACTGATGTGTGATCTCAAACAATGTAATCAGGTGTTTCATAGGTATGACCAATGAGTTTGCATCACCCAGAAAAATCGTGCGCCGCAGGCTAAGCCCATTTCCCAGGAAGGCTTTAACCGCTTCACAATGGTTTTCATACTCTTGAGGAGTTTTTATGTGGAAGCGGCGGTCTTTATAAAAAGTACAGAACGTGCATGCATTAAATGAACATCCTTCAGTTGCCTGGAGTAAAACGGCTCCATACTGATCAGGAGGTAATATCCCCACGGGTAGATAAATTTGGTCAAATTTGAGTTTTTCATTTTTTCGAGCTTGCGTATCAAAGCGCATTGCTTTTTCAAAAACGATCAGGTTGCCTGGAGATATCGGCTCAGACAATTCAAGCGAACCATCAACGTGTGCGTCATATAATTTCATGGCGGTATTCCTGGCTTGTTCCGCGATTCTTTCGGCTTCTTCCGGTAACAGCCAGCGTCTTTGCCGTGTGCCATCAAGGGAAATCCACTTTGCAACGGTACGCCCATCTAATCCTCTACGATATGATGTCTCTTCAATCAAACTTGTCCAGGGTCTTCCCTGGTGGTCAAAACTGAAGACATCTGAGTGTGTTGGATATTCAATACTGATGGTGAATGAACTGGCATTTAGATTTATCGATACGGGGTATTGGTTCCAACGTCCTAAGATTGTCATACGAAAACCCTCAAGAATTCTGATTAGGTGAATAAAGAAATTATAATAATACTATTGGAAACTGATACAAATGAATGAGCAAATAAGGCACAGAATCAGAAAAGCAAGCGCTTTGGTGAAGACAGCAGCAAATAAGTTTGTCAAGAGCTTTTTAGGAGTCACAATTTCTCGTTTCGGAGCGAATGACAGCCCAGCTTATGCTGCTAGCCTGGCGTTTTATGCCTTTTTTTCGCTTTTTCCACTACTTTTAGTATTAGTCTCAGTTGGTTCGATCATTTTGGAGAAATACATCTCGCAAGAAGAGATTTACGATTTTGTTTTTCAATCTTTTCCCCTTTATCCTGATTGGATTCGTAACAACCTGATTAACATCATGAGGCGACGCGGGACAATTGGATTGGTGGGTCTGGTTACTTTAACCTGGTCAGCGTCCGGTTATTTCAATACACTGGTTCGAGCCCTTACGCGTGCATGGCCCGGAGTTAAACCACGCAATGTCGTCAAAGTGAGATTGGTGGCGATTGGGATGGTTGTTGCTATCATTCTACTATTGATTTTATCTTTTCTTTTTTCTGCTGCGCTTAAACTGTTGTCACATTTTCAAGTACCCATGGGTGGGGTGATCAACCTGTATGATACTTTTATCTGGAACTTTCTATCCAAATATTTTCCGTTTATTTTTTCTTTTATTATTTTTTGGTTCTTATATTATATGCTTCCGAATGTTAAAGTTAAGAAACGTATCGCTATCATCGGTGCTTTACCGGCTTCCCTGGCTTGGAACTTCTTGAATATTGGTTTTACCTGGTTTTTAAGCAGCGGTCTCGCCCGATACGAAATTGTTTACGGGTCATTGAGCACAATCGTATCGTTGTTATTTTGGATTTACTTGAGTAATATGATTATCCTTTTCGGCGCGTATCTCAGTGCCAGTGCTCAATATCGTTTATTTCCGAAAAGCATTCCAAACCATGAGCCTCAGAAAACCAGATAATTTACCAGTTCTTTACCCCTGTTTTATGTCGTTTTGATGAGTTGATTTCTTCAATTCGGATAGAATTGGGGTGCTATGGAAATCACTTCTTACAACCCTCTTCAGGAAGCAAGTTATTCGCTTTACTCCAGCCTCGCTGAGAAAATTCAAACCGTAGACAGCACGGATGTATCCTCCTTTAAAGACTTGATTGAAATGATGATGCCCATGATGATGATGCAATCTTTTTCTTCATCAATGGGATCAGGAGGGAGTTCTGGGGAGAATAGCTTTGGTTTAAACATAAACTCCATCATGGCGCCCGTCATGCTGAATCTTATGGAAGCGATGATGTCAAAAATGTTATCGCAGACAGAAGAAAATTCAGTTGATGCCAAATCCAGCGTTGCTTTACAGGTTGATTTGAGTGCTGCGCAAAGCATACATATTAATCAATTTGAAGCTGAGCTGCAAGTTGGGGGGGATGGAGCGAATGCGAATTGTGGACCTACTTCCCTGGTCATTGCATTACGCGCATTAGGGATTGACCTGGTTGACGAATCGGGTGGTAATGCTGGCAGTGCGGTGGATATGGCACGCAGAATGATGGTGGCTGACGCTGCTCGAGATGGTATTACGGCAAGCGGGGCGCGTTCCGAGGCAGAACATAGCACCTGGACTAATTTCGGTGATCTCACACGAGGTGCAACGGCAATGGGCGTCCAGGCAGTGCAAATCTCACCTGATGCACAATCTATCAAAGAAGCAATTGAGGGTGGAAGCAAGGTGATTATCAGTGGCACTTTTTCCGGCAAGTATCCATTACCGTGGACAGGTGACCGTGGAAGTGATAATTCATCCGCTCCTGGAGGTGCAACAGGTCATATCGTGGCAGTAACAGGATATGACTCAAATTTGGGTCAGTTCATTATCAATGATCCGGCGCGAAAATCTGCGTTTATGGTGGATGCAGCGACTTTGACACGTTTCATGTCTGGAAATGCAGGTGCTCTGGCGCTCAGCAGATAACACTGTCAGAAAAAGACACCACCACGTTTCTCATTCGTTTTTGTCAAATATTTTTGAATAGCCCATATCCAGCTCATCATCATTGAGGTGTGCATAACGTGTGGTGACTGCAATGTTCTGATGACGAGCCAGCTCCTGTGCCATTTTTAAATTACCGGATGCCCTAAGTACTGTTGTAACAAAGAAATGTCTAAAAGAATGGGGAGTTATTGTGCCTTGAGCTTCTGTTCCCAACGCTTCAATTACCCTCTGTGAAACGATATTGCGACCTGTTGTGGTTGTGATTGCTTTAACATGTTTCCCTGCTCCTTTGTCGTGCCTTGAGAAAATGGGTAATGAACTAAGTGGTCGTCCCGATGCACCATCTAGGGCTGCGCGTGTAGAGAGGTACATCTTTATCGCTTCCTGAGCGCGTTGTGAGAATCGTATCACGGCTTGTTTGTTACCTTTGCCAATGATCAGCGCCTTTGCCTCATTCCAGTCGATGTCGCCACGACGTAGATTACAGGCTTCATGGACGCGCAAGCCGGTATCAGCCAGGGTGATGAGGAAAGCCCGGTCTCTCAGGTTGCGTAATTTGTCCTGCTCATCCTGAGATGGTGTGTGAGACAGGTTTTCGGCAAATTCGAGCACCTGGCGGATAGCATCATTCGGAAATTGCGGCAATCGCTGTCCAGGTCGGCGTGCGCGTTGTTTGATTAATAACTTTACTCGCGGTAGATTAATTCGAGTGAGTTTTTCGGCAGCGAGATATTCAAAAAACTGCGTTACTGATGTAAGGTAAAGTCGCTCCGAAGTTGGAGCAAGGTGTTTGAGATTGTTTGCAAACCAAAGGATTGAGTCTTCGTTCAATATCGAAATTGCTGTACTTTCTGGATCAAGATCATTTTCCCACAAGGTATCCAGGAAGATTTGCATGCCATTCCGGTAAGTTTTTGCTGTGTTCGGGCTTCTCGAAATGGCTAACTGGTTAATAAAATCTTTTACACAGGCATAGATGGTTTTTTCTTTTGCTGCCATAAGCTCACGATTATATCTTTTTTTGATAATACTTTATAATAATAACAGTATATTGTGTTATACCGTTTGTGTGCTGCCAGTTATATTTTTTAAATAACCGAAAAAACGCAATTTTAATAATACTATTCATAAAGGGCAAAAGACATGGATAATGTTAACCTGTTGGTAATAGAGGATGATGAAATTGTAGCCCGAACAATCGAACGAAGCCTCCGGGGCAACGAATTCAGGATTACGGTTGCGAATTCTGGTGTGGAAGGGTTAAAAATTGCCAGAAGACAACCAACTGACATCGTCATACTGGATATCATCATGCCTGGTATGGATGGCTATGCGGTCTGTCGTGAGATGCGCGCAGACCCATTGTTGAGCGAAATCCCCATCTTATTCCTGACTGCGAAAGCCAAAGATGAAGATCGGATTGCAGGTTTCATGGCAGGGGCAGATGATTATTTGGTAAAACCCTTTAATATTGATGAATTGGTTTTGCGAATTCGCGCGATTTTGCGCAGGGTAAAAAAGCAGAAAAGTCAGTTTTCTTCTGGTGAGTTACAGACAAAGATTGCCCAATTTAAAGAGCCTCCTGAATTATCAAATGTTACCAGGGAAACGAAGACTAAAAATCAAATCTCAATTGGAGATTATGTGTTAAACGTTCGAACTTATGAACTGACAACTCCACATCGCGGCAAGATTCGTCTTACACCTGTACAGTACGACTTACTGTATCATCTGATGAGCCACCCCGGAGAGATTTTCTCTCCAGGGCGTCTTCTGGATGAGGTGTGGGATTATCCTTCTGATGCAGGAAGCCCAGACCTGGTCAGAGTTCACATAAAGAATTTGCGCGAAAGAATAGAGGAAGATGCACGCAACCCGCAGTTTATCCAAACGATTGCAGGTTATGGGTACACCATCAGTCCGGAAGATTGACTCATCATTCATACAAAACTAGTCGAAGAAGTTTTGTCTCAAAGACAAAAAAAACTGAAAGCGATGATCTCACGTTAGAATGTTAACCGAGGACTTACAAGAACGATTGGAAAGGCTCTTTCTAGAGGAAGAGAGCTTGTTTGGGGCATTAAAAGCCAGCGCCGAGGTGATTATTGAGATTTCGGATGCCAGTCGTTTAGCTCTTGTTGTACAAAAACCTACTGATCAAAAACCATTGATGGTCATCAACCACCAGGCAGATTCAAAATGGGTGCATGAGAAAGTGAAGAATGCCATAAACCTATGCCAGGCGATACAAGGTGGAGAGAGCGATCTGTTTGCAGGCATCCCTAAGAATGATGCTGTTTATTTCCTTATCTCATCCAGCTTGCCTGAAGCGATATTGTTTCTTGGCTTTCAAAATGACCATGAACTGGACAAGGAAAATAGTGAGCGGTTGGAAGAGGTTTGTCAATTTCTCGGAGAAAAGATACACCAGGAAAGGTCTTCTACAGCCATTTTGGATTCTGTTGCTCATCTTTCCAGGATTAATTCGGTGTTTTCCGATTTGGATCACAAGTCATCGTTAGATGAGGTTCAGCTTAAGATTGTCAACGAGATACGGGAAGTGATGAAGTGCGAAGCCGCATCCATCGTTTTTATCGGCTTAAGCCCTGAAGATGTCCTTGTTAAAAAGAGTTTGATATCTGTCAAAGATTGGGTTTATCGGGTAGGTGTTAAAAACGGTGAGGGTTTGATTGGCTCAATTCTAGAAACGGGAAGAAGCCTTTTGACGAATGACCCCATAAGGGAGCCCCACTTTAAGGAGAGCTTTGACGGTATCCCTGGTTTAGAACCCAAAGCTATGATTTACGTGCCTATGATCGAGAATGGGTCACTGGTAGGTGTTATTCAGGTGATCAATAAGGAAAACGGGAGATTTACTGACCTGGATCTAAAACTACTCATCTCCCTTGTCAATTCCATTGTTAAACCTCTGATTTTCTTGCAATCCATTCATCAACTTCGTGTGATCAATGCACATTTGGAAGCCAGCCGATGGGAACTTATCCGGTCACGAAATACACTTCGCAGTCTGATTGATAACCTTCCCGACTCGCTTTATATTATCAATCGCATGTATCGAATTGTTGCCATCAATTCTGCCCGTTCGAATCGAATTGAGGGTGACCCAAGAGCGTTGGTAGGCAATATCTGTTTTGAATCGTTGTATAACCGCACTGAGCCATGCCCAAATTGCCAGGTGCCAGAGACATTTTTCAATAAAAAAGTTACCCATCGCACCGAACGTGATTGGCAGGAAAGCGGTGAGGCGTACGAATGGGAAATTAATTCTTACCCCATTTTTGACGAAACTGGTGCAGTGATACAGGTTATTCTTGTTGAAAAAGATGTTACCGACAGGCGTAGAATGGAAATGATTGTCTCTCAATCTGAAAAGATGGCAGCCGTTGGGCAGCTTGCTGCAGGGATTGCTCATGAAATCAATAATCCCTTGACGGTGGTTCTGGCAAATGCACAAATTCTGATGCGTGAGCTTCCAGAGCAGGAGGATTGGCGCGAGCTTGCTGATTTGATCAACCGCGCTGGTACCCGTGCTTTGCATACCGTCCGTAATCTGCTCGATTTTGCCCGCCGTGAACAACTTGATTTTGAAGAGATAGATATCAATGAAACGATTGAACGCGCAATTGAAATGCTGCATCATGAATTAGTGGGCAGGTCGGTCGAATTGACTTATCACCCGGCAACTGGTCTCCCAAGGATTACTGCCAGCGCGGGGAATTTACAAAGCGTGTGGTTGAATCTCATCATGAACGGATTGGATTCGATCAATAATGAGAATGGCAAGATTATCGTGAAATCAGCGCAAAAGGGAAGAGAAATCCGCGTTTCGATTACTGATAATGGACAAGGTATCCCTGAAGATGGACTTAAACGGATTTTTGAACCGTTTTACACGACAAAAGACCCCGGAAAAGGTACCGGTTTGGGTTTATCAATTTGCCATCGTATTGTAAAGCAACATGGCGGATATATTGAAGTTGACAGCCAGGTGGGAAAAGGCACAATATTCACAGTAGTTCTCCCCACATATTAATTTTAGCCAGTATTTACTTTCCTTTCACAACATGTTTACACATTTTTGCCGATAAACATGTTAAATTGAGGTGGAATTAAAACCAGAAAAGATGTACTGGAAGTATTTGTGATTAAGCTAACGAGATTTAATGGATTATGGTTTTACCTGAACGCCGAGTTGGTGCGCACTGTGGAGAGCACGCCTGACACAGTGATTACGCTTTCAAATGGCGAAAAGATACTGGTAAAGGAAAACCCGGAAGATGTCGTTCGGAAAATTATCCTTTACAAACGTCTGGTAACTAATCCTGATCTTGAGATTGAGCTAGGAGACTGATATGGATTTATCCACGATTGGTGGGCTGGGAATAACCGTTGTAATTGTTGTTGTCGTCCTTATCATGGATGGCGGTTCTCCAGCGGAATTATTTGCTCATCCTTCTGCTATTCTTTTGACCTTTGTGGGTTCGTTTGTCGCAACTGCAGTAACAGTTCCGCTTGAAGCCACCATCAGCTTGCCCAAAGTAATGATGAAAGCTTTTTTCGGTGGAAAACATTCAGCAAGGACAGCAATTGAGCAGATCGCGACGATGGCTGACAAAGCTCGTAGGGAAGGTCTTTTGGCTTTGGAAGAAGAAAGTAAAACCATCGAGGATGAATTTTTGCGGAAAGGAATCATGATGGTTGTTGACGGTACTGAGCCAGAACAGGTTCGGGATATCCTGGAATTGGATATCCGTCACATGCAAGAACGACATGCAGTCCGATATGGCTTTTTTAACACAGCGGGTGGTTTTTCGCCGACATTTGGTATTATCGGTACCGTTATGGGTTTGATCAGCGTATTGAAATCTCTTTCTGATCCAGACTCATTAGCGAAATCTATTGCGGGAGCCTTTCTGGCTACCTTGTGGGGTCTGATGTCTGCTAACCTGATCTTCTTGCCTTTGGGTGGCAAGCTGGCGAACAAAAGCCATGAAGAGGTCGCTTACCGGCATATGCTCCTGGAAGGAATCTTGTCATTGCAAGCCGGGGAAAACCCGCGTTTGATCCGGGATAAACTTTTGGCATTCCTTCCGCCGGCAGAACGAAAAGCGCAAGAAGCAGCGACGGAGGCGAAGGCATGAGTAGTGGTCATGGTGGCGAATCGGGACGTTGGATGGTCAGTTATGCTGACTTTCTGACGTTACTATTCGTTTTGTTTGTTATTTTATACTCGATGGGTCAAACCGATCTTGAAAAATACAAAGAGATGGCGCTCAGCTTTGAAAAGGCATTTTCGATTGGCGGAGGTGGGGGACAAACCCGAGTAGTTGATCCTCAAATCAACACAACTTCAATTACGGATGAAGGGGCTGAAGCTGCACCGATCGTGATTGAAGGACTTCCGATGCAATCGAGTTATACTGTGGATGTGGCTGATGAATTAACGCAAATGCTCAGCCAATCAGAGCTTGCCAACGATGTAATTATTGAAAATAACCTGGAGGGTGTTCTTATCTCTGTGAGCGAGAAACTCCTTTTCGTTCCTGGGACAGCAGATTTAAAGGACGAATCTTATGAAGTACTGGATATCCTGTCCGAATTATTATTGCCCCTTGATAATGAGATAAAAGTAGTTGGGCACACTGACGATACTCCACCACTTGACCCATCTGTGCCTAACAATTGGGTTCTATCCACCCTTCGCGCTTACAAGATTGTGGAATATTTCATCGGAAATGGACTTCAACCAAACAGATTGATTGCTGCTGGAAGAGGTGAGTTTTCGCCTGTATTCCCCAATAATTCGCCCGAAAATCGTGCACTTAACAGCAGAGCAGAGATCATTGTGGTCTATCCTGTTGATGTGCAGGATGTCATCCAGCTTGATTTAACTGCCCCATGATGCGATATTGGAATGGAGGATAAGGTAATGTCTAACGAAACGGTTCAAAAGCCAAAGAAGTCGATTATGTCGATATTAAAACTCGTTGCTACAATATTAATCAGTCTATTATTGGTAATTACTGTTGTAACAAACCTGGCGCTGGTCTATATTGTCTTTGCTCCAGATAATTTACCCAAACCATTTTATCTGGTTTATTATGTCCCTGGACAGGAACTGCAACTGCCTCTGGTTTCTGTGAATACCGAACCACAGACCAGTTCTGGTCAAACCCAAACCAGCAGTCATAATCCAACCACCAGCAGTGGTGATGCCATTTCTTATAAATATTTGTGGGATGGTATTCAACCTGGGCAAGGTATCATACTGGATACTGGAACGAAAATTGTCAATCTCGCAGAACCTGGCGGAAGAAAGTTTATCCGCACGAACGTCGTTCTTGAATTTGCTCCGAATGACCCGGTATATTTTGACAACACTACAAGCCAATCATCCAGCGGCGGGCATGGTAGTGAGACGACCACAGTAACCCCAAAAGCAGCGTATGAAGCACAATTTCTGGCAAATTTGGAAACCCGAATGCCCGTAATTAATGACAGCATCATCACACTTCTTTCCACAAAAGAATTTGAGGATGTATATACGGCTGAAGGAAAAGATGTATTGCGGAACGAGATCATTAATACGGTTAATTCAAGATTACCGGAATACCATGTTATCTACGTGTATTTCACAGAATTCGTGATGCAATAACCCAACAGGTGATCTATGTTAACACAGGCTGAAATTGATGCCCTGCTTTCAGGGGCAATAGAAATCGAACCGACCGACGAGCAAGAGAGTGTTAATCTTGCCAAGTTGATGGGGAAGAAAGAGGAAAAATCCGTAAAACAAGCGGATACAGTAAAGGATGAAGATGAGGATCGCCAGATCCGTCCATATAACTTCTGGTCGCCTGATCGTTTCTCTAAAGATCATATGCGTGCGATCGAACTGTTGCATGAGGAACTGGGTGAACGCTTAACCAACACGTTGCCAACCTTTTTGCGAACCAGTTTAACCCCACGCATTGTTCATACTGAGCAGGGACGTTTTCATGAATTTCTGTCTGATCTGAACCCGAATTCACTTTTTCACCTGGTGTCGCTTGCTCCATTACCCGGACAATTTCTGATCACCATCAGCCAGGAAATTTCTTTTTCCATTCTTGAGCAGAGATTGGGCGGCAGATCGAATGAACGCAAGAAAAACCATGTTCTCACCGATATTGATCAATCTTTGATGGAAGATATGATTGAGAACATGTTGAATGACATTAAAGCATCCTGGAGCAAGGTTGCATCGGTCGAACCCAAGCTGATCGACAGCACCACCAATCAGCATTGGGTTCAAATGATGGTTGGAAACGAGCGTATGATGATGATCACATTCGAAATGGTGATTAATTCCATCACGGGAACGATGAGCTTCTATGTCCCATATTCCATGCTTAAGCCAATTATCAATGAGTTGAATCCACACATCATTATTTCGGGGCGCCAGGAAAAATTTCTTGATTCGCAAGCCAGGAAAATCAATCGTGAGAATTTGAAAAAAATCACGCTTCCAGTTCGGGTTATGTTGGGCAGTACAACCGTTTCGATTGGAGAGGTGCGTGACTTGCAAGTGGGCGATGTGCTGGTGCTGGAAAAGACCATCAAAGAAGCTTTACCTATTGAAGTCGCAGGAAAAAAGCGTTTCATGGGGACGATTGGTAAATCAAATAAGAATCTTGCCGTTCAGGTATCAGCAAAAATCGCCACAGATGGGCAAATTATTGAGCTATAGGAAGATGTGAGGTAGCTATGAATGATCAAACAATTGAAGGTATGAATATCGAGGAACAATCAGGTGCGGTTTCTATTCCACATTTACAAGACCCACCCGATATGGCTGAAGAAGCATTACGGATGAAGCGTGAGCCAGATATTAAAATGGATCCCCAGTCCTATGAAGGGAATATGAGCATTTTGATGGGGGTAAAGCTTTCAGTTGCAGTTGAGCTTGGCAGAACAAATCTGTCGGTAAAAGAAGTTTTAGAATTGCAAAAGGGCTCTGTTGTGGAGTTAGATCGAATCGCTGGTGAAGCGGTAGATATTTTTGTCAATGACAGCCTGATCGCCCGAGGTGATGTTGTTGTAGTTGACGATAAATTTGGGGTACGAGTAACTGAATTGATACCGATTGAGAAGAGTGTAGTCTAATGCAGAACTGGCTTCAAAGACTGGGGTCAACGAACAAGGCAGTCTATTGGATTCTGGCTGTTGTGGGGGTGATCGTCATTGCTGGGATTATTGTCATCTTCAGTGGATTGGATCTGACCGCCAATGGTACTGCAGAAGAGAGTACCTCAATGCTGGAGAAAACACCTGGCAGTCTGCTGTGGGAAGTATTTGTTAAACTAATCCTTGTTATTGTTTTATTATATCTTTTCCTTTATTTACTGCGTGCATGGCAGGGGAAACATGTCGCAGGAACAAAAGTGAGAAACCTTGTCATTGAGGAAACAGTGAGACTTACCCCACGCCAGGCAATCCACCTGGTTAAAGCCGGGTCAAAGAGTTTTCTTATTGGCGCTACAGACCAGAATCTGAATTTGATTGCGGAAATTGAGATATCTCAAACCGATACTGCAACTGAGGGTGAAACTGCGAGTAAGATGAAGTTCGACACTTTTTTGTTTAATGCTTTGGGCAAGAATACTCAAAAGAACAAGGATGATCATCCACAACCCATATCCCAAGATGATCTGGATGATATTACAAATGAATAAGGCAAGAAGAAGACTTATTATTTTAGTGTTATTTGCTGTGGCAGGGCTGCTCCTGTCTTCTTGTGCTGGTACGCCAGAAATATCTGCGCCAGGCGTTACTCTTTCCATGGATCCGGGCGGTGAACCACAGCAGGTGTCTACAGGCGTACAGCTTTTAGTGCTATTAACAGTACTCTCTTTGGCGCCGTCTATCCTGATCCTGGCGACATCATTTACCCGTTACATTATCGTTTTTTCTTTACTGCGTAATGCTATTGGAACACCATCGGTGCCACCGACCCAGGTGATTTTGGGTTTGTCACTTTTGATGACCTTTTTTACAATGGCTCCAATCTATAATCAAATCAATGCTGAAGCATTACAGCCATATCTCAATGCCGAAATTGAACAAGATACTGCCCTTGATCGAGCGTTAGAACCCATTAGAGAGTTTATGTTTGCCCAAACACGCGAGAAGGACCTGGACCTGTTTATTGCAATGAACAACCAGGCACAACCCGAAACACTGGATGATATTTCAACCGTAGTACTAATGCCCGCTTTTGTCATTAGTGAACTCCGAACTGCTTTTACAATGGGTTTTGTCATTTATGTGCCATTCCTCATCATTGATATGGTAGTTGCCAGTATTTTGTTGGCAATGGGTATGATGATGCTGCCACCTTCATTGATTTCACTTCCATTCAAATTGTTATTATTTGTTATGACAGATGGATGGTTCCTGATCACTCAATCATTGTTGGTGAGTTTCAGGTAAGATTGACTTTGTAGGAAGGAGAGGTAATTATGGATGAGAGTATGGTGTTATCATTAGCAAGGGATGCGTTAACAGTCATCCTTTACCTGGCAAGTCCAATCCTGTTGGTCAGTCTTGTGGTTGGTAGTATAATCAGTCTCTTGCAGGCAGCGACACAAGTTAATGAAGTTACGCTCACATTTGTGCCTAAGATCATCGGTATCATTCTGATCATTTTGGTGTTAGGTAGTTGGATGCTTCAACAGATCATTTCTTTTACAGTTAATTTATTCACCAGTCTGCCCAACCTCGCATTATAAATGAGGGAAAATTGTCTGAGAACCCTTCAACATCTATCATAAATCGAAGGTTGCAAAAGATTCTGCAATCAATTGACCGTATGCGCCCAATGCCAACGAGCGTCAGTCGGGTACTAAATGCGATTTCCAACGAACGATCCAATGCTGGGGAATTGAGCGAATTATTAGGGTTAGACCAGGCATTGGCAGCAAATGTATTACAAGCAGCTAATTCGGCTTACCTGGGCTATGGACCGTCTTGCTCGAATCTGACGGATGCAGTGATGCGATTAGGTTTTGACCGGATAAAAACCGTGGTGTTGGGTGTTGCTGCTTCGGGCACGCTTTCTGGTGGGTTGCCTGGATATCGTTTGGGTGCTGGCGAGTTATGGAATCATTCTGTCTCCACCGCTATTTCATCTCAATGGTTTGCGAGAATCTTTTCATACCCCGATCCAGAAGATGCGTATGTTGCTGGTTTGTTGCATGATATGGGTAAATTGATGTTAGACCAATTTGCGCTTGCGGATTATGATCGATTGTTCGATTTGGTCCAAAACTATGGTTTGACCTTTTTTCAGGTAGAGCAAAAGCTGTTTGGTATCGATCATGCGCAGGTTGGCGGGATGATGGCACGTAAATGGAATTTTCCCCACCCATTGATTGATGCCATTCAGTGCCACCACAGCCCTCATCGTAGTGAAACCAAGGAATTATCCGCAATAATTAATATAGCCAATGCATTGGCGCCGTTGGATGAGGCTTCGTTAAAACGACTTGGAAAACGAGAAATTCACCCAAAATCATTAACTATTCTCAATATTTCGCCCAAAGAATTAGAAAAACTTCACCAGGAAATGCTGGAACATCTGAAAATAAAACAATAGAAACTTATGCCACTCACCCCTGAAGCTGACATTAATAAAATTAACGCTATAAAACCCGAAGTATACCTGATCGAGAATGATAAAGCCTTGCGAGATTTAATTACTTTAGGGTTATCCAGGCTGGATTATCAGGTTACAACGATTAAGCAGCCGGGTGAATTATTTACCTTGGCAAAGCAAAAGGCACCGCAATTACTCTTGATCGATTTATTTCTCCCGGGTTGGGACGCGATTGATTTCATTCAGCGCATCAGGAAGGACGTTATACTGAGGGCTGTTCCACTTATGGTTCTCTCCTCTTATGGTTTTGAAGAAGTGATCATTCAGACTGCGTCATTGGGGGTTGTAGACTTTGTACTAAAACCGTTTGATGTTGATTTTCTGTTAGCAAAGATCAAAAAATGGACAAAACCAATCCCTTGAAAGCCCGCAAGGTCAAGCTTTAATTCAATACCATTTGGGGATTTTACGCTATCTTTAGAAGGGCTTCACTGAGGCTTTATAGATAAAAAAGGCTTTAGAGATTAAGCTTAAGCCGATTACTATGATTGTTTCTGTTGCCCAATTTCAGTATTTTTTTCTGGTCGTCACACGTGTCTTGATGATTCTGATCCAGATACCATATCTTGGGGGGTCAAACATCCCAAACCAGTTAAAGCTGGCATTGGGCGTTGTTTTATCTTTGGTGGTTATCCCGTGGAATGAAATTGGACAGGCAGAACAGGTGCTTCCGTTACTTTCGTTTGGTGCCGCGATTTTACAAGAACTGATTGTTGGTCTTTTGGTGGGGTTTGCGGCAATATTAACTTTTGGCGCTTTCCAAATTGCCGCAAAAGTGATGGAGTTAGGCAGTGGTTTTACCGCCGGGCAGGTTTTTAACCCAACATTGGGTGATGTCGGTTCGGCGTTTGATCAGCTCTTTTTGATGGTGGTGGTCCTCTTCTTTTTTATAACCAATGGGCATCATGTTTTTCTGTTAGGGATAACGCGCTCGTTTGAAATTTTTCCTGTGATGACATCTTTGCAGACGATATCAATTGAGCGGGTGGTCTATTATTTCGCATCCTTTTTTAGTTTTGGAGTGCAAATCGCTCTTCCTGTATTCGGAGCTATCTTAATGGCAGATCTCGCATTAGGTCTACTGGCAAAAGTTGCCCCACAAATACAAGTTTTCTTCTTGGGGCTGCCAGTTAAAGTATGGCTGGGTCTGGCTGGTTTGATGTTGTCTTTTCAAGTTTTCTTACCACTCATTCGAAACATGTTTCAAGAACTTGGACAGCGAATGTTGAGTTTATTAGGAGCCTGACATGGCAGAAAAGACCGAACAACCAACTCCCCGAAAGTTAGCAGAAGCGAGAGAACGCGGACAGGTTGCTCGAAGTATTGAGTTGAATGCTGCTATGGGTTTGATGGCAGGAGCAATGCTCTTGCAGTCCGCGGGTAAAGGATTGGTGGAAGGTTTTGGAAAAATGTTTAAAAGCTCTACTGATCTGATGATGTTGGATACCATTACTTTTGATTGGTTGAAGGAAAATGCAATTTTTTCCTTTTCATTAATATTGCCCTCGTTAATGCAAATTGTGCTTGTTCTGATGGTCGTTGGGGTTGGTGTAACCATCGTTCAGACCGGCTTTTCCTTTGCGAGCAAACGGAAATTTGTAGACTTTGAAAGAGTGAACCCAGTTAAGGGGATTAAACGGTTGTTCTCTTTAGATGGGTTGCAACAGTTGATTAAATCCATGTTGAAACTTGTCGTGGTTGGGTACGTAGTGTATGCATTTGCGAAGAAAAATTTGGAGACAATTCTTGTCTTGGCAGCGATGGATATTTCATCAGGAATTAATGAGTGGGTGGCATTGGCGTTTAAATTGATATGGAATGTGGCGACTGCGTATTTTGTTTTGGCGGTCGCTGATTATATTTTTCAAAGATGGAATTTCATGCGACAGATGCGAATGTCTCGGCAAGAGATTATTGATGAAGTGAAGCAAAGCGAAGGCGATCCTTTCATGCGGTCAAGAATACGCCAGTTACAACGCCAGATGATGGCTCGGCGTATGATGGCAAATGTGCCCAAAGCTGACGTGATTATCACAAACCCGACTCACCTGGCAATTGCGATTAAATATGACGCAGAAACGATGCGTGCACCGAAAGTTCTGGCAAAGGGCAGTATGCAGGTGGCAAAGCGGATTGTTGAAAAAGCCAAAGAACACCAAATTCCGGTGATGGAAAATAAACCAGTAGCTCGAGCTATTTATGCTGCAGTGGATATTGATGAGGAGATTCCTCCTGAGATGTACATGGCTATCGCTGAGATACTTGCCCATGTTTACAAAATGCGCAGGAACAAGTTTACTGCTTCACCTGTGATGAATTAGGAATAAATATGACAACTGCTAATTCTACAAAATCAAAACCTTTTCTGGATTTTCAAAGCCTTTTCCGCTCAAATGATGCATTAATGGCTATTGCCGTAGTGGTTGTGATCGGGATGATGCTCATTCAGCTCCCAACCGGATTCGTCGATGTGCTGATTGTCTTGAATATTGCCCTTTCCATCGGCATCATGCTGTTGAGTATGTATGTCACAAATCCGCTGGAATTCTCCGTTTTTCCCTCGTTATTGTTGATGGTGACACTATTCAGACTGGGGATAAATGTTTCAGCAAGCAGGTTGATTCTCTTGAATGGTGATGCGGGAAAGGTTGTTTCAACATTCGGAAATATCGTGGTGGGGGGTAATTATGTTGTGGGTATCGTCGTATTCCTGATTTTGTTGGTGATCCAATTTGCAGTGATTACTTCTGGTGCTGGACGCGTTGCTGAAGTAGCTGCTCGGTTTACACTAGACGCAATGCCCGGAAAGCAGATGTCCATTGATGCCGATTTGAATGCTGGGATGATTAATGATGACCAGGCTCGAAAACGCAGAAGAGATGTGCAAATTGAAGCTGATTTTTACGGCTCAATGGATGGCGCCAGTAAATTTGTTAAAGGCGATTCAATCGCCGCGATCATTGTGATGTTGGTCAATGTGCTGGGCGGTTTTGTAATTGGTATGGTGATGAGCGGGATGTCCTTTCAGGAAGCCCTTCAGCATTACGCTTTGTTGACGGTTGGTGCTGGTCTTGCCACGCAGATACCGTCGTTATTGATTTCGTCCGCATCAGGTTTGATTGTTACACGAACTGCCACCGATGCACCGCTTGGCAGCGATGTGATCTCACAATTAGGGAACTTGAATGCGCTGGTCGTGGGAACGGTTATCGTTACGGTGATTGGCTTGCTTCCTGGAATGCCCAAGTTCCCGTTTCTTCTGGTTGCTTTGCTGATGGGTGGAGGGGCTTATATGGCATGGCGGTCAAAGAAGCGAGCGACTGTGATGGTGGAAGAAGCGCCAAAAGCTCCAGAAAAACCCGCTCTACAGACCCCCGAAGAAATGATGGGCATGGCAATTGTTGACCCGATGGGTTTGGAGGTGGGATACGGATTAATCCCGCTGGTTGATGAAGACCGTGCAGACAACCTTTTATTCCAAATTACGAATATTCGACGACAAATCCTGGATGAACTTGGTTTGGTCATTCCGGTCATTCGAATCCGCGATAACCTGAGACTGAAACCAAATGAGTACAGAATCAAGGTAAGGGGGGAAGAAGTTGCGCGCGGTGAAATTTTTGTTGATCGTTATATGGCAATTCCATCCGGTGAGACGGATGGAACCCTGTCAGGCATGAAAACAACGGAACCTGCTTTTGGGCTGCCAGCTGTGTGGATTGGTGAAGCAGAAAAAGGTAGGGCGGAGCTGATGGGTTATACGGTTGTCTCCCCCCTGGCTGTACTGAGCACTCATTTAACTGAAATCATTCGAAAACATGCATCCGGGTTGTTATCGCGTCAGATGATTCACGAGATGCTGGACCATTTGAAAAGTAAGACGCCGGCTGCTGTGGAAGGCGTAATTCCTGATAAGATTTCTCTGGGTGAGTTCCAAGAAGTCTTGCGGAATCTGTTGCGCGAGCGTATTCCAATCCGAAATCTGGCTGGTATTCTGGAGGTACTGGAAAGGCATATTGGGGTTACAAGGGATTCAAAGATTTTAGCTGAAGCGGTGCGACAGACGATGTCTTTAACCATTTCCAATCTCTATAAAGATGACACGGGCACTTTGCATGTGTTCACATTGTCACCTCATCTTGAGACGATTCTGCGTGGTTCGTTGAGTTCGTCAGAAGGCGGGTTGGGTTTTCAGATTGACGCTGATCTTGCCCAGGCAATACTCAACTCAACAGGGACAAAGATGGAGGATGTGGCGAAGAAGGGTCACATGCCCATCCTGTTGTGCCCGCGGGAAATTCGTTTGGCATTTCGCAGGTTGATCGAACAGGCTTTTCCTAACCTCGTTGTACTGGCATTTTCCGAGATTGGATCAAACATCCGGGTGCAGGCACATGGCATGGTTGAGGTAAAACAACAACAGGGCTAAGGTGAGAGAATGCAGACAAAGACATTTCGAGCAGAGAATATGCTGGCAGCCATGGAACAGGTTCGCAATGAACTGGGTCCAGAGGCTTTGATTGTCTCGATCCGAAAAGTTCTCACCGGTCCTGCTTGGCAGGTTTGGCAAAAGCCACAGGTGGAAGTTGTTGCAGTTGCACAGCAAACGGAGCCGGGGAAAAGCGGGCAGACGATGAAAACCACACAGAAGCGTGAACCCCGCCAGGAAATCCCCGCCAAAGCGGCAGTAAGACCAGTTGCGAAAGAAATCAATAAAGAGCCAATACAGGAGGGTCAATCTTTAAACAAGCCAGAATCCATTCACCCCGATAAAAAAATCTATTTGGATTCATTGTTTACGTCTGGTCAAGACAAAAGCCCATCAGTTGCGGATAGCCAAAAACAAATAGAGCAAGATAAAAACGAGTTTCTTGGAAAACTGATTCTTCAGCTCGCTAAACAGCAAGATATTTCTCCAAAAGAAACCCAAGCTGTACCGCCAAAAATTGAACAGGTCACGCCACAGGTGGTTTTTGATAAACAAGACGATAAAAAATTGCAGATGATCCTTGACCATGTGCAGAGTTATCAGCTTGAGCCTGAACTGATGGATCAGCTCAAGACTACCTGTAAAGAAATTTTACTTGGGAAAATGATGGTTGATGAGCAGCGGATACTGGATTGTATTCAAACCCAGTTAGTTTCAAAGATTCGTACGGTTGGGAATATGGATTTCCGTGGGGTCCCGTTGTTCTTGGTTGGAGGAAGTGGTGCTGGTAAAACGACCACTTGCGCGAAACTTGCTATCCATTTTTCTGCAATGCGAAACAAAAAGGTTTTTTGGGTCTGTGCGGATACCGTCCGTTTTGGGGCAGTTCAGGAAGCAAAAAATTACTGTGACACAATTGGCATCCCGATGCAGCCCGTATATTCTGCTGATGAACTGCGACAGGTGGTAGATTCGGTGCGGGATGAATTTGATATCACCCTGATCGATATGCCTGCATACAATGCATTGGATGAAAATAACCTGGTTGAACTTGGAAGCTGGCTTACATCGATCCCCGCAAGACTGATTTGGCTCGTAGTGCCCGCTGTTGCTGCATATCAACCCATGCTTGTTCAAGCCAACGCGATAAAGCCATTTCGCCCAAACGGGATGATATATACCAAGCTGGATGAGATCACCCAGTTTAGCCCGATGATTAACCTTGCATGGCGAAGTCAGCTTCCACTGGTGTTTTTTGCTTTTGGAAGCCAGTTGATTAATGAGATGATTCCTGCTAAAGCTGAACTTTTGGTGAAGGCGTTATTTTCAGAAAGGTTTAGAGTATGAATAACCAATATACGATGATTATGAATAACTCCGAAGACTTGGAAGATGAAGAGTTGAAACCAATTCTGATTGGTCCTTACGGTGAGAATCGTGTTCCACTGGCAATTGAGTTTGTTTTTGCGGTGGCGCGCATTATCACTATTGTTTCTGCGGTATTGGTGACGATCTTCTCTTTGATCAATCACGCTCATTGGTTGATCCTGGTTATAAGGCTCGCAGTAACGATCGGAGTCATTGGGTTATTAGGATATTGTGCGAGTTGGCTGGTTGGTAGATTTTATATCCATGCTGCTGTAAATGAACTGAAGGATATAGAAGCAAAAATCCAGGAAAAAAATGCTGAAAAAACTCAATTTGATCAGGAGTACTAAGAGTTTGAAAAAGGTGTACGATGGGTATTCAAGTCGGGCAGGATGATATCACAGTGAATCAAAAATCATCTATGATGGGGAATAATCGCGAACAGATCATCATGGAACACCTCCCATTGGTAAAGTTTGTCATTGGGCGGCTTGGAGTGTTTAGCTCGAACGATTTTGAATATGAAGACCTGTTGAACCAGGGAATTATCGGTCTGATTGAGGCATTGGATCATTTCGATACTAAATATGGTACGCAATTCAGCACTTATGCAACGTTGAAAATTCGCAGCAAGGTACTGGATTATCTTCGCGAACTGGATTGGATGCCGCGAACTACGCGTGACCGGGTGAAGAAGGTAAAATCTGCCATTTCTCATTTGGAAAAGGAATTTCACCGCGAACCCACCGATAATGAAATTGCAGAATTTCTGGATATGGATATCGATTCTCTCCAAAAAACATTAGCAGATACCAGCAGAGTAGTGGTATCTCTAGATGCAGACGATCAAATCAACCAGGATTCTGAGGATGCACTCCCGTTATATGACCGTTTGATGGACCACAATCAAGTTGATCCATTGATTCAGGTTGAGGAACACGACTTTCACAGTTTATTGGTCGAGAAGCTGAAAGAATTACCAGAGAGGGAGCAGATGATCCTTTCTCTCTATTATTATGACAGGCTCACGTTTAAGGAAATTGGCGAAGTGTTAGATATTTCAGAATCGCGGATTTGCCAGATACACGGCAAGACGGTGCTTACATTAAAGGCTTTGATGGAACGGGAAATATAACGGAGCTGATCGTCCAACGGTTATTTTTTACGCTCAATTTAGTTTTGCTTCACCAAGTCTTTACAGTAAAAAATGCATAGTTACGGTATCTTTAGGATGCGGTGACCTGTAGAAACGGGTTGCCAGGCAAAGTATATCTTGTTGGAGTGAAATGGATAATATCAGCCCAATATTGCTACGTGATACATTGAACCTGATCCAGTTGGCGCGTGAAACCGCCAGAACGCATGGGATTCAAAGCCAGGCTGAAAAACTTGAGCCGGTCGTGGACGAATTACAGGCTTTAGTGAAAACGCAGGTAATTAGCGAACCCGTCAATACAACTCCAACGGGGATCCTGGCTCAACCCGATTTTGAGTTTCTTCTGAACACAACCCGGGAAGAAAAACTTGACTCAACTGGCGAAATACTTCAGCGGAACCGTATGGTCATGGCAATGTCGGAGGGGGGTATGAATGATGTGGATATTGCTCGCCAATTTGGTATGTCTCGTGACGAGGTCCGAACGATTGTGAGCCTAAACCAACAGGGGAACTCCATTTGGAGGTAAACAGGAATGATTAAAGGAATTTATGCCGCAGCATCAGCAATGATTGCAAACATGAATCGGCAGACCTTGTTGTCGCATAATATTGCTAACGTGGATACACCCGGTTATAAAACAATCTCTAATAGCCTGGAGGATTGGATTGATACCGCTGTTGTTCCACAAATGATCAACAGCACCAGCAACTCGATTTTATCCACAAAGATTCCCTTTTTAAATTCAACAACATTGCGATATCTGGGCGATTTGGGTTTGGGTGTTGAAACATCACCTGAAGTAGTGGATTATCAGCAAGGTTCATTTCAGTCAACCGGTGAAGCATTTGATCTTGCGATACAAGGTGATGGTATGTTTCATATAGAAACCGAAGCGGGTGAACGATATACTCGAGATGGACGGTTTTTACGTGATTCTGCCGGCAATTTAGTTACTTCAGAGGGCTATTTTGTACTCGATGCTGGCGGACAGCGCATCAATCTCCCTGAGGGGGAGGTTTATATTGACCAGATAGGAAGAATTCAGGTAGGTGGTGAAGAAATTGCCCAAATCGGTTTGGTCGGGTTTGAAAACCTGGCTAAGGATGTTGTCAGAGAGCCATCAAATCTATTTGCGGCTGTTGGGGAACCGATTGATGCATCGGGAACAATACAGCAGGGGTATCTGGAAATGTCAAATGTCAATATTGCCGAGATGATGACCAAGATGATTTCAGTCAGCCGTTCTTATGAAGCAGCACAACGAATGGTTACGGTTCAGGACTCTCTTTTGGGGAGAGCGATTTCAGTACTGGGTAAGATGTAAGATTAGAGGCTCTAATGGCGACTTCTTTTACGCAAATGTTTGAGATATCCAGAAGCGGCTTAATGCTCCGTATGATCGATCTGGACTCAGTTTCCCATAACCTGGCAAATGTGAACACAACCGGGTATAAGAAAATCCGAACCAATTTTCAAGAATTACTAAACCAGGTTGTTGCAGGGACAAATACGCCAGCGAACTCGGGGCTGGCAATTGATATCAGCGGAATGAATGGGCTTCAGCTTAATTCCTCGCAGATTATCCTTCGACAAGGCGATATCAAAAACACGGGAAGGGAGCTGGATATTGCCATTCAAGGTGAAGGTTTCTTTGGTGTATACCTGCCGGATGGAACGGTTGCTTACTCGAGAGATGGTTGTTTTCAGGTGGATTCAAATAGCCAGTTAGTCAACGGCAGTGGTCACCCGGTAGTTTGGAATGGAGCGATACCTGAAAACACCAACGAGGTAAAAATCGATGATCGCGGAAATGTTTATGCAATGGTGGATGGTGTTGATCAGGCAGTAGGGAATATTGGCTTGTTCCGATTTGGTAACCCAACCGGTGTGCAAAGCCTGGGTGATAATCTATTCCAGGCGACAGAGGCATCTGGTGAAGCTGTGGCAGGTGAGCCTTCCAGTGAAGGCTTCGGCTCGCTGGTGAGCCAGTCATTGGAAAATTCAAATGTAAATTTGTCGGAAGAAATCACGCGCATGATTACATTGCAACGTGGCTTTGAGATGTCGATCAAAGCGCTGCAGCAATCGGATCAAATGTTGGGTCTGGCGATTCAGTTAAGACAAGGGTAAAGTTTATTCTTTAATAACCGATAATCAAAGCAGCCAATCTATTTGTTGGAGGTATCCAAAATGAAAATCGAGAATAATCTTCCCTCAATCAACCGAAGCGTCACCGGTCAGGTTTCAAAACCTGGGAAGTCAGATGTGAAAAAGACGAGTCAGGATTCTCAATCCGCTTCTGATATTGATTCGACAACTTTTTCTGAGGAAGCGCAACTGTTTTCCAAAGCGATGATGAAGATCATCGATGTACCTGATACGCGCCAGGCAATAGTTCAAAACCTGAAAGCGCAAATTTTAGAAGGAAAATATCAAATTCATCACGAAAAATTGGCTGAAATTCTGGCTAAGACCGGTGTATTTGAATAAAAAAATGGTAGTTTAACCTACCGGGAGTAGTTGATATGGAAAGACGAGTGAGTACAACAAGCGAAAATGTTATTGAAGAATTGGAAGCCATTCTGGTAAAGATATTTCGTTTGTTCCAATCGCTTCTTTCCCTGGTGAAAGACGAGCGTCAATTCCTTGTTGAAAATGATGCTGAAGCTGTGGAAGATATTTCCGGGAAAAAACAGGAAATCTTATTTACATTGGAACTCATGGAACAAGAGCGTCAATCGAAAGCAAAAGAATTGGGGCAGATTTTTGGTATTGAAGACAATATTGGCTTATTTGGCGAATTGCTGAAGAAAATCAGTCACGCTGGGGTGGAGCGCCTGCGACATCTTCAGCAGGGGATTCTGTCACTGCAAAAAGAAATCAGGGAAATTAACAGCGGAAATTACGCGTTGGCTAACCTGAACTTGCAAAAAATCCAGGCTGTGCAAAGCTATCTGTTGAATACACTACAACCGCCATCCTCTTTTTACGGTCCTGATTCCAAGCGGATTGATCATTCTGAACCATCCGCATGGCAAATGGACCAGAATGTGTGAACTGGAGTATTTATGTCAACCTTTTCAAATGTTCACCTGGCATTACAAGCTTTGCTGACCCATCAGCAAGCTTTAACTGTTACTGAGCATAATGTAGCAAATGCCGCAACGCCTGGTTATCATCGTCAGGAAGCGATACTGCGTGCAGGTCCGGTGCAGGGTGCACCCGGCTTACAGGGCACCATCTACGG
>CAYRRA010000032.1:0-26984 GCA_964426355.1 uncultured Anaerolineaceae bacterium
GACTACTACGAGCCGTGGAGCTACGACTACGACAATCTGCTGGCCTCCCCGCCCCATAGCGAAAAAATCACCTTGCGGTCGGATCCACCATTGGTACCCGTAGTTCAGTTCGGGTGAAGAAGTCGAGTGCACCTGCATGGCAGCGTCCAACCAATCGGCGGGAACAACCTGGATACCCTGCCATACGCCGCCATCCAAAATCATCTGCCCAATTTTTGCCATATCCGCCGGCAGCAGATCCAGCCCGGTTCCGCCCCATGTATGCCCCGTGAAATCGCTTTTCCAGGCATAATCGCGGATATCCAGCGGCGCGAAGAGTTTTTCTGCTGCAAAATCAGCCGCTATTTGCCCTGACACCTCCTGTACCAGCATGGAGAGCAGATGGGAGCCGCCGGAATTGTAATTGAACAGCGTGCCGGGTTCTGCGAGCAGCGCAGGCGTAAAAAAGTACTGTGCCGGGTCGTCTGATTCGAGGATTCCCCAATGGTCGCTCAACCCGGAATACAGCGGCTCCATCCATTCGATCCCGCTCGTCATCGAAAGCAAATGCTCCACGAGAATCGCTTCCTTGCCCGGATCATCCAGCGTAACATGGGGGAAATACGAGATGACGGGGGCATGCACATCCAGTGCTCCCTCAGCGCCGGCAATACCCACCAACGTGGAGGTGATGCTTTTGGTCACCGAGTAAACCGAATGCCGGGTCTCTGCGTTAAAGGGGTGAAGATAAACTTCCAGAATGATCACGCCATGCCGGATGACAATAATGCTGTGCAGGTTGAGGTCTTCTTGCTGCACTGCCTCCAGCATGCCTGCCAGCACAGCCGACGAAACCCCTTGCTCTTCGGGGCTGGAGCGCTGCCATTCCCACGGTGGTCCTGCGGTGGGCGAAGGTGAAACGGTGGGGGTTGGAATCATGCCTGTCGAGACCACAACCTCCGTAACCGCAGCCGTCGGCAACGCCGTTGGAGCCGGTGGTGTGACTGTAGAAGCAGGCAGGGCGGTTGCAGGTAAAGGCGTGGGGAGGTCTGTGTTCAGCCAGCCACATGCCATAAGAGTCATCAGAAAAAAACTCAGGATGGAAAAACGTGTTTTCATTCGATTATTGTAGCAAAACAGCCTGGTGTCTGTATTAAAATGACTGTGGTGTGTAAAAAGGAGGTTTTCAATATGTCCATTCTATCCCAATTATCCTCTCAGACAGGTGACCGCAGCGAGTATTCAAACCGAAAGGTGGTGCTCCAGTGCCTGGATGACCCCGACCTGCTGTCGGAGATTGCCGAAGGTCTTCAAAGTAAAAACGCGGCACTGCTCGGTGATTGTGCTGAAGTCTTTACCATGGTGGCAGAACAGCAGTCTGAATGGGTGCTTCCGTATGCACAGGCTTTGCCTGGGCTCTTGCGCCATAAAAATACACGCGTGCGTTGGGAAGCGATGCATGCGCTGGCTTTGTTGGCGCCATCCGCTCCCGCTCTCATCGACCCTTTGCTCACCGAACTGGGTGAATCAATCCAGGATGACAGGAGCGTCATCGTGCGCGATTATGCCGTCGATGCGCTGGCAAACTATGCTGCCAGCAGCACGTCTGCGGCGGAGAAGGCTTACCCCCTGCTCAAAAAAGCCCTGACTACCTGGGAGGGGAAACAAGCAGCCCATGCGCTGAAAGGGCTGGTCAATGTGGTCACAGTGCTGCCGCTGCTGGCTGATGATGCGCTCCCTATCGCCGAGGAATATGCACAGTCGGATCGGTCAGTGGTACGAAAAGCTGCAAAAAGCCTGCTTAAAGCCATTAAGGGGGCGCAAACGAAGCGCGCAGAGTAAACGGTTCAGTCTGTCTGGGGGATGAGGGTTTTCAAAGTCGCACCGGACAGTGCGGCAGAGTCGTTCAAAACCCTCCTGATTTATTGTATGATCTTATTATAAATGTTGTCCTTTGTTCTTCGCCTGATGATAAGGAGGCAAGAAATGACGGATGATTCAGATTCCCGCATTTTCCCATCGGACCTGGAGCCCCAATATCCCCCGCCGTATCATCCGCTGGACGGCTGGGTAGAGCTGCTGCTGCCCGCAAAGATGAAGTTGAGTACAGCTCTGGAACTGATCGATATGCTTTCAGCTGCAAACATCCCGGTAAAACGCCTCCAATTAAGGCGCGCAAGCTTGTTCAGCCGGCGCACGGTGCGTATGCGGCTGGCTGTGCCAGCGATCAGTGCATCCTACGCCAACCGTCTCGCCCTGAAGTTCTTTGTCAACTAGTAACCATCCTGGCAGACGGTAATGACGTAATAAAACGAGAGAATTACCGGTATTTCTCTTGAATAAAAGTGTCTGATGAACCTGGGAATCACCAATATGTACCTGGTGTAGGAAACACTGTTACAATCCAACCAAAACTTAAACCCATGAAAAATTCATCTCACAACCGCCCAATCTATTTTCCAACAATTGAAACCGACCGCCTGCTTCTGCGGTTGTTAATGCTTGAAGATACCGATTTTATTTTCCAGCACTTCAGCGATCCACAAGTGACACAATATTTGATGGACGAACCACCCGTGGCAGATTACGATCAGGCGCGGGAAATCATTAACTTTTATTTGGAACCGGAGAGCAAAACGCATAATCGCTGGGGAATCGTCAGAAAAGATGACCAACGCCTTATCGGGACATGTGGTTTTCATCGATGGGAAAAAGCATACTTCCGTGCCGATATTGGCTACGATTTAAGCCCTGATTGTTGGGGACAGGGATATATGAGCGAAGCGCTTCGCGCAGTTCTCAAAAACGGCTTTGAGAGGATGGGCTTGAATAGAATTGACGCGTATGTATATATCCATAATCAGCGTTCAATCCAACTCTTACAAAATTTTGGTTTCAAACAAGAAGGTTTACTGCGGGATTATTTCTGTTTGGATGGGGTTTTCTATGACCATTATTTATTCGGCTTGTTACGGCGTGATTGGGTAACGAATCAAAATCTCAGTGTCCGAAAATGATCCTCTTCTGTATTATTGCTCGTTCGAGTTAAACAGTTGTGTGAATTACGATTGCAGGAAACTACTTTTTTTGAGCAAACAACCAACGAGGCTGCCAATAAAGGCAGCCTCGTTGATGCGTTGCATATTGAGATTAGCCAGCCGGTTTCAACGTACCACCCCCGCTGAGGGAGTATGTCTTGCCGCCCAATGAGGGGTTGGCATCGGCGTCATAGGTAACGGTGTGCCCGTTGCCGATGATATTGCTGATGGATGTACCAGAAATACCGGCTGTGTTTTCCAAGACTGTCAGGTGTGAGTCTGCGGTAACAACCCAGGTACTTGAAGCATCCAGGGTGAGGCTGGCGGATTGGGCGTTTTGATCGGCATTGATCGCGCCGGTCAGGCTGGAGCCATTCTGCAGGGTGATTGCAAGGGAGCTGATGCTGTCAGCCAGCATATCCCCGCTGAGGGTTTGCTGGTCAGTGGTGAAAATCACCGCGCCGCCGTTGCTACCGCTGTTTCCCCACCTGCCGGCAGCCGCCTCGATGAGGATACCGGACGCTGCGGTGACATCCACATCATGCAGGTTGATGATACCGGTTGAGTTGGTGATGTAGAAGAGCGGACCGCTCGCTGAAGTATACACCAGAGAACCACCGGTCATCGTAAAGCTGCCGGTTGCCCCCTCTGCGTCTCCAGACATGCTCTGGTAGATCATCACGCCCCACTTGTCCGCATACGTGGAGGACAAATCGGTGTTGTTGAGCGTGATGGAATTTGCCCCTTCGATGACGGCTGCTTCTGAGCCGGTGGCGGTAATGATCGCATCTGTGACGGTGATTACACCGGTTGAGTAAATGCCGGGGGAGTTTGCACCGCTGGTGTTCACCGTACCGCCAGTAACGGTGATGATGCCGCTACCCCTGTCCGTGGCGATTGCGCCCGAACTGGCACCGGCGGTGTTCATATCTACATTGGTAACGATCAGCGTCCCACCCAGCGTAGCCATCACGGCGTGGGCATACTGACCGGTGCAGTCGATGGTGGTGTCTGAGATGGTGACGGTCGACCCCGTTCCTGTGGCGAATACGCCATTGGCGCCATCGCCGGTCGTCATTACCGTGCTGGAGGATAGATCAATGCTGCTCCCTGAGGTTGCCAGCACCCCAGCGTTTAGACCGTAGAAGCTGCTGTTGTCGGAAGAGGTGGAATCTCCACTGCTGGTGATATTTGCATTCTTCAGGGTCAACTTGCCGCCATTGAGCACATAAATGGAGGATTGGTCGGTTTCGGATGCGTCGTAGCTGCCTCCGCTTTGGTGATCAGTTCCGCCGTCCAATATATACTTTCCGTAATAGGAGACCTCAGATGATCCCGCGTTGGGGCTTGCTGGTGCATTGCCCGGCGGATTGTCAGGTGGTTTGCCCGGCGGGTTGCCGGGGGGATTTCCCTGTTGCCCGTCACCTGGAGGAGGACCTCCTTGCCCATCGTCGGGGGGAGGGGCAATGGAATCCCCGGTTCCCTCTGAGCCGTCTGTGGTCTCCTGGTCTGATTCTTCTGTCGCTGATGTATTCTCCACGCTGGTGGTATCCGCCACAGCGGGGCTGCACGCATTTAAGACAAATACCGCCAGAACGACCCATATCAGGATTTGCCATTTATTTTTGTTTCGTGTCATTTGATCATCTCCAAAAAACGATTAAGTTATATCCTTTTGGGTTAAACCAGCTTTAAGCTGGCAATAGATCTTTCTCTTGATGTTTGACCGTTATTAATGATTCTAAATATTCATGTTATGGGGCGGCTAAGGATATATTTTGAAATCATTAAGAAAATTTCGACAGGTAAATTTTCTGATGTTCTGTCAACTGTGACTGATTTGTTCGATTTTTAGGTGCTGTGCAATCATTTGAAAGAACTTCTACAGAGTTGGCTTGTAGTTCAACCAGCTCTCCTTTGTAATTCCTCTGGAAGACGAACTTTTGTAAAATTAGAAATGGGAAATTACTTATAATGGCAGAATACCCTGATTTTTCTGCGCAACGGATTTCGTGAATGAAGTGTTGCAAAAGGAGAAAAAATGAACACAGGCAAGATCATCATCCTGAACGGCACTTCGAGCTCTGGCAAGACCAGCATCGTCAGGGCTTTGCAGGACTTGTTTGAGGAGCCTTACCTGGAATCCGGGTTGGATAAGTTCATCTGGATGCTGCCCTCGCGTTACCTCGACCGACCGTTGTGGGATGATGTGTTGGGGCTGGCTGTCCAGGCTGGTGAATGTGGGCATCGGCTGGTGACGGGGATGCATCGGGCGATCGAAGCGCTGGCGCGCAGCGGGAACAACGTAATTGCCGATCATGTCCTGGTGGAGAGCTTGTGGTGGCAGGACTGCGCCTTGCGTTTCAGCCAGTTCCCGGCATACCTGGTGGGTGTACACTGCCCGCTCGAAGTGCTCGAAGAGCGCGAAAAAGCGCGCCGCAACCGTACCTTAGGGCAGGCGCGCGCGCAGTATGGGGTGGTACACGGAATGGGTGTATATGACGTGGAAGTGAATACCGCCATCTCCTCCGCAGAGGAATGCGCCCGGCAGATCAAGGCGCGCGTGGACACGGGTGTTCCACCCCGCGCGTTGGGTGAGATCAAGAAGCGCCTGTGTGGTTGACGGATCAGTCTGAGACACAGCAAATGGATGGGTACAAAAAATCCCCGGTAGAGCGGTTTGATCTCTGCCGGGGATCGTTATTCAGGTTACCCGTTCAACGCTTGCTGCTCAACGCACGCTTTCAGCGATGGCAAAGATGGTCTCCTGTGGGACCAGCCCCGGGAAATAGGCTTCCAGGTCGTACTGTGTGCCATCCTCAAACCAGGTGAGGAACTGGCGGCACTCACTCTCGTTGACCAGGGTGGTGGAATCCCAGCAGGAAGCCTGGTAGATTGCCGGGTTGCCGTTGACAATGGTATCTTCGTACCCGCCCGCCAGGCGCAGGTTATCCAATGTTTGCTGCGACCCTGCCGTCTGGCTGAACAAAATATGATAGGTACGCCCGTCACCCACTGGCTGTCCGGCATAATATGTGACCAACATGCCTTCTTCTGCGCTGCGGTATGCAATGTGATTGAAGCGCACATTGGCGAGCATCACAACCGGCAAGCGCACGTCCTGCCCGGTCAGGCTCTCGGCGTCTTTCACCGAAAGCAGACGTTCGGGGTCAAGCACCGCAGCCATGCTGGTCGGAGCGCCGGTCATGCTTTCAGCCAGGTGCTGCATTTCCTGCACGCTCACAAACCCGCGCCCGTCGCTGGCATCCAGCGGGGCAAAAAGCGCATAGGTGCGTGTACCCTGTTGCCAGAGCAGCGCCCGGTTGGCTGTCATGGGTTCACCGCCGCAGAACGCATCTGCCCGCAACCCGTTTTCGAGGAAGAGACCCTGCCCACCGTCGGCACCTTGAATGCTCAAGAACTGCTGGCTCACGGGGGTCTCAACTTCCTGCCCATTGTACGTTGCAGTAGCCCACAAGTCTTCCACGCCGGGCAGCGCCCAGGTGCTTTGTCCAATCACCAGCGGCGAAAGGTAGGCAAGGTCAGAAGGGGTGTAGTAATAACGGCAGATGGCGTTGTGCTGGCTGTCGTATGTGGTCTTGTAGGCGATAAAGCCGGTCGGCAGCCAATCGGGCTCGTTGAACTCGAAACCTGCCTGGGTTTTAGCGTCTGCCAGGGTCAGACCATCTTCTGCCTCTGTGTTTTCAGCGGCATTTGGAACACCGATCTCCTCAGCCATTTGCTGCATCTGCGCCAGGTCAAACCCGACCGGTCCGCCGGCAGACTGTGCCGGGAAGTTCACCAGCGTAAACTCAATGCCGTTCAATCCCCAGCGCAACGTTTGCGTGGGCAGGCTGGCATCCCAGGACATATCAGCATCGTTGATACCCAGCCCCATCCAGCCGCCCTGTACGTACTCGGCGGGTTGGTTGTGCACGCTCACGCTTTCGACCGTGGCACCCTGTCCAATCGTCCATGTCTGTGCGGCGTCTTCACCCGGCAGGGTTTGCGCCAGCAGCAGCACACCATAACTGCCTTCATATTGGAGGAGTGCACCGTTTGTCAGCACGGCTGCGCCGGTAAAACGCATGTCTTTCAGGTTCTGGGGGAATTTCAGGGGGAAACCTGCCGCTTCTTGCAGCTTTTCTGGCGTACAGGCGGGCGAAAGTGCAGATCCGCAACCTTCTTCCAACACAGCAGCTTGCTCTTGTGCCGGTTCAACTGCCGCTTCTTCAGGTGCGGTTTGCAGACCGGCATCCACCAGCGGAACGGTTTGCTGTTCCGTCTGACTGCGACTAAAGAATTGCAATATGTTTTGCGCCAGGGCTTTACCCTGGGGGATGGCAAAGAGGAGGGTAAAACCGCAGACAACAGTCAGCGTGACCCCCAATGCCCATTGAAACGGGCGACGGTTGAAAATACGTGGTTTCATGTAAATTTCTCCTTGTTTTGAGAGATTGCGTTTTCTCTTCACAAGGTTTTGCTCCAGGCTGTGCCAGAGGTTAATCGAAGCGGACGGCACCTCTTTTTCCGCCAGCTTTTGCATCATTTCTTTCATACGTTCTTTTTCCATCATAAACCTCCTCTAGCGGTTCTTCGGTTGCCCTCGCGGGTTGGAGCAGCGCAGCCAGGTGCTTGCGGGCAGCTCTCAGCCACCATTTAATCGTGCTGACTGGTCTTTCCAGCCGGGTGGACATCTCTTTTTCGTTCATGTCCAGGTAATAACGCATCACGACCACCGCTCTTTGTTCGGGTGAAATCTGGCGGATTGCCCTGCGCAGATTATCTTCACTTTCGCGGTTTTCCACCTGTTCCTCCGGGGAGGGCTGTGGGTCGATCATCCACCTGGCAAGCGTCTGTGCTTCCTCATCCGGCTCTTCTTGCAGATCAAGCAGCTTGCTTTGTTTTTGCGCACCCTTGACGGCATCGTTAACGACGATCCTGAAAAACCAGGGGGTAAAGGGGCGCTCCTCATCGAACTGATCGATCTTTTCAACAACTTTCAAGAACGCATTCTGCACCGTTTCTTCAGCCAGTGAACGCTCCTGGGCGATCAAGAAGGCGGCTTGTACTGCCCTGACCTGATAGCGCCTGACCAGCGTTTCCAGCCCGCTGAGATCACCTTGTTTGATCCGAGAAATTGCAGTTTTATCGTCCATGCATGGTCCTGTTTGAGAATTCTCTATTAACTATATCTTTTTGCGCTGAAAAGGAGAGTACCGGAATGCGGCATATACGGTTTTTGCATGTTGGATTAAGTTCCCCGCAAAATAGAAACAAACGACCCGCCAAACGAAATGCGGAATAAGGGTGAATACACGCCCATCCTGAATCAAGCAAGTGGAACAGTATGAATCGAACGCAGGTTAATTTACTGTGGGAAAGCGGATGGATACCTGCGTGATGGTCAAGCCGCTCATTGCGTTCACACGCAAGATCGTTGTGCCAACGATCACCTCGTCGCCCACCGCCGGGCGGCGCCCCAGTTCTGCCCACACCAGCCCGCCAACGGTATGCACGCCGTGACCGTACGCATCGAGCGCCACGTATGGCTGAATGTCTTCCAGGCTTACGGTACCCTGCACGATAAGATGACCTGCTGCAACCAGTTTGAGCGGCGCTTCCTCTTTGAAGTCGAACTCATCGCGCACTTCCCCCACCACCTCTTCGAGGATATCTTCCAATGCGACCAGCCCGAGCGTACCGCCGTATTCATCCATCACGATGGCAATTTGCTGGCGCTGGCGTTGTAAGTCGGCGAGCAGCGCCTTGACCGGCAGGTTTTCCGGTACGAAAATGACCGGGCGCAGCAAGGTTTTGAGATTGAACGGTTGACCCGAAAGCTGCTGACGCACCAGGTCTTTCAGATGCAACATCCCGGTGATGTTGTCGATGTGTTCGTGATAGACCGGCAGGCGGTTGTAGGATTTTTCGGTGAAGATCTCCAGCAACGCCTCTTCGCTGAGGTGATCGGGGATGGCAGTGACCAGCGGGCGCGGCACCATGATTTGATCCACGCGCTCTTCGGTAAAATCGAGAATATTATTCACCAGCGTTTGCGCATTTTCTTCCAGCAGCCCCTCGGCGTAACTCTCGGAGAAGAGCAATTCCAGTTCTTTCAGCGAATAGAGCCGGCTGCCCTCTCCGGCGGTCTGGATGCCGAACAGTTTGAGCGTCCAGAGACCGATGTGGTTCAGCAGAGTGACCGGGATGGAAAAGATACTCCCTGCCAGCCGCATGGGGTTCGCCAGGGTGAGCACTGTGCCTTCAGCGTTTTGGAGCGAAAGCGATTTGGGCACCATCTCACCAATTACGACGTGCAGATAGGTGATCAACGAAAGGGCGAAGATAAACGAGATCGTGTGCACGATCGCTCCCTCCAGCCCAAACCAATCATGCAGCGGCGGTTCGATCAGGTGGGCGATTGCCGGTTCGGCGTACATACCCAACCCCAGGCTGGCAAGCGTAATGCCGAGCTGCGCGGTGGCAATGTAACGGTCGGTTTTACGCCGGTCTAGCAGAACGCTGTGCACCCAGCGCGCCGCGACGTTGCCTTCATCAGCAAGCTGCTTAACGCGCGTTGGGCGCACACCAATGATGGCAAATTCTGCCGCAACGAACAAGCCATTGATCAGGATCAGCACGATGATAACGACAAAGGAGAAGACCACAGCCATCAGCCATCCCCTCCGCTCTTAAATTGAACGCAAACCCTGGCAACGGATTGATGATTTACCGCATCCACGCGCAGGTGGATGCCATCCACATCGACCTCGTCACCTACCTGCGCGATGCGCCCCAATTCGTCCATGATCAACCCGCCAACGGTGCGCGAGCTTTCATGGGGCAGGTCGATCTCGAACATGTTGTTGAACGTGGCAATGAGCAGGTCGCCGCGCACGCTTACCTGTCCGCCCGCCATGTGCGTGACGAGTGCCTGTTCCTGGTCAAACTCATCCTGCAGCTCGCCAAAGAGCTCTTCGATCAGGTCTTCGCGCGTGATTAGACCGCTGGTGCCGCCGAACTCGTCAAAGACGATGGCGACATAGCTTTCCGCTTCGTTCAGGCGCTGCCAGACCTCGTTGATGTTGAGCGTTTCGGGCACAAAAGGAACACCCCGCACAATCGAGCGGATATCTGCAGCGGGGTCAGAGCGGTAGAGGGTGAACAAATCGCGCAGGTGAACGATGCCCAGGATATGATCCATATCGCCCTCGTAGACCGGGAGGCGCGTGTAAGCAGAATCGGCAGCCATTTGCAGCACCTCGAGCACCGGGTGGTGAACCTCAGCGGCTACGATGCGGTTGCGCGGTACGATGACATCGGCGGCGCGTAATTCACTGCTGCGGAAGATGTTATGCAAAAAGCGATTTTCGTCATCGGCAATCAAGCCACCGCGCTGGCTTTCCTGTGCGAGGATAAGGATTTCTTCAGGTGAAAAAACCTGGGTGTGCCGCTCACCAGCCGATGCCCCCAGCAGTTTCAGCAGCAGTCGTCCACTGCCGTTGAGCAGCACGATAAGGGGTTTGAGCAGGTAATTGGCTGACCAGGTCATCGGCAATGCCGTAATCAGCGCCAGTTTTTCGGGGTACTGGATGGCAATCGACTTGGGCACCAGCTCGCCCATAATCACCTGCAGCGTGGTGAGCACAATCAGAACCACGGTAGCCGCAATACCTGAGGCGACAATGTGCGTACCGGCTTCGGCTGTGCCAATACCAACCAGACGTTCAATCAGCGGCGCGATCAGGGGTGCTATTTGCCGTTCGCCGTAAATGCCGAGCACGATGCTGGAAAGCGTGATGCCCACCTGACTGGCGGCGATGTAATTGTCGAGCTTGTGGGGGTCGAGGAGAACGGGCAACACAAGACGAGCAAACCGGTTTCCCCCTTCTGCAGCCTGAATGATGCGCGTTTTACGTGCGCTGACAGTAGCAAACTCACCGGCAACATATAAGCCGTTGATAAAAATTAAAAGTGAGACAACGAAAAAGATTGTCAGGAGGGTCAGCGCCACGGGCTTCGCCTCCTGCCGGCTAGGTCATCATCATCCATCTGTGCTAACTCGCATGTTCACAGTGGCGATATTATAGCATATTCGTGCAGGGGATAAATGGCGGGAGATGCATGTTTTCCACCACCCGGGTGGTGATACTCGCATACCCTTCTGTAATCTCATCGCTCCCTTCTCTCTTGATATAATAACCGGTAGCTATTGAACGCTCAAATTTCACATACGGAGAAAAAAACATGTCCGAACGCGAGGTACGCATTCAGTTTGCCCCCGACTCAAAGGCGATCGAGGTGAGTGTTGGAGATTTCACCATTACGGTTGATGGAGGAGACCAGACCAACCCATCCCCGGGTGTGTATTTCCTCACAGGTTTGCTAGCTTGCACTGCCTCAACGGCGCGCGGCTACTGCGCCTCCAACGGGCTGCCGCTGCCCCTCGGGATGAAGGCAGTTGTTGAAAATGACGATGGTACTCGCCTGGTTAGCACGGTGAAAATGCAGCTTTTGGTTCCATCGGATTTTCCCGAAGACCGTCTTGATGCGTTACTTAAAGCTGCCGGCAAATGCACGGTTAAGAAATGGTGGCAAAACCCGCCGGAGTTCAGCGTTCAAACTGAGATTGTCTCCTGATCGGTTTAATATGCATAAGCTCGATTTATCTGATCACTGGCAAATTATCCTCAACAGCGATAACCCAACGGCATTGTTAGCTGCGCGCGAGCTGCAAACCTTTTTGGAACGCATCTGCGGGAAAAGGTTAGCGATCCATGCTCAACCGGAGGGGCATAACCCTTCTTTTTACCTTTGCTTTCTGGAGGGTGATGAAGATGGCTTTGAATGGCACCGCGACAACGGCGATATCTGCATCACCGGGTTCAGCCCGCGCGGGCTGCTCTATGGCGTGTACAGCTTTCTCGAAGCCCTGGGCTGCTGCTGGTTCGCCCCCGGTGCTGCCGGCGAGGTTGTTCCCCAGGGGAGCTGCTTTGACCTGCCGGATGAACCTGTGCGCGAAAAACCGGCACTGCCAGGGCGCTGCCTGATCATCGGTCACCAGGCTTTTATGGAAGATGTGGCTGATTGGGTAGTTTGGGCTGGGCGAAACCGGCTGAACACCATTTTTTTCCATACCACCAACGGCTCGCTGGCTTTGGGCGCTGTGCCAGAAAGCCAGTACCTGGCATTCAAAGCGGTGTACCTGCCTTTAATGCAGGAGCGCGGCATGACCCTGGAGCACGGCGGGCATGGGTTGGCAGACCTGCTGCCGCGCTCACTCTTCACACAAATGCCTGAAGCTTTTCGACTGAATACCGGAAAGCGCACACCCGACCACAATTTCTGCCCCTCCTGCCAGCCCGGTCTGGATATCATCCGCCAGAACGCTGAAAAGCATTTCAGTGCACACCCTGAGGTGGATGTGTTTCATCTATGGGCAGATGACATACCCGGCGGAGGCTGGTGCGAGTGCGAAACCTGCTGTGCCTATACTGCCAGCGAACAACTTTTGCTGGCGACCAATGCCGTTGCCGAAGCCTTGCAAGCTGTTAACCCGGCTGCACAGATCAGTTTTATTGCCTATCACGATACCGAAACGCTGCCGGTTAAAGTGACGCCCCATCCCAACGTGCACATGCTTTGGGCGCCCCGTATGCGTTGCTATGCTCATGGCAGTGAAGATGCTGCATGCAGCCTGAACGTGCCCCATTACAACCAGACTTTCCGCAAACAGGCGCAGTATTTTCAACACAGCAAGGCAAAACCAGCGCGCATCTTTGAGTATTACCTGGACGCGGTACTGTTCAAATCGGTACTGCCGCCTCTGCCTGCGGTAATTCAGCAGGACGTGCGGTTTTACCGGGACGCTGGCGCGCATACCCTGCAGGCATTGATGACCGGTGACTATGCCTGGACTTCTCCACAGTTGAACGTCTGGCTGTTCCCACGCCTGGCATGGAACCCTGAGCAGAACCTCGACCATCTCATCACTCAGTTCAGCCGCGCGGCTTTTGGCTGTGATTTGCTGGCGTATTACCGTGCCTTAGAAGCTGCCTTTGCCATTGCATTGGATATTGTGCCTGAACAGGTGCGCCTGACGGTGGTGCACGGCATTCAACAAATCTGGGATACGCCGCCAGCCGATATGGGCGACCCGGTATTTGCCCCGGTTGCGGTACTGGAGCAGAAATGCAGCCGCCATGCGGAAATGTTTAACTGGATTGCACAAGCTGAAGGCATATTACAGAAATGCAAGCCCGGCGCAGACCGACGGTTGGAAACGGAGTTGAGCTACTTTGAGCTGCAAAAACAATGGCTGACTTTCGATCATCACCGGCTGCATCTCTACACCGCCCTGGAGCAAGGCGAACTTCTGGAAGCTAAAAATCACTTGCGGAAGGCGTTTTCGGCGTTGAAAAAGGTTTACCGCTGGGGGCAGCGCAACATAAAATCGGCAAAACAGCGGGTCAACTTCCACTTTATACAGTTCTATACCTGGCAAATCCGATTGGAGAAAATTCATGCAGAACATTTCAGCAAAGGGTTGATGAAGAAATGGCGCGAATTTGTAACGAAAACTTGTCTGGCTCGTCTTTATATACAATTACGAGGGATGTATAGTTCAAAATAGGGTTTGTATCGGTTTAAAATACTCAAGAAGAACTTAAACACCTTCTTCGGCTTTATGGACTATACAATTATGTAATTTGATTCTATTGAATTTTTACGCCGTTTTTCCGATAATAAAAGAAGGTGAACGAGTTTTTCACTAGTTTAGAATGGAGGTGATTCTTATGTTGTTTGCACCCAAAGAAAAGGGTCAAGGTTTGGTAGAGTATGCGTTGATTCTGGTTCTCGTGGCAGTGGTTGTTATTGTAATTCTCGCCCTGCTCGGTCCGGCTATCGGCAACATCTTCTCCAATGTCGTACAAGCCGTCTAATTTTTTTATTCCGTCTAATTATTTCATTGGAAAAGGTCCTACTTTTTTTGGGACCTTTTTCGTTTTAAACGGCAGGAAATTTTCTCAGGCGAACATGGGGGAATGTGCGTTTACAAGGCGAAATACATGATGATGTAGTAGAGCAGCAAAGAAAACAGGATCACACCACCTTCGGTGATGAAAACGCGCAGCAGGCGTTTCCACATCAAACCTTCCTGTACCCCTTTACGCAAATAATCTTCAGCAAAAACGATACTCGCCAGAATCAGCACGCCGCTGATCAGTATACCCAGGTTGGAGATGCCTTTCACCTGCACCTGGTTGTAACCCAGCAAAAACGCGATTTGGATGATGTTCATGCGAACACGGAACAACAGAAATGCTGCCAATACCAGAAAGGCGATGAAAAATAAATAGACAAGGATGTAACGACCGGCGATTTGAAGGTTTTGATTGGGCTTTTTTTCAGGTTGTTTTGAGATATTGGAAGACATGACAGTCCTTTGTTATTGCTACGATACCTCTCATTTTACAATAAAACACGTTCCTGCATCCAGTGGCGCACTTGCTTATTATAATCAAAACAGGAAAAGCAGCCTGTGTAGGGGCAGTCGCATATCCTTTTTTTTACGAACAATGCATTTTCACCCTTCGCCCAGCCCTTTACCGATGCGAAAAAGGGGAGAAAATGTTTTTTGAGGTTGTCCCAAAATGAGTTGTGGCGTAGTAATCCCTGACAGGTAATTCGTAATCAGTAAACGGTGATTGGGTTGGGGCGAGGCGCAATAGCTGTTGTTGGGTTTCGAGAGGGCATTGGAACGCAACCCAGGTTGTCATCCCGAAGCGCAAGCGAGGAATCACTGTTGCCTTTGCGTGGCAGGCTACGCTGCTGTGCATAAACCCGGGTGGATGCCTCGTTGCACTCGGCATGACAGTACGCCCTGGTTGTCATCCCGAAGCGCAAGCGAGGGATCACCGTTGCCCCGGCGTGGCAGGCAGCCCGTGACAGGTGATTCGTAATGGGTAAACGGTGATTGGGTAGGGCGCGGTGGATGTTGTCGGGTTTCCAGGGGTCATCGGAACGCAACCCACATTGTCATCCCGAAGCGCAAGCGAGGAATCACTGTTGCCTTTGCGTGGCAGGCTACGCTGCTGTGCATAAACCCGGGTGGATGCCTCGTTGCACTCGGCATGACAGTACGCCCTGGTTGTCATCCCGAAGCGCAAGCGAGGGATCACCGTTGCCACTGCCTGCCAGGATAATGAGCGTAAAAACGAGCAGCGCGGACAAGACCCGCTTGCGAGGATCTCTGATCCGAGCCAGGGTACAGCAGCAAACAACATTCGCGAGAGTACAGGCAAAGAGGCTGCTTTTTTAGACAGCCTCAATTCCTTATAGGGTGGGGGTGGAGGTTTTATAAATAAAACCTATTTAGATGAGATTGTCCTGCAGCCAGTGTGCATCCAATGAGCATTGCCTTACAAATTGTATATAATGTTAACAAACGAGCATTCAGAACAAGGATTTTTTGCCCACACTCTCGCAAAGGAAGTTATCCAGGTGATTTTGGGCAATCTAGCCTTTGACGGCAAGAAAAGCAGGTGCAAAAATGGCTGAGATCAAACAGGTGGTTAAACGCAGTGGAGCCGTGGTACCTTTCACGGAAGAGCGCATCACCAATGCAATTTACCGGGCAGCCGTGGCGGTGGGTGGCAGAGACCGTTCTGTCGCTGAAAAATTGACCGTACAGGTGGTAGCCCTGTTGGAGGAAATGCATCCTGAGGGCGATGTCCCCACGGTGGAGGAAATCCAGGATGTGGTTGAAAAAGTGTTGATTGAAAACGGTCATGCGCGCGTGGCAAAGGCATATATTCTCTACCGCGACGAGCGCGCACGCCTGAGAAAACAGGCTGCCGAACGCGCCTTGCAGCCGTCCTCTTTCATCCCGTGGGCGCGCATCTGGCGCGTGCTCGATTGGGCGGTCACCAACCAGGTGCATACCGTGCAGGCGCTGAACGAACGCATTGCGCGCGGCGAATATGCCCAGGTTGTGGCAAAATCAGAAGAGGCTTACCACCAGGATATTGATAACGCGGTCGAATTGATTTCCAGGCGCGTGAGTGAATTGCGCATGGTGATTATTTGCGGTCCGTCTTCATCCGGCAAGACCACCACCACCATGAAGGTCGGCGAGCGTTTGAAGGAAATGGGGTTGAAGCTGGTTACTTTGAACGTTGACCATTATTTCTTTGACCTGGAACTGCATCCCAAAGATGAATTTGGCGATTATGACTTTGAGACCCCGCAGGCGCTGGACCTGGCGTTGATTAACGAACACCTGGTGAGGCTGTTTGCCGGCGAAGAGGTGCTAATCCCTAATTACGACTTTCGAACTGGCACACGTACGCTGGCGCAAACACCCATGCGCCTGGCGAAGGATGAGATGATCCTGATTGACAGCCTGCACGGCTTCTATCCCGATATGACCGGTGACATCCCCGTACAGCAGAAATTTATGCTTTACCTTGAGCCGTTGCTGCAAATGAAGGATGATGCCGGTGAGTATGTGCGCTGGACGGATTTACGCCTGATCCGCCGTATGTTGCGCGATGCTGCTCACCGCGCGTATTCGCCTACTAAAACGCTGGAACACTGGCATTATGTTCGCGCCAGCGAACTGCGCAACATCATCCCTTATATCAACAACGCAGATTACATCGTGAACAGTGGGATGCCGTATGAGCTTCCGCTTTATGCCGCCAGGCTGCTGGATGACTTTGGAAAATGGGCTGAACAATACCGCAATGACCCGTTACGCCAGGATGCCAGCGAACGCGCAGCGCGGATCTATAAATTGCTGCAATCGGTTACACCGGTGAGAGATGAGGGCATCATCCCGGCTGATTCGGTGCTGCGTGAGTTTATTGGGGGGAGTTGTTACGAGTATTGAGCGGGGCAGTGGATAAAGAAGGTTCTGACGTTTGATGTGGTTCAGCGGATGATGGCAACTCCTCATCGCTGTCATCGTAGAACTTAAACCGATTCTTCCCTGATGTTTTTGCAGTGTACATGGCTATGTCGGCTTTTTTCAGCAGCAAAGCCGGTTCGTTTCCATCCTCTGGAAACAGGCTGACCCCAATGCTGGCACTATTTTGAATGGTACGCGTGTCAATGATAACTGGTTCAGAAAGTTTATTCAGTACCTTTCTTGTCACAACTTCTGCATCCTGGCGATTGGTAATGTTTTCCAGGGTGAGGATGAACTCGTCGCCGCCAAACCGATAAACAATATCGCTGGATCGCAGCAGACTGGTCATACGCCTGGCGTTGATTTGGAGTAATTGGTCGCCTGCATCATGCCCATACGTGTCGTTGATGTGCTTGAGATTGTCGATATCGATAAAGAGGACCGCAACCATCTTTTTATTGCGCAACGCCATGCGAATGGCGTGCTCTATCTGGTGGAAAAAGAGGTTGCGGTTCGGCAAGGTGGTAAGGGAATCATGTGTCGCCATGTATTGAAGTTCATCACGCGCTTGGCGCAGGTCGCGAAAGAGAATACTTAGGGGCTGTTGGATGCCGGTGTACAGCACAGCCTGGTAAATGGGTAAAAACGAGAGCACCTTTAAATAGTGCCCGACCATATTCAAAATCCCATACACATCGGTGTACAGAGTGAAAGCCAGTTCTGTGGCGATGGACAGCGAGAAGGAAACCATCAGCAGGCGCATCACTGCCGAGTCGAACTGTTTGCGTTGGCGTTGCAGCAGAACAATCGCTGCTAAATAAATTAACACAATTGCGTATTCGGCATAAATCTTAAACCCGGTCAACCCACTCTGCAGAAAGCAATCCGGGAAGAAGCCCGTGAAAATCGACGCCAAAATCAGCGCGGTTGCCAGAAAAAAGAAAAAGAGGGCGCGACCAGGTACGAGTCTGCGGCGAAGATAAACAAATGCAAAAAGAAGCGAAATACTTTGTAAACTGCGGGTAGCAATCCACAACTGGGTGGGCAGGTTGACATCATACCCCGGAAAGACCCCCATGCCTTTGTATGCCAGGGTGTGGAACAGGTCAAGTATGGCAATGAAAAGATAGGAAATTCCCAGGAAGAGCAGAAAATGGTTCTCCAGATAGCGGCGGGCATTCCAGATGAAAAAAAAGATGGAAACGCCAATCACGATGCTGGCAATTTCGGCGATGCTGTGGAAAAGCAAATAGTTATGGCGTGAAGCGAGGTAAAGACCCACCAGTAAAACAAGCGCGAGGATCGGTTCTGCAAATTTGCTCGTGCGCTTTGGCTGGTTTTCTTGTTGTGTGAAGGATGCGGATGAATTCATCACTATCATTGTATATAAAAATATGCAATGTAGCAAAGAAAATATTCTTTCCAATCATGGCAATACTGGTCAAGAAAACCAGCCCGTCAGGGTAAATGATTGCCGGAAACTTTTACTCCACCGTCAGGGTTGTATAGCGATGGTAGACATTCCCGTCAAAATCCTGCACCAGGAAACCGGCGAGATACGTTCCGGGCAACGCTGGCTCAAAGTGACGTATCACCCGGGAGTTCAAACGCAGTTCATCGGAGAAGAGCATGCTGTTGTTGTCTACGGTGTTTCCTGCCATGTCGGCAAAATAACGTTTTACCTGCGGAGCGAAACGATCGCCGGGTGCAGGTTGAAAAGGTTTGGGCATGCCAAAGCCTCTCTTTTCTTTGATTAAGATGATATCGATCAGGTTTCCTTCTCGGTTGAAGCGCAGCGTGGCTTTGTGTTCTTTTTCCTCATCCGCAAATACATATTTTCCGCTGATGCGGTAAGTTTGCAGTTCCGGGTTCAGGGAAAATTTTTCCGGCGCAGCGAAGCCCAGGCTTGCCTCTTCGCCAGCGCTGAGAATGGGCAAGCACGGGAGAAATTCGTACACTGCCTGGAACTCACTGCCCCAGACCGGATACTGCACGCCATTCACTTCTTTTGTTTCTTCGGGGACCAGGTATTCATGGAAAACGGGTCCAAAGAACTGGTTCAAGTCCTGGTCAAAGAGCAGGACATGCGCAAAGACATGTGCGATGTTCTCGCCACGGATGAGAGCGGACACCACAAATGTATCCTCCTCTGCTGCGGGCTGAACTGAGACGCCGGTTTCCTCAAAGAGCACCGTGCCCTTCCCGGGCGGCGTAACATCTGCCTCGCTTGCTGAAAGGGTGAAGACCCGACCTGTATGATGGATTGTTTTTATGATATTCATTTCGCCAATTCTCCAGTTTGCGAAGCGCTTTTCAGGCGAATGCAGCCTCGCCTGAATTGATTATATGGACGGCGCACAAAAAATACCAGCCTTGAGCGCTGTCCTCTCAGGTTGACCGGCTATTCTGTCACCAGCAGCCCGGCGTATTGTTCGGTAAAGTTTCCGTCAATATCTTCCAGGATGATCCCCAGGATGTACTCACCCGGATAGCCATAATAGGCTTCCATTGTAATCGGGCGGTCGCGGAAAGTAATCGTCCCGCCCTCATACAGCACCAGCTCCCCTTCTTCATTCTGCTCAAATTCCAGCCACTCTTCGATCACGGTAAACTGGTCACCGGACTTGGGGGTGATTTGATGAACCGCGCCCTGCATGTTTTCGCCGGTGAAGCCGTAAATCGCTTTCATCTTACCGTCGCCGGTGAACTTCATCACAGCGTAACGGGTTTCGCCGCTGTCGCTGTAGGTGTAAACGCCGCTGACCGAGTAGATATCTGTCTCTGGTGTGGCGCCGAAGACCTCAGGCTCAAAGAAGGCAAACTGGTCTTCCTCTTCATACCCATTGCTGATAAAGTAAATTGTCGGCTCCCAATCAATGGAAAGCTCAAAACTGGTATCGCTACCCCAATCTGGGAATAAGATACCGGAGATATTTTTTATTTCATCCGATTCAATATACCCTTTGTCTGCGGTCATGTAAGAATCGCTTTCTTCATCATACCAGGCGACATAATAGTAGATAAAGCCGATATTGGTTCCGCTGACGGTTGTGGTCAGCGTCACCGAGCTGTCTATATCGATTTGCTCTGCGCTGAGTTCCAACGGAGAAAGGGAGATCTCACCGGATGCCGGTGAGGTTATCTCAGCACTGCTCTCAGGCTGTGACTGGCTGGCATTTTCACCCAGCTCTGCCAGGCTGATGGGCGTCTCACCCAACACACTCAGATCAGCCGAGCCGGGGTCAAATTGGCTGCCGGTGTAATGAAATGTCAGGTAATCGTCCCACAGGGATGCCGCCGCAAAGCGAGAAGCATATTCGGTATAGGTGTAATCGCCTCTCCCGGAGGTCTCCTTGAACAATTTTGAGTTGGGGAAGAAGATGCTGTATCCGGTGGAACCGGAGAGATTCTCGCCGTGTTTTTCGGCGAGGACGCTGTTTCGAATGGCTTTCTGCACCGCCTGGATGGCATCAAGGACATCGTCGTCGCTGGTTTCATTCGCCAGGATGGAAATGAAGTGCCCCAAATCGATGTACGAAGGTTGCACATCTTCCCCAAAGACCGACTCGTATGACTGCGCATACGTGCGTGCCCGCGCCACATCGCTTTGGTCAACGTTAACCAGTTGGAAGGCAAGGTTGTTAACCGCTTCGTTCAATGCACTCATGCCGGAAAGGTCGACTGCCGTCAGGGTAATATCCAGGCTCATTTCCCTGGCAACTTCTTCAGCGCTGTATTCTTCTTCAACGCCGTACACCTCTGAGATAAAGAGCATGCGGGCATCATCATCGACGATGCGGTAATCCTGGTCGATGTAGCTTTCCACAATCAACTTTGCCAGGACATCGCCGCCCATTGCCGGGTTGGCGCTCAACGAAGAAAGAAAACTTGCATACGCCCAACCCAATGAGGGTTCTGTCTCCTCCGAGGCTACGGCGTAGCGCGCATACGGAGCAACCGCGCTGAACACCTCCAACTGCCCCATCAGGCAGGCATCGAACCCGACCAGTTCAAAAGCATCTATGCCGGTGCGTTTAATCACCTCGGAGAGAGCCTGGTCGATATTTTCCAGGGTAAAAGAACTGCCCTCGTAAGGAGAGTCATCATTCCACCCGCCGAACCAGCCTGCGCCGTGGTCGGATAGGATTAAGATGTGTCGGTCTGCCGGGTATGTCTCGATTGCCCAAACCGCAAAATCGACCAGGGTCTGCCAATCGCCCATATCCACTTCCCCCAGGTCTTCAATTTCTTGCGAACCAATTGAATCCAGGTCGTCATCCTGCTGTACTAAAAACCGTTTGGTGCTCGACCAGTCACCGTCGCCGTCAAAGCCGTTCTCATAGCGGTCTATCTGTGAAACAATGGTGACGTTCTCATCCGAACCCACCAACTCGGCTTCGTTCAGGTCGATGAAAATGTCCTGTTCCAGCACCTGGTCATCGGCGTTCTGATACAGCATGACCAACCAGGTACCGGGCTCGCCTGTTGTGGCTGCTGGCGCTGCTGGCACTGCTGACGCTTCCTCTTCGCTGGTGTAATCTTCTTCATAATCCGCTTCGCCATCGTAATACTCTTCATCATCATAATACATTTCATCATCATAACCCTCGCAGGCTGAAAGACTCAGAACCAGTATGAGGATTAAGAAAAGTAGAGCTAAAAAGTTCTTTTTCATACGCACCTATGAAAGCACAAAAGAGGAACCCTGCTGATCCGGTCCATTTGTAGATACAGTTTGTATTGCATAGAAGCCAAGCTGCGCTGTTCACCACGACAGCTCGTTTGCCCAATGCCTGTGTCACGGTCAATCGTAATCGACAAAAAGAAAATTCGGAATATACGCAGGACTTTCAAAAGTGAAAGCTCGCTGCCGCCCAAACCCTGCATAGCGGGAGCGAGTTAGAAAGGGCGATCCCGAATGAGGGTGTAATCAGTTGTGACGGGTAAAAAATTCTGCGGGAGGAGTTCCGCCGGTTGGAAAGCTAGAGATCTTTCCCAATGGAGAACGCCTTGCCGGCAAAATCGCCGACGGCGTAATAATCGCCGGTGAAGACGAACAATCCCATCCTGGCGATATCCAACTTGCCGGTTTCGGTCAAGAGGGTCTCATCCACTTTTACATCCAGCACTTCGCCGATAAACTGGGTATGCAAGCCCAGTTCAATCGTATGAAGCAGTTTGCATTCCATCACCAGTGGAAATTCAGCCACATAGGGGGCATCCACCAGGTCGCTGTGCACAGCGGTTAATCCGGCTACTGCAAATTTGTCCACATCTCTGCCTGAAGCGATACCGGCATAATCCATCTCTTTGATATAGGTAAGCGAGGGGACACTGACAGTATATGCGCCTCGCTGAACGATGCTGGCGTAGGAATACGTTGCTTTGCGAAGGGATACATAAATACAGGGGGGCTTTGAGCAGCAAATGCCAGCCCATGCGGCTGTCATGATATTGGGTTTGCCCTCAGCGTCATACGTACCCACAGCCCATACCGGGGCTGTCATGGGGGTTGGCTTTGCTCCAATCGATTTTTTCATTTACCTGCCTCCAAGGAAATTCTCATCCGGTGAACCACCGGAACGGATATAAGGGATTCTATTGCAAGGTTTCAATGGTGGCAACCCGGTTTCGCCCTGATGACTTGGCAATATAGAGCGCCCGATCCACCGCTTTAAGCAAATCGTCTGAGTTCTCTGCATGAAACGGGAAAACCGCCACACCGGCTGAAAAGGTGTTTTGCAGCTCCAGGCTGCCGCAGCGAACCCGTGCGTTGGCATACGCTGCACGCCATTCCTCGACACGTTTCATGACTGCATTGGGCGATGCACCAGGCATGACAACGATAAACTCCTCTCCGCCGTAGCGGCAGGCAAAATCGCTCTGCCGGGTTTGCAAGCGCAGGATTTCACCCAATTTCCTCAACATATCATCGCCAGCGATATGCCCATAGGTATCGTTAAAATTCTTGAAGCCGTCCAAATCCAGCATCACCAGGCTGACCGGCTGGTGGGTTTGTTTTGCTTGAAGCAGTTCAAGCTCGAGAATTTCATTGAAGAATCTGCGGTTGTACAACCCGGTCAGAGGGTCGCGAATAGCTTGTTCGCGCAGGTCTTCTTGCAGCTTATTGATTTCACTAATCTGGCTGCGCAGTTGCCGGTTGGCTTCTTGCAGTTCCATCTCGGCGTTTTTTTGTGCGGTCACATCGCGAAGGATCAAAAGCTTCCCACTGGATGGGGTGAGTTGCTCCTGGATGGGGATGATGGTCATGTCCAGGAAGGTATCCTGATCTGCACCCCATGCGAGCTGTGTATTCACTGTCTGGACAGGGTTGGTCTGTGATGACAGGGCAATCTGTTCACCCAAAAAGACTTCCGCATTTTTGCCAATCGCCTCGTTTTCATCCAGGTTGATGAGCCGTAAGGCGGATGGGTTGATATCGATCACGCGGTTTTGATTGTCCAGCAAGATGACGCCATCGAGCATGTTTTCGATCAGTACATCGCGCGCCACCGGCACCAGGTCTAGCAGTTTGAAGTGAAAAATGGCGTACACCGCAATGACTCCACCAATGCTGAAGCCAATCGGGGTCAGGTCGATGCCGTGCAGTGGATGGGACTTGAATACGTATAAGAGATTACCCGTCCAGGGGATGAGCGCAGCGATGACCATGGTGATGGATTGACGGCGGTATGTTTTCGCCAGCCGGAGTACTGAACGCAGAAAATGATAGGTTCCCAGCAACATGCACACGTAGGAGTAGCCAATTACACCGAACCAGAAAAAGGCTCCATGTTCATATTGAAGCACTCGCGGGTACTCAGGGTTTGGGATGAAATCGGTCCAGATCAGGTGGTGCTGGTTGTTCGTTGCGGCAAGCACAACTGAGATGGTTGGAATAATGAAAAGTAAAAATAAACTACGCCGGGTGAGCCATTTAGATTTACCGCTGTAACTCATCGCCAGCGCCATAAACAAGACCGGTGTGGCTACTGTACCGGGGTAGGCAACCTGTGACCAGAAAATCTTTTCAGGTATGGTGACAGCATACAACTCAAACGCGCTGAACAGGCACCAATATGCCACCGCCAGCATGAGAAAAAATAATGCCAACCCTCCCTCGATATGCCTTCTATGCCAGGATACCAGTGCAGAAAAAACAGCAACAATCACCGACAGCAGGTTAAGCAGTAAATAAAAGTCGACTCTTTCCATATTTTCTATTGACCAAAGAATGCTTTACCAGTTCACATTATATACAGACTATTTATCAATAATACAACAAACCGGTCATTATCATACAAAGGAATTGTCCTGGCTTTGCTTTATGACGGTTTGCCCTGGGTTGCCTGCTTGCTGTTGCCTTGCCGCCGAATTTGACCGCATCCATTCTGTCTCATCGCAGATAGCCGGGCTGATACAGCGTGGTTGGTTACGGTAATCGCAGAAAAACCGTGCCAATCGGCAAGGAGCACTGGATTGCTGCCACGTAAAAAACCCTGAAAATATAAATTTCCGGTAAAATGTTAATATCGTTGGCTTGACGGCACAGCTTATTTTGGGGTAAAGGGATTTCTGACCCGGCAGTCCCCTTCTCAGGAGAAGAGAGATGGAATTCGAAACGAAAATGCAGCAGGAAGTGTATGAGAAAATTCAACCCTGGATGAAAGAAATGTTTGGCATTTTCGTCAAAACCCGTGATGATGCGCCATATTTTGGCGTTAACATCGGGTCGGCGTTTGTCCATGTGGGGGTGCATCCGTGGGGTGAGGAGGATGCCACCATCACTGCCCGTGCTTATGTTGCGTTCAACGTATCCATTACGCCTGGTTTGATGGAATTTCTTCTGCGTGAGAATGATGTGATGCGTTTTGGCGCCTTTGGATTGGACAAAGACCACGATATTTTCTTTGAATACAGCATTACAGGAAGTTCATGCGAGATCGAGGAGTTGAAAAGCTCGGTGCTGGCTGTCGGCTATGCCGTAGACCAGTACGATGATACGATTGTATCGCGCTGGGGTGGGGTGCGCGCATCCGAGGTCGATGACCTTTCCTGAATACGATCCCCGGGGCAATTCTTTTTTTCGCTTATCAAAACTGTTAGGCAGTGCTTGACAGGCGTTAATTTCATTATATACTGACAATATAACTGGTAATATGGTTGAAAAGCAGCCATATCTCTGTTGCTTTGGGTGGTCTTTTCCTGCCACAGGTACTTTGACGGATTTCGATGAAAAACGCATTCTGGAACATACTCTCGTTTCTGGTTTTTATGTCGATCATCGCTGTGATTGCGGTATTCAGCCTGATCTTTCTGAACCCTTATTCACAGCTTAATCCCTTTCCCCCGCCGACCGTACCGGTTGCGTTGATCCTCCCTTCCGCCACGCCCACCTATCAACAGCTTCCCCCCACCTGGACGCCCGGTGCTGGTCAGCAGATGATCCAACCCAACTTGAGACCCAGCTCTACCCCATTTTCCACCGGGCAACCCGTGGTGATCCTGATGCCGTCGCGCACACCTTTCCCGACCGCCACGGACACCCCTACCCCCACGAGCACCCCCACGAACACCCCGGCGGTCAGCAATACGCCTTCTAAAACACCGAACAGGACCAACACGGCTCTGGCTGCCATTGCCACCAACGCTGAAGCCACATCAAAAGCAAAGACTGCCACGGCAAATGCAGGCGGACCGGGCACCACACAAACTGTTGCTGCCATGCCGCCCAACCCGTCCAGCGCCAGCGAGCTCCACAGCGTTCAGACCAACACCTGGCAGGGTGGCGTTTCCGCCCCCTCCTTCTCCTGGAGCCCGGTCAGCCAGGCTGCCGGGTACTATGTGTACTGGGGAACCAGCGCAGAGGGGGTCAGCACCAGTTTTGTGACCAGCGCCAGCTATACCCCGCCAGCGGTTAGCGCCACCGGAACCTATTACCTGCGCCTGCGCACGATTTTCGCCTGGGGCAGCGAAAGACCGGATTGGACAACCGTCTTTGTTTTTCGCTATGATATTACACCTCCCGCTGCGCCGGGCACAGCCACCGAGACGCACGGAGCATCCAGCGGCGCCTGGCAGAACAGCGTCGCCTCGCCCTCGTTTACCTGGACTGCCGCAAGCGATACGGGCAGCGGTGTAGCCGGGTACGATATCTATTTCGGCGGCAGCCCGACTGGCACTTACATCAGCGCTTCGCCGACCACGTCATCTTATTCCCCTGGGAGCGTATCGACGGGCACGTATTACCTGCGCGCCCGTGCGGTGGACAAGGTGGGGAACACTTCGGGTTGGAGCACGCTCTTTACCTTCCAGTATGACGGCACCGCGCCATCCGTTCCAACCAACCTGCAGGTTACAGACCCCGGCGTGAACCCGCTCACCTATACCTGGAGCGCCTCCAGCGATGCGCACAGCGGGCTGGCGGCATACGAGATTTTCTGGGGCAGCGGTTCGGCGTGCGGCGCAAAGAACCAGCCGGATACCACCTCAACCAGCTTTACCACGCCAACGCTCACCGAAACGGGCGAATATAAACTGTGCGTGCGCGCCCGCGATAACGCCGGCAACACCTCCGGTTGGGCGGAAGCCTCGTTCACGTATTAAGTGCTCCGGGCGGGAGGGGGCAACGAGGAGGTTTTCCCTGGCAGCTATTCCGGTCAAGATGGTTGCTTAAATCTTATATTCCTGGAAATTTTCGATCAATTGTTTAAACGAAAGCGGTTTGTATTTCTCGAAATTTTCCTGATCTACATAAAGAAAATCGTATTTCACCTTTGCCTGAACATGATTAATATCCTCGCACCATTGCCGAAGCCGCTGCATTTTAAGCGGAACGTCAAGGTCTTCTTGACCTTTGGTTTCGACAATATAAGTTTGTTGATCGGATATCTTGACGACAAAATCAGGGTAATAGTTTGAAATATCGCCATCCGAGTTAACATAGTCGATTTTAAAATGGACTGAAAGATAGTTGTTGGCATAGGATACAACGTCGTCAGAATCCTCAAGAAACCGGGCAAATAACAGTTCAAAGTGACTATCGCCGATGA